>NZ_CP015880.1:3305000-3605000 GCF_000697965.2 Ensifer adhaerens | reverse complement strand
AGAGCGGCTCCGACATTGCGGTCACGCTGACGCGTCCGAATGCCGAGCCGCTGAAGCTTGCGGTGCCTCAGGCCAACGGCGCACTGTCTGCCTATGCCGGCAAGGACGTCGTCTTCGGCATCCGTCCGGAAGCGCTGACCGATCCTGATGGCGCCGACCGCAATGCCAAGGTGGTCGCCGAGGGCGAGTGCCTGATCGAGGTGGTCGAGCCGGCCGGCTCCGATACCTTTGCGGTCACCCGTCTCGGCGGCAAGGAAATCGTTGCCCGGCTGAGAGCCGATGCCCGCATCGCGCCCGGGCAGACCTCGCGCCTTGCCTTCAATCTCGACAAGGCGGTGTTCTTCGATCCGCAGAGCCAGCAGCGGATCGCGTAACCAACGATGCAGGAGCAGCCGGACATCGTCATTATCGGGTCGGGGATCGGCGGCTCCACGCTTGCGGCGGGGCTTGCCGGCTCCGGCGCCCGCATCGCCATCCTCGAGCGTGGCGACCGCCTGCCCGATACGCCGGAGGCGCGCAGCTACAGCTCGATCTTCGTCAAGGGCCACTTCCGCCCGAGGGAGATGTGGCGCGAACCCGACGGCACCGAGTTCAACCCCGGAAACTTCTACTTCGTCGGCGGCAATTCCAAGCTCTTCGGTGCGGTGCTCCTGCGATACCGGGCCGAAGATTTCACCGAGATGCAGCATCTCGGCGGCGTTTCGCCGGCGTGGCCTTTCCCTTACGAGGAGCTGGAGCCCTGGTACGGCAAGGCCGAGCAGCTGTTCGAGGTGCGCGGCGAATTGGGCGACGACCCGACGGAGCCGTTCCACAGCTCGCCTTACACTTTCGGCCCGGTGCCGGACGAGCCGGCGATTGCGCGGGCCCGTGCAGAGCTGAAGGCGCAGGGGCTCAATCCGGCAACGCTGCCGCTCGGCGTCGACATCGACGCCTGGCTTGCCGGCGGGCGCACGCCCTGGGACGGGTTTCCGAACACCGGCAACGGCAAGATGGACGCTGAAACCGCATCGCTCGCTTCCGCACTGAAGGATCCCAATATCGAGCTGATCACCTCGGCGCATGTCGACACGCTGGAGGCGGGACCCGGCGGCCGGATCGAGGCGATCCACTACACCCACAGGGGCGAGAAGAAGAAGCTGTCGCCGAAGCTGGTAATCCTGTCGGCGGGCGCGATCAATTCGGCCGCCATCCTCTTGCGGTCCGGCGACGGCAAGGGGCTCGCCAACGCCTCCGACCAGGTCGGCCGCAACTTCATGAACCACAATTGCAGCGCCATGCTGGCAATCAACCCGTTCAAGCGCAACGACAGCATCTACCAGAAGACGCTGATGCTGAACGACTATTACCTCACCGGCAGCAGGGATGGCCTGCCGCTCGGCAACGTCCAGCTGCTCGGCAAGATCAACGGCGACATCCTCAAGGCCAATGCGCCCCTCTGGGCGCCGCGGTTTGCCTTCGATTTCATGGCCGGCCATGCGGTCGACTGGTACATGATGACGGAGGACCTGCCGAACCCGGAAAGCCGCATCATGGTCGACGGCAACGGCATCATCATGCAGTGGCGACGCTCGAACATGGAGGCGCTGTCCGGGCTCGAAGCGAAGATGCGCGCGCATTTCAAGGCAGCCGGCTATCCGATCGTGCTGTCCCAGGCTTTCGACAAACGCACGCCGTCACACCAGTGCGGCACGGTGCGGATGGGCAAAGACCCGAAGCATGCGCCGCTCGACACCTACTGTCGCGCCTACGACCACCCGAACCTCTTCGTCGTCGACGCGAGCTTCCTGCCGACATCGGCGGCCGTCAATCCGGCGCTGACCGTTGCTGCCCAGGCGCTCAGGGTCGCCGACCATATCGCCACTAGGGAGTTTCGATCATGACGTCATCGACGCGCCCCGTCGCCATCGTCACCGGCGGCCGCCGCGGCATCGGTCTCGGCGTCGCCCGTGCGCTCGCCCGCGAGGGCTTCGATATTGCGCTCACCGGCCTCGGTGCGGCGGACGCGACGACCGCCCAGACGCTGTCGGAACTTTCCGGCGACCACGGCCGGGCGATCTACATCGAAGCGAACCTTGCCGATATCAGCGGCCATGCGGCGACTGTCGAGCGTGTTCGCGCCGAGCTCGGTCCGATCCGCTGCCTCGTCAACAATGCCGGCATCGCCTCGGTGATGCGGGGTGATTTCCTCGATCTGCTGCCGGAAAATTTCGACACGATCGTCGCCACCAACCTGCGGGGAACGGTATTCTTCACCCAGGCCGTGCTCGTCTCGATGCTGACGGATCCGGCTGATGTAGCACCGCGGTCGATCATCAACATCACCTCGGTTTCGGCAACGATGACGTCGCCCGAGCGGCTCGACTATTGCATGACCAAGGCCGGCCTTGCCGCCTTCAGCCAGGGGCTGGCGCTCAGGCTTGCCAATACCGGCATCTCGGTTTTCGAGATCCGGCCGGGTATCATCCGCTCCGACATGACCGCCGGCGTCTCGGCGAAATACGATGGCTTGATTGACGGCGGGTTGGTGCCGATGCGGCGCTGGGGCGAGCCCGATGACATCGGCAATATCGCGGCCGGGCTTGCCGGCGGCAAATTCGCCTTTGCCACCGGCTCGGTCATCCAGGCGGATGGCGGGCTTTCGATCGGCCGTCTCTAGGAAACGCGCAGGATTATTGAGGCTCGCAAGCGGGCAGGATTTGAATTGAACACGTCGAAAATTTGGAACGTTCCAAATTGGTGACGGCGGAGGGAAGACAGGGAATGAGCTACGACTACATCATCACCGGCGCCGGCCCGGCCGGCTGCGTTCTCGCCAATCGCCTCTCCGAGGATCCATCGGTCCGTGTCCTTTTGCTGGAGGCCGGTGGCGGCGACTGGAATCCGCTGTTTCATATGCCGGCCGGTTTTGCCAAGATGACCAAGGGCGTTGCCAGCTGGGGCTGGGAGACCGTGCCGCAGAAGCACATGAAGGGCAGGGTGCTACGCTATACCCAGGCCAAGGTCATCGGTGGTGGCTCGTCGATCAATGCCCAGCTCTATACCCGCGGGAACGCCGCCGACTACGACCTCTGGGCGTCCGAAGACGGCTGCACCGGCTGGGACTATCGCAGCGTGCTTCCCTATTTCAAGCGCTCAGAAGACAACCAGCGCTTTGCCGACGACTATCACGCCTATGGCGGCCCGCTCGGTGTCTCGATGCCCACGGCGGCGCTGCCGATCTGCGACGCCTATATCCGCGCCGGTCAGGAACTCGGCATTCCCTACAATCACGATTTCAACGGTCGCCAGCAGGCGGGCGTCGGCTTCTATCAGCTCACCCAGCGCAATCGCCGCCGCTCGAGCGCATCGCTTGCCTATCTTTCGCCGATCAAGGATCGCCGCAATCTGACGGTTCGCACCGGCGCGCGCGTGGCGCGGATCGTGCTTGAGGGTACACGTGCCGTCGGCGTCGAAGTCGTCACCGGCAAGGGCAGCGAGATCATCCGGGCGGAGCGCGAGGTGCTGGTAACTTCCGGCGCCATCGGTTCACCCAAGCTCTTGTTGCAGTCCGGCATTGGGCCTGCCGATCACCTGAAATCGGTGGGTGTCGCGGTAAAACATGACCTACCGGGTGTCGGCGGCAACCTGCAGGATCACCTCGATCTCTTTGTCATTTCCGAATGCACCGGCGACCACACGTATGACGGCGTCGCAAAACTCCATCGTACGCTATGGGCTGGCCTGCAATACGTGCTCTTCCGCTCGGGCCCGGTGGCGTCGTCGCTGTTTGAGACCGGTGGCTTCTGGTATGCCGATCCGAACGCCCGCTCGCCCGATATCCAGTTCCATCTCGGTCTCGGCTCGGGCATCGAGGCGGGCGTCGAAAAGCTGAAGAATGCCGGCGTGACGCTGAACTCCGCCTATCTGCATCCGCGCTCGCGCGGAACGGTGCGGCTTTCCTCCTCCGATCCGGCGGCAGCGCCGCTGATCGATCCCAACTACTGGGAGGATCCGCATGATCGCAGGATGTCGATCGAAGGCCTGAAGATCGCCCGCGAGATCATGCAGCAGGCGGCGCTAAAGCCCTTCGTGCTGGCGGAGCGCCTGCCGGGCAATTCGGTCGTCAGCGACGAGCAGTTCTTCGACTACGGCTGCGCCAACGCCAAGACCGACCATCACCCCGTCGGCACCTGCAAGATGGGCACGGACGCGATGGCGGTGGTCGGGCTCGATCTCAAGGTGCGTGGCCTTGAAGGCCTGCGCGTCTGCGACAGCTCGGTGATGCCGCGCGTTCCCTCTTGCAACACCAACGGGCCGACGATCATGATGGGGGAGAAGGGCGCCGACATCATCCGCGAGCGCCAGCCCCTGCCGCCGGCGATCTTCGCCCACGAACGCAACGACAGCCGCCCGCGCGCCCGCGCCGATATCCGTTGAGGTCCCCATGATCCGCCATTGTGTCTTCATTCGCTTCCGCCCCGAAATCTCCAGCGAGGAGAAGGCGGTGATCTTCGGGGAGATTGCCGCGCTGAAGGCCCGGCTACAGGGATTTCTTGCCGCCCATATCGGCGCCAATGTCAGCCCGGAAGTGGGCATGGACAAGGGCTTTGCCGAAGGCTTCATCGTCGACTTCACTGACGCGGCGGCGCGCGATGCCTATCTGGAAGACGAGGAGCACCGCAAGACCGGCGCCAAGATCGTTGCTGCGGCCGAGGGCGGCATTGCCGGCATCTTCGTCTACGATCTCGAAATCGCCGGCTGAGGACGCCATGATCGATGCGCGCCTCTTCCTGACCCGGCTTTTCGAGGAAGCCGTTCGAGCCGCCGATCCTTATGAGGCGATCAAGGCGCATCTGCCCGCCCCGCCGAAAGGGCGGACGGTGGTCGTCGGCGCGGGCAAGGCGGCAAGCCAGATGGCCGCCGCCTTCGAGAAGCTCTGGAAGCATCCCTTCTCCGGAACGGTCGTCGCCCGTCATGGACCGATCGAACAGTGTGAGACGATCACTGTGCTGCAGTCGGCTCATCCGGTGCCGGATGAGGCGGGGCTTGCTGCCTCGGATGCCTTGCTGAAGGCCGTGGCCGGTTTGACGGCGGACGATCTGGTCATCGCGCTGATTTCCGGTGGCGGCTCGGCCCTGCTCCCGGCGCCGCCTGAGGGTTTGACGCTCGCCGACGAGATCGCCGTCAACAAGGCGCTGCTTGCCTCCGGCGCGCCGATCTCGGCTATGAACGTCGTTCGCAAGCACGTGTCGCGGATAAAGGGCGGGCGGCTCGCTGCAGCCGCCTTTCCGGCGCGTGTCGTTAGTCTGGTCGTTTCGGACGTACCCGGCGACAACCCGGCCTTCGTCGCTTCGGGGCCGACCGTTCCGGATCGCAGCATGGCGGCCGAGGCGCTGGAGATCGTTGCCCGCTATCGCATGGAACTTCCCGACCAAGTGGTGACGCATCTGCGCTCGGAGGCCGCTGCAGCGCCCGATCCGGACAATCCGCGGTTTGCCGCGCATGAGTGTCACGTCGTTGCTTCGGCAAGCGTTTCGCTCGAAGCGGCGGCGGCCAAGGCGCGCGAACTCGGCATCGAGGCGCATATACTCTCGGACGCGATCGAGGGTGAAGCGCGCGATATCGGTCGCATGCATGCAGCGCTTGCCCGCGAAGTGGCGCTGAGAGACCGGCCGTTTGGCAAGCCGGTCGTACTGCTTTCCGGTGGTGAGACGACGGTGACGATTTCGGGCAAGGACTACGGCAAGGGCGGGCGCAACAGCGAGTTCCTGTTGTCGCTGGCGCTCGATATCGACGGCGTGTCGGGGATCGATGCGCTTGCCGCCGATACGGACGGCATCGACGGCTCCGAAGACAATGCCGGTGCCTTTGCAAATGGGCAGAGCATTGCCCGCATGCGGGCGGCTGGCATCGATCCACGTCTACATCTTACCCGGCACGACGCCTGGTCGGCCTTTGACGTGAGCGGCGATCTCTTCGTGCCCGGACCGACCGGAACCAACGTCAACGATTTCCGGGCGCTGTTGATTCGTTAGGACGCGCCTCGCGCGTAGAGACGTTAGCCGGATTCAGGTGTGCAATCGAAATGCAGACGCCGCCGCCGAGATCTTCGGCGGCGGCGTTGCCTTGTCGTGCGTCGCTTGGGCTTACTTGGCGCGCTTCAGCGCATCGCCGAGGATCGAGACGATCTCGCCAAAATGTTTCTCTTCGGCGATCAGTGGCGGCGAGAAGGCTATGATGTCGCCGGTGACGCGGATCAGCAGGCCCTTCTCGAAGCAATCGACGAAGACGTCGTAGGCGCGGGCGCCGATTGCGCCGTCGCGCGACTGCAACTCGATGCCGGCGATCAGGCCGATCGTGCGGATGTCGATGACATGAGGCAGGCCCTTCAGCGAGTGCATGGCGTCGTGCCAGGCGTCCTGCAGCTCGACGGCGCGGGTCATGAGGCCCTCGTCGCGGTAGATGTCGAGCGTGGCGATACCGGCAGCGCAGGCGGCCGGATGGCCGGAATAGGTGTAGCCGTGGAAGAGCTCGATCGCGTTTTCGGGCCCATGCATCAGCGCGTCATGCACCTTGCGGCTGGCAAAGACCGCGCCCATCGGGATCGCACCGTTGGTGAGACCCTTGGCCGCCGTCACCATATCCGGGGTTACACCGAAGAAGTCGGTGGCAAAGGCGGCGCCGAGGCGTCCGAAGCCGGTGATGACTTCGTCGAAGATCAACAGGATGCCGTGCTTGTCGCAGATGGCGCGCAGACGCTCAAGATATCCCTTCGGCGGGATCAGCACGCCGGTTGAGCCGGCGACCGGCTCGACGATGCAGGCGGCGATGGTTTCGGCGCCATGCAGCGCCACCAGCCGCTCGAGATCGTCGGCAAGCTCGGCGCCGTGTTCCGGCTGGCCCTTGACGAAGGCGTTCTTCGCGGGGTCATGCGTGTGGCGCAGGTGGTCGGAGCCAGGAAGCTGCGGGAAGACGCGGCGGTTGTTGAGGATGCCACCGACCGAAATGCCGCCGAAGCCGACACCGTGATAGCCGCGTTCTCGGCCGATCAGGCGCGTGCGGGTGCCCTGGCCGATCGCGCGCTGATAGGCGATCGCCATCTTCAGGGCCGTGTCGACCGATTCAGAACCCGAACCGGTGAAGAAGACGCGGTCGAGCTTCTGGCCTTCCGGACCCGGCGCGATTTCGGCGAGGCGCTCGGCAAAATCGAAGGCAATCGGATGGCCCATCTGGAACGAGGGCGCAAAATCCATCGTCGACAGCTGGCGCTCGACGGCAGACGCGATCTGACGGCGGCCATGGCCAGCGTTGACGCACCAGAGCCCGGCAGTGCCGTCGAGGATCGTGCGGCCGTCGGTGCTGGTGTAGTGCATGCCCTCGGCGGACGCGAGCAGGCGCGGAGCCTGCTTGAACTGCCGGTTGGCGGTAAACGGCATCCAATAGCTGTCGAGAACGGGGGCGTTGGGTTTGGTGTGCTGGTTCATGGCATCCTCCTGAGTTCGGCGATTGACGCCATGATTTGATTTGCCAAACAAGTCCTTTTCTGCTGTCAGTTAAGTCATTGAAATTTATTGTACCGTTGTAGCGTGTTTGCGCTATTTCGAACAACCTGAACACCAAGGGTTCGGATCATATGACCGTCGATATCGGAAGCCGGCTTCGTCATCTCCGCCTGATGCACAATCTGTCGCAGCGCGAACTGGCCAAGCGCGCCGGCGTCACCAATTCGACGATCTCGCTGATCGAGTCGAACGCCTCCAATCCTTCCGTCGGTGCGCTGAAGCGTATTCTCGACGGCATTCCAATCGGGCTTGCGGAATTCTTCTCCTTCGAGCCGGAACGACCGCGCAAGGCGTTCTATGCGGCGGAGGAACTGGTCGAGATCGGCAAGGGGCCGATTTCGTATCGCCAGATCGGCGAAAACCTCTTCGGCCGCAGCCTGCAGATCCTGAAAGAGGTCTATCAGCCGGGCGCCGATACCGGGAAAGTGCCGCTGGTGCATGACGGCGAGGAAGGGGGCATCGTATTGTCGGGCCGCATCGAGGTCACCGTCGACGATGAGCGGCGGATCCTGGGACCGGGGGATGCCTATTATTTTGAAAGCCGGCGGCCGCATCGTTTCCGCTGCGTTGGGCCGGTGCCTTGCGAAGTGATCAGCGCCTGTACGCCGCCGACGTTCTAGGAGCGGACGGCGCCTCGGCGCCGTCCGGAGTTCGTCAAGAAAGCCGAGCGCAGGCGTCGGC
This sequence comes from Ensifer adhaerens, assembly GCF_000697965.2. Taxonomy (NCBI): domain Bacteria; kingdom Pseudomonadati; phylum Pseudomonadota; class Alphaproteobacteria; order Hyphomicrobiales; family Rhizobiaceae; genus Ensifer; species Ensifer adhaerens. The sequence continues at coordinate 3,596,778 of NZ_CP015880.1, read as the reverse complement.
GATGCGTTTGAGCGCTTCCTTCAGTTCCGCTTCCGAGGTCGCATAGGAAATGCGGAAGAACGGCGAGAGACCGAAGGCCGAGCCCGGAACAACGGCGACGTGGGCGTCGTCGAGGAGGTAGGCGCAGAAGTCCGTATCCGTTGCGATTGCCTTGCCCGAGGGCGTGACCTTGCCGAGCATGCCGGCGCAGCCGGAGAAGGTGTAGAAGGCACCTTCCGGGACGCGGCAATCGAGGCCGTCGATGGCATTGAGGCCGGTAACGACGAGATCGCGGCGGCGCTGGAAGCTGGCGGTCCGTTCCTTCAGGAACTCCTGCGGACCAGTCAGCGCGGCAACCGAAGCGGCCTGGCTGACGGAGGAGGGGCAGGAGGTCGCCTGGCTCTGGACAACAGCCATCGCCTTGATCAGGTCGCGCGGACCGCCGGCATAGCCGATGCGCCAGCCGGTCATGGCATAGGCCTTGGAGACGCCGTTGACCGTGAGCGTGCGGTCCTTGAGGCGGGGCTCGAGCTGGGCCGGGGTGACGAAGCGGAAGCCGTCATAGACGATGTGCTCGTACATGTCGTCGACCAGCAGCCACACATGCGGATGCTTGAGGAGCACGTCGAGCAGCGGCCGGTAGTCGCTCGCGCTGTAGGCGGCACCCGACGGGTTCGAAGGCGAGTTCAAAAGCACCCAGCGCGTCTTCGGCGTGATTGCGGCCTCGAGCTTGTCGGCGGTCAGCCGGAAGCCGGAGGAGGCGTCGCAGGGGATCAGAACCGGCTTGCCTTCGCAGATCTGGACGATATCCGAATAGGAGGTCCAGTAGGGCGTCGGGATGACCACCTCGTCGCCCGGATTGATCGACGCCATCATGGCGTTGAACAGGATCTGCTTGGCGCCGGTCGAAACCGTGATCTCGTCCTGCTCGTAGGCAAGGCCGTTTTCACGCTGGAACTTTTCGCGGATCGCCTTCTTCAGTTCCGGCGTGCCGTCGAGGGCGGTGTACTTGGTGTCACCGCGCTTGATCGCCTCGCAGGCGGCGTCCTTGACGAAGTCGGGCGTGTCGAAATCCGGTTCGCCCGCACCGAGGATGATGACCGGCTTGCCTTCGCGCTTCATCGCTTGCGCGCGAGCGCCGATCTTCAGGATTTCGGACACCCCGATCGAGGAGATCCGCGAGGCGGGCTCAAAGCCCGCCTCCTTGACCGTTGCGTTGATGGTCATGGTCTCTACCTACCTGGGTGCGCCGATTATTCGATGTCGAACGACACGCCCTGCGCCAGCGGCAGGGCCTTCGAATAGTTCACCGTGTTGGTGGCGCGGCGCATGTAGGCCTTCCACGAGTCCGAACCGGATTCGCGGCCGCCGCCGGTTTCCTTCTCACCGCCGAAGGCGCCACCGATTTCGGCGCCCGAGGTGCCGATGTTGACGTTGGCGATACCGCAATCCGAGCCATCGACGGCGAGGAAGCGCTCGGATTCCTGCATGTCGCGGGTGAAGATCGAGGACGACAGGCCGGCTGCGACCGCATTGTGGTCGGCAACGACGGCGTCGAAGTCGCTGTACTTCATGACGTAGAGGATCGGCGCGAAGGTTTCTTCGAGAACCGGTCCGGCCTGCTTGGGCATTTCGACGAGAGCGGGCTTGGCGTAGTAGCCGTTGTCATAACCGAGCTCGACGCGCTCGCCGCCAGTGACGGTGCCGCCATGCGACTTGGCTTCGGCGATTGCCTTCTGCATGCCGTCGAAGGCAGCCTTGTCGACGAGCGGGCCGACGAGGGCGGTGGTTTCGAGCGGGTTACCGACAGAGACCGAACCGTAGGCCTTCTTCAGGCGCGGAACGAGCTGGTCGTAGACGCTTTCATGCACGAACAGGCGGCGCATGGTGGTGCAACGCTGGCCGGCGGTGCCCATGGCGCCGAAGGCGATGGCGCGCAGCGCCATGTCGAGATCGGCCGACGGGCAGACGATGCCGGCATTGTTGCCGCCGAGCTCGAGGATGGCGCGGGCAAAGCGCTTGGCGAGGCGCGGACCGACGTCGCGGCCCATGCGGGTCGAGCCGGTGGCCGATACGAGCGGAACCTTGGGGTTGTCGACGAGAACTTCACCGACGGTGCGGTCACCGATCAGGACCTGCGACAGGCCTTCCGGCGCATCGCCAAAGCGGGCGAGCGCGCGCTCGAAGATCGCCTGCGAGGCAAGCGCCGTGAGCGGGGTCTTTTCCGACGGCTTCCAGACGACGGAGTTGCCGCAGACGAGCGCCAGTGCGGTGTTCCACGACCAGACGGCGACCGGGAAGTTGAAGGCGGAGATGACGCCGACGACACCAAGCGGGTGCCAGGTTTCCATCATGCGGTGGCCGGGACGCTCGGTGGCGATCGTCAGGCCATAGAGCTGGCGGGAAAGGCCGACTGCGAAATCGCAGATGTCGATCATTTCCTGCACTTCGCCGAGGCCTTCGGAGGTGATCTTGCCGGCTTCGATCGAAACCAGGCGGCCGAGGTCTGCCTTGAAGGCGCGCAGTTCTTCGCCGAGCAGGCGGATCAGTTCGCCGCGCTTCGGGGCGGGAACCAGGCGCCAGGCCTTGAAGGCTTCATGCGCCTGGTCGATCTTGGCGGCGGCTTCAGCGGCCGAAACCGTCTTGAGGGCCGCGATCTTCTCGCCGGTGACCGGGCTATAGGACGGCATGTCGCCGCCGGTGTAGAGTTCCTTGGCGACGCCCATCTTTTCGAGAAGCGCCGCGGCTTCCTTGGTCACGTCGACTTTCTTGGTTGCGATGTTCATGGTCTGACTCCCGTTTTATTGGTTTAGATCATTCGTTGGAGCGAAATGTCGGCGGAAGACCGCACACACTTTCCTCATTCCGCTCTGGCCTATCCGAAACGCACACTGCCGAGCTTTCCCGGCGAGGTCAGCGTCTTCAGGCCCGCGGCCATGTCCTTGAGTTTGTCTGGTGTATAAAAGTCGTAATAGGCCTGATTGCGGCGGCCGATCGCATGTTCCGCGCTGAAGCTGCCGTGATATTCCTCGACGGCGACGGCGAAAACCCATTCGCGTAGCCGGGGTTCGAAAGTCTCGTCCTTGAGAAGATCGCTGTTCTTCGGCACGACGAGGTTGAAGTGCACGCCGCCGTCGCCGATATGGCCGAAATCGCAGACGGTCACGTCGGGGAATTTCGAGGGCATTTCGGCCTTCATATGGTCGCAGAAGGCCATGATGTCACCCCGGCGGAAGGAGACATCGAAGGCGATCAGCTTGCCCAGGTGCTTGACGCCCTCAGACAGCGCGTGGCGTAGCGCCCAGATTTCGTGCGGCGGACCGACGAAGGCGTCGGCGAGCGGTGCCTCCTCCATCTCCCAGATTTCGGCCAGCGCCGTTTCCAGCACGGCGTCGAGCGACTGTTCGCCTTCGCGCGGTGCCCAGGTGCGGCTGATCTCGGCGAGAATGACGTAGTCGGGGACTTGGCCAGCCTGGAACGGGTTTTTCAGCGACGGCACGTGGGCAAAGGCTGCCTTGACGGCATTGCTCGACATGCCCTCGAAGGCCGAAAGGTAGGCGCCGAGGCGTTCTTCCATGGCGCGCAGCAGCGGCATCACATGGGCGCCGCTCGCCGGAACCAGCAGTGCCGTTGCCGTCTGCTGCGGCAGGCGCTCGAGGTTGAGCACGCATTCGGTGACGATGCCGAAGGCGCCCGAGGTGCCGACGAAGATCTGCTTCCAGTCAACGCCGGTGTTGTTCTTGCGCAAGTCGCATTGCAGGTCGAGCACGGTGCCGTCCGCGTCGGCCAGCACCACCTTGAGGCCGAGCGTGTTTCGGCGCACGTCGCCGTATTTTAGGAAGCGTGAGCCGCCGGTATTGGTGGCGATCATGCCGCCGATGCGCGGGTCGGCGCCGAGATCGATCGGGAAGAACAGGCCGTGCTCTTCCAGCCGCCGGTTGAGATCGGACAGCCGGAAGCCGGCGTCGAGCCGAACCGAGCGGTTGTCGAGGTCGAGTTCGAAGCGTTTTGCCAGCCGGTCGAGGCTGAGGATGGCTTCGTCGCCCGACTGATCCGGCGTCGAGCCGGAGACGAGGCCGGTGTTGCCGGACTGCGGGATCAGCGCGATGCCGTTGGTGACGCAATAGGCGACAGCGGCGGAAACCTCTTCGGTCGTCGCCGGCCGCAGCACGAGCGGCGTCCGGCCGCGATCATAGCGCGCGCCGGTCTCGTAGGCTTCCAGGTCTTCCGGACGCGTGACGACACCCTTGTCTCCAAGGATGTCGGTGAGCGCGTCGATGTGCAGTTGGTCGATCATCAGGGAAGCATCATTCCGCAGCGATGGCGCCGGTCAAGGCCTGAATGCAGCTTTCGATCGAAGCCTGCTCGATACCGGCATAGTGATCGAACTCGTTGAGCACGGTCGCACCGAGATCGGCCTCGAAGCGCTTCTGGTTCGGGCTGGCGACGAAATCCTGCTGCGCCCCGTCGCCGAGGTTCGACTGGAAGATGCCAGCGGCGCTGACCGGCAGGAAGTCTTCATAGACGATCGCGTCGAACTGGACGAGGCCAGCGGCGATCAACGCTTCGATGTCGTGCTTGCTGGAGACGCCGGCCTTGCGGCCTTTTTCCGTCAGCGAATAGCTGAAGTAGCCGAGCCCGGCTTCGCGGATGCCTGCCCAGGTGTCCGGGAAAGGCTCGAAAGCCCCGGCAAGTGCCGCTTCGTATTCGCGCGCGTTGGAACCGTCGGCCGCCGGGCGGACGATCTTGCGCGAGGCGTCGAGCAGTTCGTCGTAAAGCGCGCGGCCCTTGGGTGTCAGCGCGATGCCGCGCTGTTCGATCTCGCCGAAGCGGGCGGTGTGCGAGCCTTCCTTCCAGGTGCCGTCGGCATCCTTGAAGGAAACCGGCTCTTCGAGCGCCTTGAACGAGGTCTGGCGCAACAGGATCGGGCACTTGCGGGTCGGCGGGCCCTCGACGACGGCCTTCGGGGCAATCGCGTATTCCGGCATCAGCGCCTGCACCTTGTCGATGTCGAGCGTGCGCGGCGTCAGGTGGTTGATGTGTGGGCCCTTGAAGGAGACGACGTCGGCGATCAGGCGATGGGCGTCATGCAGGCGCTTGTACATGTCGGGGCTGACATTGGCCTTGTCGTGCCAACGAAATGTTTCGAGCACTTCCGAGACGAAGCGCTCTGCATCCACCTTGTCGAGACCGCCGTCGCGCTCGGCCTTTTCCGTGAGTTCGACGGCGCCGGCGGTGAAGATCTGGCGCGCGGCCAGAATAACTTCGGCTTCGGCACGCAGCGTTTCATCGGCGATGAGGTCGAGACGGAGCAGCGAGGTGAAGACGCGGAACGGATTACGCTTCAACGCGGCGTCGCCGACCGGGCGGAAGGCGGTCGAATGCACGGGAACGCCAGCGGTCGAGAGATCGTAGTAGCCGACCGGGTACATGCCCATGACGGCGAAGACGCGGCGCATCATAGCGAGTTCGGCGGGGGTGCCGAGCCGAATCGCGCCGTGGCGCTCCTCGGAGATGCGGTCGAGCGAGTCCGTCGCGTCGAGGCGCTCCTTCAGCTTGGGGTCGGCGGCGAGCGTATCGTCGTTGACCTTGGCGACCAGCTCCATCAGCGTGCCGTAGGCCGGCACCTCTTCGCGGTACATGACCGACATGGCTGCGGAAAAGGCCGAGCGGATGTCGTCGGCGGATACGAAACTATTCTCTTTCACTGGGGCTCGCCTCGCGCTATGGGTGAAGGACAAGGTCATTCTCATTTCGGATCATATCCGATCGAACTGGCCATTGATCGCGTTGCTTCTGACTATGTTGATGCGAGGGCGGAATGAAGTTGAGCCGAAGACTGGTTCCCGACGTGACGACGCTGCAGGCGTTCGAATGCGCGGCGCGACACGGCAGCTTCACGCAGGCCGCAGCCGAGTTGAACCTCACGCAGAGCGCCGTCAGTCGCCAGATCAAGGATCTCGAAAACCAGCTCGGGGTGCTCTTGTTCGAGCGCGTGCGTCAGCGGGTGATCCTGTCGGATGCCGGGCAGAAGTTTCTGCCGGAGGTGCGTCGCCTGCTCAACCAGACCGAGGAACTGATGGTGCGGGCGATGGCGTCTGCCAGGGCGGATTCAACGCTCTCGATCGCGTCATTGCCGACTTTCGGCAGCCGCTGGCTGGTACCGCGTCTTCCCGATTTCCTCAAGCGCCATCCGGACACGGTGATCAACATCGCCTCGCGCTCTGCGCCGTTCGATTTCGAGGAGCAGAATTTCGATCTGGCTATCCATTACGGGCAGCCGGTCTGGGCGCGCGCGACCTGCAGTTATCTCTGCAGTGAGATCATCGTGCCCGCCGCAAGTCCCGCCATGCTGGCAACCCATCCGGTTGCCTCCCCTGAAGATATCGTCACGGGGCCGATGCTCCATCTCGCCACAAGGCCAAAACTCTGGGCGCAATGGTTCGAGGCCAACGACATGGACGGGCGCGGCGCTTATCGCGGCAACCGTTTCGATCAGTTTTCCATGGTGATCGAGGCGGCGACCGCCGGGCTCGGCTTTGCTCTTTTGCCACGCTACCTGATCGAGCAGGAAATTGCCGCCGGCACGCTGCAGATCGTGCTCGACCGGCCGATGCAGACGGAAAACAGCTATTACCTCGCCGTGCCCGAGGGCAAGCTAGAAAACCCGATCAGCCTGGCGTTTCGCGAGTGGATCACCGAGCAGGTGGGCTGACCTGTGGTGCTTTTGTCGAAAATTCGTGGGAACCTTCCTCGCCCCATCACGTTTCGCCTCGTCTGCCACCCGCGATGAAGCTTGAAAGAGGGCATTTGAAAGAGTTGTATCGAAGTGCCACTGGGGGCGCGCACAGCGGCCGGTTCCGGCTTGATTCGGCTGTGCGCAAAACGTCCGATCTTGTATGAGCAATCCTTGCAAGCTGTTGGCACCACGGCTAAAAAATGCCATTTTCATGCATCACCGCGGCCTTGAAAACCAATGCGCCGCCGGCTTTGCGATCTCCGATGCCCAGTCGAGGGCGGTGCCTGTTACCGCCAGATCCCGGTTTCCCGGGAAATGACGGTGGATGGGAGGACACATGACCGTGTCTAGCAACGCGCCGGCTCAGCCTGATTTCTCAGGACCGCAGCCAACCCGGCACCCCGACGAGGGCCGGGCCGATCAACCCCGGTTGGATTCAGAACCCGTACCCATGCAGCTCCAAACTACGCCGCCCACCTCACCGCGCGAACCGGAAGCGAAGCAGATCGATTACAACGATTCGATCCGCTCCACCTTCTTTTCGATGGAGGACCTCCGGCAATGCGGCGAGGATCTCGCGGCCAAGGGTGTCTCCTCGCTGCCGGGCTTCTTCCCGTTCGAGTTCCGTCCGCGGCATCGCGAGAACGAGAACGAGATCCTGCGCGTCTACCGGGCGACGGCCGCGGACGTCGAGGCCGGGGCAACGATCACGCCGGCCGCCGAATGGCTGCTCGACAACCATCACGTCGTCGAAGAGGCGATCCAGGAAGTGCGGCGCGATTTCCCGCGCCGGTTCTATCGCCAGCTCCCGACGATTTCGGTTTCGGGCACGGTGATCCCGCGCACCATGGCGCTCGCCTGGCTCTACGCTGCCCACACCCACAGCACGGTGACCCGCGAAAGCATCACGGCGATGGTCGAGGGCTTCCAGAAGCACGAGACCTTCAAGATCGGCGAACTTTGGGCCTTGCCGTCGATCCTGCGCTTCGTGCTGATCGAGAACCTGCGTCGGATTGCCATCCGCGTCGAACGCTCGCGCGGCATGCGGCGCAAGGCAAACGACGTCGCCGACCAGATCATTCGCCTCAGCGATCCGGAAAAGTCGCGCACGCTGCTTGCGGAATCGGAAGCGCTGGCGGCCGACAACACCTTCGTCGCGCAACTGCTCTACCGCATGCGTGACGGGTCGCAGACCTCGGGCGCCGTGATCGGCTGGATCGAGGATCAGCTCGAGAAGCGCGGCAGCGATGTCGAAAGCGCGCTGGTCGCCGAGCAGAACCGTCTGTCGTCCGGCAATGCGACGATGAGCAACATCATCCGCAGCCTGCGCGAGATCGACGACACCGACTGGGCCGTCTGGTTCGAAAGCGTCAGCAAGATCGATGCGGCGCTGCGTGAAGGCTCCGATTATGCGGCGCTCGATTTCGGGTCGCGCAACAAGTACCGCGACACGATCGAAAAGCTGGCGCGCCGTTCGGGGCACAGCGAATTCGAAGTGACGCAAATCGCCATCCAGATGGTGCGCGAGGCGGAAGTCGTGGCCGAGACGGAAGCGCCGCTGCAGCAGCCGAATGTCGGATCCTTCCTCGTCGGCAAGCAACGCAAGCTTCTGGAAAAGAAGATCAGCTACCGGCCGTCGGTGCTGCAGACCATCATTCGCCTCAGCCGCAGGCTCGATTGGTTTGCGATCGCCGGGCCGAACATCCTTCTGACCATCCTGGCGATGATTGCCGTCTACTCCTTCGTCAGCCCGATGGCGATCCCGAGTGGCGCGAAGCTGATCATGCTGCTGCTTTTCGCGCTGCCGGCCTCGGAAGGCGCGATGGGCCTGTTCAACACGCTGGTGACGCTGTTCGTCAAACCGTCGCGACTGGTCGGCTACGAGTTCCTCGACGGGATCCCCGAGGACGCCCGAACGCTCGTTGCGGTGCCGTGCCTGATTTCCAAGCGCGATCACGTCGACGAACTGGTGCGCAATCTCGAGGTTCACTATCTCGCCAACCCGCGCGGTGAGATCTACTTTGCACTGGTCAGCGACTGGGCTGACAGCAAGGACGAGGAATCGAGCACCGACGCCGATGTGCTCGATTATGCCAAGCGCGAGATCGCTCAGCTCTCGGCGCGTTATGCCTATGACGGCAAGACCCGATTCTACCTGCTGCATCGCCGCCGCCTGTATAACGAGCAGGAAGGCGTGTGGATGGGCTGGGAGCGCAAGCGCGGCAAGCTGCACGAGCTGAACATGCTCTTGCGCGGTGACCGCGACACCTCGTTCCTGCAGGGCGCCAACACGGTGCCGGACAACGTTCAGTACGTGATGACGCTCGATTCCGACACGCGCCTGATGCGCGATGCGGTGACGAAGCTCGTCGGCAAGATGTACCATCCGATCAACCGTCCGGTTGTCGATCCGAAGACGCAGAACGTGATCGCCGGCTACAGCCTGCTGCAGCCGCGCGTCACGCCGTCGCTGACGACGGGCAGCGAAGCCTCCGCCTTCCAGCGCATCTTCTCCTCCAACCGCGGCATCGACCCTTACGTCTTCACCGTTTCGGACGTCTACCAGGACATTGCCGGCGAAGGCAGCTTCACCGGCAAGGGCCTCTATCATGTCGACGCCTTCGAGGCGGCGCTGAAGGGGCGCATCCAGGAAAACGCCGTTCTCAGCCACGACCTGCTCGAAGGGTCCTACGTGCGCTGCGCGCTGGTGACTGACGTCGAACTCGTCGAGGACTTCCCGACCCGCTACGAGGTGGAAATGTCGCGCCAGCATCGCTGGGCGCGCGGCGACTGGCAGCTGCTGCCCTATATCTTCAATCTGTCGAACGGGCTGTCGATGCTCGGACGTTGGAAGATGTACGACAACCTGCGCCGCTCGCTGATCCCGCTTGCCTGGCTCGTCGCCTCGGTCATGGGCTGGTACTACATGGAGCCGACCGAAGCGCTGATCTGGCAGATCGTGCTGATCTTCAGCCTGTTCGTGGCGCCGACGCTGTCGCTGATCAACGGCCTCCTGCCGCGCCGCAACGACATCGTTGCCCGAGCGCACCTGCATGCGGTGTTGAACGAAGTCCGTGCCGCCAACGCGCAGGTCGCGCTGCGCATCGTCTTCATCGCCCACAATGCGGCGATGATGGGCGACGCCATCGTGCGTTCGCTCTACCGCACGTTCGTCAGCGGCAAACTGATGCTGGAATGGCGCACGGCCGCGCAGGTGCAGAGCGCCGGCCACGGCACCATTGGCGACTATTACCGCGCCATGTGGGTTGCGCCGGCGCTGTCGGCGATCTCGCTGGCCCTTGCGGCGATTTCCGACACCGGCCTGCCCTTCATCGGCATTCCCTTTGCGCTGCTGTGGGCCCTGTCTCCAGCCGTTGCCTGGTTCGTCAGCCAGTCGGCCGAAACCGAAGACCAGCTCGTCGTTTCCGATGAGGCGATCGACGAGATGCGCCTGATCGCGCGCCGCACCTGGCGATACTTCGAGACCTTCGTCACCGCCGAGCAGCACTTCCTGCCGCCGGACAACTTCCAGGAAACGCCGCAGCCGGTTCTCGCCGAGCGGACGTCGCCGACGAATATCGGCGTCTACCTGCTCTCCGTCATGTCGGCGCGCGATTTCGGCTGGATCGGCTTCGAGGAGACGATCAACCGGCTGGAACAGACGATCGCCACCATCGACCGGATGCCGAAATATCGCGGCCACCTGTTCAACTGGTACCGGACGAATACGCTCGAAACCATGGAGCCGCGCTACATTTCGTCGGTCGACAGCGGCAATCTGGCCGGTCATCTGATCGCCGTGTCGTCAATGTGTCGCGACTGGGCCGAAGCGCCGTCGGCGCATGTCCAGGGCAGTCTCACCGGTATCGGCGACGTCGCTGCGATCCTTCAGGAGGTGCTGCGCGACCTGCCCGACGACCGCAAGACGGTGCGTCCGTTGCGTCGCCTGATCGAAGAACGCATCGTCGGCTTCCAGAACGCGCTCGCCGCGATCATGCGCGAACACGAGTTCGCTTCGATCCGCGTGATCAACCTGGCCGTTCTGGCGCGCGACATGCACAAGCTCACCGTCAATCTCGACCATGAGGTGCGCACGCCGCAAAGCAGCGAAGTGACGAAGTGGGCCAACTCGCTCGTCACCACCTGCGAAGCCCATATCGCCGATGGCGTCTTCGATCTCGGCGCAATCGAATCGCTGCGCCAGCGCCTGCTGGTGATGAAGGACCGGGCACGCGACATCGCCTTCTCGATGGATTTCGGTTTCCTGTTCCGTCCGGAGCGGCGCCTGCTGTCGATCGGCTTCCGCGTCAACGCCAACGAGCTCGACGAGGCCTGCTACGACCTTCTTGCGTCGGAAGCCCGTCTCACCAGCCTGTTTGCCATCGCCAAGGGCGATCTTCCGACGGAGCACTGGTACAAGCTCGGCCGGCCGATCGTGCCGATCGGCGCACGCGGTGCGCTGATCTCCTGGTCCGGCTCGATGTTCGAATACCTGATGCCGCCTTTGGTCATGCAGGAGCGTCAGGGTGGTATCCTCAACCAGACCAACAATCTGGTCGTGAAGGAACAGATCAACCACGGCCGTCGCCTCGGCACGCCGTGGGGCATCTCGGAAGCCGCCTTCAACGCGCGTGACCACGAGCTCACCTACCAATACACCAACTTCGGTGTGCCGACGCTCGGTCTCAAGCGTGGTCTCGGCCAGAACGCGGTCATCGCGCCCTACGCCTCGATCCTCGCCTGCATGTACGATCCGAAGTCGGCGCTCGCCAACCTCGGGCGTCTCCGCGAGGTCGGCGCGCTCGGCGCATACGGCTACCACGACGCCGTCGACTTCACGCCGACGCGCGTGCCTGAGGGCCAGAAGTGCGCGGTGGTTCGCAACTACTATGCCCACCACCATGGCATGTCGATCGCGGCTGTCGCCAACGTCGTCTTCAACGGCCGCCTGCGCGAGTGGTTCCACGCCGATCCGGTGATCGAAGCCGCCGAACTGCTGCTGCAGGAAAAGGCGCCGCGCGACATTCCGATCATGAATGCTAAGCGCGAGCCGGAATCGGTCGGCAAGGGCCAGGACGATCTCCTGCGCCCTGAGGTCCGCATCATCGAGAACCCGCTTTCGCAGGACCGCGAGACCGTGTTCCTCTCCAACGGCCATTACTCGGTGATGCTGACGGCCAACGGCGCCGGTTACGCCCGCTGGAACGGCCAGTCGGTTACCCGCTGGAAGCCGGATCCGGTCGAGGACCGTACCGGTACCTTCATCTTCCTGCGCGATACGACGACCGGCGACTGGTGGTCGGCGACGTCGGAGCCGCGACGCGCGGCCGGTGAGAAGATGCTGACGCGCTTCGGCGACGACAAGGCGGAATTCGTCAAGACCGTCGGTGATCTCACCAGCGAGGTGGAATGCATCGTCGCCACCGAACACGATGCCGAAGGGCGCCGGGTCATGCTGCTCAACACCGGCACCCAGGACCGCTTCATCGAAGTGACCTCCTATGCCGAGCCTGTGCTTTCGACTGACGAGGCCGACAGCGCACACCCGGCGTTTTCGAAGATGTTCCTGCGCACGGAAATCAGCCGCCGCGGCGATGTCATTCGCGTCAGCCGCAACAAGCGCAGCTCCGGCGATCCGGACATGGAAGTGGCGCATCTCGTCACCGACAATGCCGGTAGCGACCGCCATACGGAAGCCGAGACCGACCGTCGCCGCTTCATCGGCCCGGGCCGCACGCTTGCCGAAGCCGCTGCCTTCGATACGGATGCGGTGCTTTCCGGCACGGACGGCTTCACGCTCGATCCGATCATGTCGCTGCGCCGGGTTGTGCGCGTACCCGCCGGCAAGAAGGTCAGCGTCGTCTTCTGGACGATCGCCGCCCCGAGCCGCGAGGAGGTCGATCGCGCGATCGATCGCTACCGCCATCCGGAGACCTTCAACCAGGAGCTCATCCACGCCTGGACCCGCAGCCAGGTGCAGATGCGCCATGTCGGCGTGACCTCGCAGGAAGCGGCAAGCTTCCAGATGCTCGGCCGCTACCTCGTCTATCCGGACATGCATCTGCGCGCCGATTCGGCGACGGTTCAGGCCGGCCTCGATTCTCAGTCGAAGCTCTGGCCGCTGGCGATTTCGGGCGACTACCCGATCTTCTGCCTGCGCATCAATGACGACGGCGATCTCGGCATCGCCCGTGAGGCGCTGCGCGCCCAGGAATACCTGCGCGCCCGCGGCATCACCGCCGATCTCGTGATCATCAACGAGCGCGCCTCGTCCTATGCCCAGGACATGCAGCACGCGCTCGACTCCATGTGCGAGAACCTGAGGCTTCGCGGTCTCTCGGACGGTCCGCGCCAGCACATCTTCTCGGTGCGCCGCGACCTGATGGAGGCGGAGACGTGGTCGACCTTGCTGTCGGCCTCGCGCGCGGTCTTCCATGCCCGCAACGGCACGATCTCCGACCAGATCGCCCGCGCCAACTCGCTCTATTCGCCGGCACCGGTGAAAGGCTCCGAAAAGAGCGCCGAGTTCTCAGGCCCGCTGCTGGCAGCGCCGCAGGAGGACGCGGATGCCGCTCCGGCGGAAATCAAGGGCGATGGCCTTTCCTTCTGGAACGGCTTCGGCGGTTTCGCCGATGGCGGTCGCGAATACGTCGTGCGCCTGCGCGGCGGCGAAGCGACGCCGCAGCCCTGGATCAATGTCATCTCCCATGATGCTTTCGGCTTCCACATCTCAGCCGAGGGTGCGGCCTATTCCTGGAGCCGCAACTCGCGCGACTACCAGCTGACGCCCTGGACCAATGATACGGTCGTCAACCGGCCGGGCGAAGCCATCTTCATCCGCGACATGGCAAGCGGCACGGTCGCCACGCCCTATGCGGCGCTCTCGCGCCGCCGTTCCGTCGTCTTCGAGACGGCGCACGGGCTCGGCTATTCGATCTTCCGCAGCACCCAGGACGACCTTGAGATCGAGGTCGTCCAGACGGTGCATCGCAACCTGCCGGCCAAGCTCGTCCGCGTGTCTGTCCGCAACCGTGCGGCGTCGGCGCGGCAGTTGAGGCTCTATGGCTACAACGAGTGGGTACTTGGCAACAACCGTGCCCGTTCGGCGCCCTTCGTCCTTTCGAAATGGGACGAGACGGCCGAGGCGCTGGTGGCGACCAACCCTTACAGCATCGATTTTGCCGGCCGATCCGCCTTCTTCGCCGTCGATGGCGGCGATGCGGCCGGCTACACAGCCAGCCGCCGGGAGTTCCTGGGCGCGATCGGCGGCATTCTGGCGCCGCAGGCGGTCACTTCTGGTGCCGATCTTTCGGGCTCCGTCGATGTCGACGGCGATCCTTGCGCGGTGGTCGCAACGGACATTTCCATCGAGCCCGGTGCCGAACGGCAGGTCACGTTCATCCTCGGCGATACCGATACGGACGATCAGGTTCGAGCCATCATCGGCGAACTGCGTGAGACCGCGTTCGACACGGTGCTTGAGGCGAACAAGACGTTCTGGCGCGAATTCACCGACATCGTGAAGGTGGAAACGCCGGATCCGGCCTTCAACGCCATGATCAACAACTGGCTGCCCTATCAGAGCCTCGGTTGCCGCATCATGGCGCGCTCGGCCTTCTATCAGGCAAGCGGTGCCTTCGGTTTCCGCGACCAGTTGCAGGATACGCTGGCGTTCCTGATCCATCGTCCGGAACTCGCCCGGGCACAGATCCTCAACGCTGCCTCCCGCCAGTTTACCGAAGGCGACGTGCAGCATTGGTGGCTGCCGGGAACAGGCGCTGGCGTGCGCACGATGATCTCCGACGACGTCGTCTGGCTCGCCCATGCCGTGACCCGCTATTGCACGGTGACCGGCACGTCCGATCTCCTTGCCGAGAAGCTTGCCTTCATCACTGGCCCGGCGCTCGAAGCGGGGCAGCACGACGCCTTCTACAAGCCGGAGATTTCCGAAGAGGTCGGCGACGTCTACGAGCATTGCGCCCGTGCACTCGATCTTGCGATCAAGCGGACCGGTGAGAACGGCCTGCCACTGTTCCTTGCCGGCGACTGGAACGATGGCATGAACCGGGTGGGCGAGAAGGGGCAAGGCACGAGCACCTGGCTCGGCTGGTTCCTCGCCGGCACGCTGCGTGGCTTCCTGCCCTTCGCGCGCGAGCGCAAGGACGAGGCGCGCATCACGCGCTGGGAGGCGCATCTCGAAGCGCTCAAGAAGGCGCTCGCGACCGCCGGCTGGGATGGCGACTACTACCGTCGCGGCTATTACGACGATGGCACGCCGCTTGGCACGAGTGAGGCTCTGGAGTGCCGGATCGATTCGATCGCTCAGTCCTGGAGCGTGCTTTCGGGCGAAGGCGACGAGCAGCGTTCGCTGAAGGCGATGGACGCAGTCATGGCTGAACTGGTCGACCCCGACCAGCGCATCGTGCGGCTGTTCACACCGCCGCTCGAGCGGACGTCGCAGGATCCGGGCTACATCAAGGCCTATCCGCCGGGCGTGCGCGAGAATGGCGGGCAATATACTCACGCCGCCACCTGGGTCGCCTTGGCCTTTGCCGAACAGGGCAGGGCGGAAGAGGCCTGGCGGGTCTTCCAGATGCTGAATCCGATCTCGCATGCCGAAAACCGCGAAGCGGCGGAACACTATCGCGTCGAGCCCTATGTCGTTGCCGCCGATATCTACGGCGAAGGCGATCTGGCGGGGCGTGGCGGCTGGACCTGGTATACGGGATCTGCCGGCTGGCTCTACCGTGTCGGCGTCGAGGGCATCCTCGGTATTCGCCGGCAGGGCGACAGGCTGGTCATCCGTCCGGTGCTGCCGGCAGCCTGGAACGGCTACTCGGCCGAAGTGACGCTCAATGGCGCGCGGCACAAGATTTCGGTCGAACGCGACAAGAAAAGTGGCGAGCCGATCGTCAGCGTCAACAATAGTGTCACAAAAAACGCGCATGAAGGCATTTTGCTGTAACGGCCGGCATTGAAGACAGGATGAAACCGGCTTTGTTCCCGCAAGGGCAAGGCCGGTTTTTCTTTGCGGATTTGCCGGCGGCGCGACCTCGACGGCTGAGCGTCGTGCAGGAATTCAAAGTCCTACAGCGACCTTTGCGCGTCTGATAAGACGCGCGGCGCTGTAGATTTCGTGAGCGGGGTGCCGGGCGGGAAACCGCCTGCAGATGGCCTCCCGCTCTCCTTCATGGTGCCGGGCATCGCGCGAAAGGCGGGACGTCGGTACCCGTTTCAACAGGGATGGGGCAGGGGCGCCAAATCCTGGAAAACGGACCGCATGCTGCAAAAGACTTTTCAGGGTGGCGTCGACCCGATGTCCGCCCGATTGGTTCCGAAGGAGCGTGACACACGCCTTGATGTGTTCAGGGCGCTGTGTCTTCTGACGATTTTCGTCAATCACGTTCCCGGGCAATATCTCGAATACCTGACCCACAAGAACTTCGGCTTTTCCGATTCCGCTGAAGCTTTCGTCTTAATCTCGGGCCTCTCGGTCGGGATCGCCTATGGCGGCAAGTTCGTCTCCGGCGGTCGGCTGGCCATGACGCTCAAAATCTGGCGCCGGGCCCTGGCGCTTTACGCCGCCCACATCATGACGAGCATCGTAACGCTGGCGATCTTTGCCGGCGGCGCGATCTACTTCGGAAGGCAGGACCTGATCGGCGAGATCAACATCCGCCCGATGGTGGAGCAGACGGAGCAGGGCATCGTTGCCATGGTGCTCTTGGGACATCAGCTCGGCTACAACAACATCCTGTCGATGTATGCGGCGCTGTTCCTGCTGCTGCCGGGCATCCTCTGGCTGAACGGCGTCAGCAAGAAACAGCTGCTTCTGCTCTCGGCCGCGCTGTGGTTCGCCGCGGGCATCTTCAAGTTCGTGCCGTCGAACTTCCTCGACGAGGGCTACTGGTTTCTCAATCCCTGGTCCTGGCAGTTCCTGTTCGTCATCGGCGTGGTGATGATGACCTATGTGCGCAACGGCGGATCGCTGCCGCGCTGGCCCTGGCTGGTCATGCTGTCCTGTGCCTATCTTGCCGTTTCCGCCGTCTGGGTCTTGTTCTCGTTCTGGAGCATCGACCTCTCCTTCGGTCTTCCGGCCGTTCTGACAGGCTTTGATAAGACCTTCCTGTCCACGCCGCGATTGCTGCATGTGCTGGCGCTCGGCTACGTCATCGCGGTGACGCCTCGGATCAGCAACCTCGCCAAACTCGACCGCGACCATCCGCTGGCGGTGGTCGGCCGGCATTCGCTACCGATCTTCATCTTCGGCACGATCCTGGCGATGTCCGGCCAGGTGCTGCTGTTCGTGACAGGGAAGAACCCGGTCTTCGGCAGCCTCTTCGTGCTCGCCGGCATCGGCCTGCACTTTGCCTATGCCTATTATCTTGAATGGCTGCGCGGCATCGCGTCTGCCAAACCGCTAAGGGCGGCGTAGCAAGCGCCGCCCTTGACCGTGCGTCAGCATCAGGTTCGGGAACCCAGCGCCAGGCGGCAGGCAAGCCCCGTGAACACGCCGGCGAGAAGGTATTGCGGCAGTTTCGGGAAACGCCGGAAGCCGGAAAGTCTTGCGCGCAGATGGCCGCCAACAAGGATGACAGTGCCGTTCACGAGCAAGCCGATCCCGTTCAGGATGGTCGCAAGCAGAAGCATCTGCAGGACCATCGACCCGCCATTCGGGTCCACGAACTGGGGAAAAAGGGCCAGCACGAACAGCGCCATCTTCGGATTGAGCAGGTTCGTCATCAGTCCCTCGCCGAAGACCCGCCGGCGTGAGAGCCGCTTGAGCGTCGACGTCGGGGACGCGCCCGAGGGATGCGAACGTACCGTCTTCCAGGCGAGATAAAGCAGATAGGCGCAGCCCGCCCAGCGCACGATCTCATAGGCAACCGGTACGGTGAGGAAGAGCTGCGAGAGGCCGAGCGCCGCCGCGAGCGCATGGCAGTAGGTGCCAAGCGCGATGCCGGCATAGGTGAGAAACCCGACGGCACGGCCCTGGCTGAGGCTGCGAGACGCAATCAGCAGCATGTCAGGGCCGGGCGTTGCGGTCAGCACGAGGCTTGCGGCGGCAAACAGAGCGATGGTGGAGATATCCGGCATTGGTGATTCCCTTGGAATTGAAGCCGGAATTCCCGTCTACCAACAATTTGGCGAATGACAAGACTTCCTGATGCGGCGCTTGTCCAAAAAGAAAAGCCACCCGCGGCTAACCGCGGGTGGCTTGATGTACGATTTGCCTGACGTCGGGCGAGCGTTACGCTGCCGTGTGGCTCATGCGGACGTCGTCGTCCGTCAGGATGCCGCTGGCGCGGAGCAGGGCTGCAAAGCGGCCGTTGCTCTGGCTGAGCTCGTTGAAACCGCCCATCTCGACGATCCGGCCCTGGTCCATGAAGACCACCAGGTCGGCCTCGCGCACCGTCGACAGGCGGTGGGCGATGATGAAGGTCGTGCGGTTCTTGCGCAGCGCATCGATCGCATCCTTGACGCGGTTCTCGGTCTCGACGTCGAGCGCGCTGGTCGCCTCGTCGAGCACCAGGATCGGCGCGTTCTTGAGGATGGCGCGAGCGATGGCCACACGCTGGCGCTCGCCACCCGACAGACGGTTGCCGCGCTCGCCGACGACCGTATCGTAACCGGTCGTGCGGCCCTCGATGAAGTCGCAGGCAGCAGCCGCTTCGGCGGCAGCCATGACTTCCTCGATCGTCGCGTCGTCACGGCCAAGCCGGATGTTTTCCGAGATCGAGCGGTTCATCAGGCCCGCATCCTGGAAGACGGTGGCGATCGAACGGCGCAGCGACTTGCGCGTTACCTTCGAGATGTCGTTGCCGTCGATCAGGATCTGGCCGTCGCGCGGATCGTGGACGCGTTGCAAGAGGTTGACGAGCGTCGTCTTGCCGGCACCCGTCGGGCCGACGATGGCGATCGTCTGGCCGGCCTTGGCGGTGAACGAGACGTTGTGCACGCCCTGGTTCGTGTTGGCAAAGTCGAAGGAGACGTTGCGGAACTCGACCTCGCCGACAACCGGCGGCAGCTCGGTCGCGCCGGCCGGCTCGTCGCGTTCGCGCACGGCGTCTTCGAGGGTGAAGAAGTCCTCGAGCTTGGCACGAGCTTCGAAGATCTGCGTGACGAAGGCTTTCATCTGGTCGAGGCGGCCGATCAGCAGGTTGGCAAAGCCGATGAAGGCGATGACTTCGCCGACGCCGAGTTCGCCGCGCTGCACCAGCACGGTACCGATCACGAGGATCGCCATCATCGAGATGGTCGAGGCGACGCGGTTCAGCCCGCTTGCGAGTGCCCACCAGTCGAGTACCGGGAACTGGGCCGAGATCAGCCGCTCGGTGAACTTCTTCAGCTCGCGGGTTTCAGCCTCGATGCGGTTGTAGCTGTGCACAACCGAAACGTTGCTGATCGCGTCGGAAACGTGCGAGAAAACCGTGTGGTAGTGGTTCTCGACCGAAGCCTGGCCCTCCTTGGTGCGGCTCATGACCACCTTGCTGATCACCACATAGAGCGCGCCGAGTACGACGAGCACGAGCGACAGGCGCACGTCCATGGCAAAGGCGGTCGGAACGAGCAGAACGAGGGCTACGGCGGTCGCCAGATGCTGGCGCATGAATTCGAGCCAGAGACCGAAGAGGGTTTCGCAGGCGCGAAGCAGCGTGTGCAGGGCGTTGGACGTGCCGCGCTGGCTATGCCAGGCAAGCGGCATGGAAACGATGCGGCCGAAGGCTTCCGTCAGGAGCGTGGCGCGGCGGCCATGGGCCAGCCGGTCGGCCTCGCGGGCGACGAGCACGAAGGCGACGGTGTTGAAGACGCCGAGGCCTGCCCACATGAGCAGCATCGGCGTGACTTCGCCCTTCGACGAGATGGCGTCGATGATACGACCGAACAGGATCGGTTCGGCAATTGTGATCGCTGCCAGAACGACGTTGGCAAGCACGATCGCTGAGACGCGAAACTTGTGAACCGCAAGATACTGGAGCGCTCTTGCATACACCTGGAACAATGACACTGTCTCACCCCTTCCGGGTACCGGATTTGATGCGCCGCAGACCTTCTGCGGCGGATGCACCCGCGTCCTCGAGGTTCTCCATGGCGAGCATTGAAGCCTCGCGCCGTTAGAGCACTCGGGGCCGCGCTGAGACGGTCTTTTGCGGCAATGGGAAGCCGTAGCCGGACGCAGGACAGCCACTCGTTTTCCCGTTTCGCTCGTCTGTGAGCTTGGCGAGAATATTCATAGTCTGCTATCTGTCGTGCCAACTCCGATTTCTTGCATATTTCGCATAAGACCGGGCGTGGTATGACGGATTATCGCGGGTGCAACATGAATGGTCGCTGAACGGTGCCTTTATGTCCGGATTCGGAAATGCGACCATATGCATCGACCTGGAAGGTGATCCATGAACATTACGCTGCTCGTACAGTTTCTCGCGCTTCTGGAGGAGATGAAGACACGCGAAGAAATCATCCCTGAATTCGAGCGCCTGCTCGATCGCTGCGGCTTCGACTTCTACGGCGTCGTGCGCCAGCCCAAGCCGCATGACAACCCGCTGAGGCTGCTGCTTGCCGGTCGCTGGCCCGAGGGCTGGCCGCAGATCTATATCCGCAAGAAGTTCGTGGTGATCGACCCGACCATCCGCTATCTCGGCCATGCCCAGCGCGGTTTCCGCTGGCGCGATACGCTGTTTGCTTTCCGCTCCGATCCGCATCGCAAGCGCATGGAAAGCATGATGATCGAGGCCCGCAACCACGGTCTCTACGACGGCTACATCTTCCCGGTGCACGGCCGGCGCGGCCTGCTCGGCAACCTGACGGTCGGCGGCCGCGTCGTCGACTTGAGCCCTGTCGAGATCAGCCTGTTCGACTCGATCGCCAAGCGGCTGTTCTGGAAGCTCTTGGACCTGACCGACCCCGAGGTTTCGGCCGAGCTCGGTTCGCGCGTCGAAGTGCAAATGACGCGGCGCGAAATGGAAGCCCTCAATTATCTCGCCGACGGACTGACCTCCAACGACATCGGCAAGGTGCTGGATATTTCGAGCCACACGGTCGATTGGTACATGAACGGAATCCAGGAAAAGCTGAAGGCCAAGAACCGCCACCACGTCGTGGCGATCGCCTTCCGTCTCGGCCTGATTTCCTAAAGTCGAAAGGCATTCGGTTTCCTGTCGCATCTGAAATTGCGCTCTGCCCGGTGACCCGCTAATACTTTATTTCGCGGGTGCAGCATTTCCCGCAATATCAAGTCATTGAGGAGACCGACTTGCCTATCTCGAAGATCCTTGTTGCCAACCGTTCTGAAATTGCCATCCGCGTTTTTCGCGCTGCAAACGAACTCGGTCTGAAAACGGTCGCGATATGGGCGGAAGAGGACAAACTCGCGCTGCACCGCTTTAAGGCGGATGAAAGCTACCAGATCGGCCGCGGCCCGCATCTTGCGCGCGACCTCGGCCCGATCGAAAGCTACCTGTCGATCGAGGAAGTAATCCGCGTCGCCAAACTCTCGGGTGCCGACGCCATTCATCCGGGCTACGGCCTGCTGTCGGAAAGCCCGGAATTCGTCGATGCCTGTGACGCCGCCGGCATCATTTTCATCGGTCCGCGCCCGGCGACGATGCGTCAGCTCGGCAATAAGGTCGCAGCCCGCAACCTCGCCATTTCCGTCGGCGTTCCGGTCGTGCCGGCCACCGATCCGCTGCCAGACGACGAAAAGGAAATCCATCGCCTGGCCGCCGAGATCGGCTACCCGGTCATGCTCAAGGCCTCCTGGGGCGGCGGCGGACGCGGCATGCGCGCCATTCGCGATCCGAAGGATCTGATCCGCGAGGTGACGGAAGCCAAGCGCGAGGCCAAGGCCGCCTTCGGCAAGGACGAGGTCTATCTCGAAAAGCTGGTCGAGCGCGCCCGCCACGTCGAAAGCCAGATCCTCGGCGACACCCACGGCAATGTCGTGCATCTGTTCGAGCGCGACTGCTCCATCCAGCGCCGTAACCAGAAGGTCGTCGAGCGCGCGCCGGCGCCCTACCTCTCCGATGCGCAGCGGCAGGAACTGGCCAACTACTCGCTGAAGATCGCCAAGGCGACCAACTACATCGGCGCCGGCACCGTCGAGTATCTGATGGATGTGAACACCGGCAAGTTCTACTTCATCGAAGTGAACCCGCGCATCCAGGTCGAGCACACCGTCACCGAAGTGGTGACCGGCATCGACATCGTCAAGGCGCAGATCCACATTCTCGACGGCGAGGCGATCGGCACGCCGCAATCGGGTGTGCCTGACCAGGCTGACATCCGCCTCAACGGCCACGCGCTGCAGTGCCGCATCACCACGGAAGATCCGGAGCAGAACTTCATTCCCGACTACGGCCGCATCACCGGCTATCGTTCGGCGGCCGGTTTCGGCATCCGTCTCGACGGCGGCACGGCCTATACCGGCGCCTACATCACCCGCTACTACGATCCGCTGCTGGTGAAGGTCACGGCCTCGGGCAGCACGCCTCAGGAAGCGATCAGCCGCATGGACCGGGCGCTGCGCGAATTCCGTATCCGCGGTGTGGCGACCAACCTCACCTTCCTCGAGGCGATCATCGGCCACGAGCAGTTCCGCAACAACACCTACACCACCCGCTTCATCGATACGACGCCGGAACTCTTCCAGCAGGTCCGGCGCCAGGACCGTGCGACGAAGCTCTTGACCTATCTCGCCGACGTCACCGTCAACGGTCATCCGGAGGCCAAGGGCCGTCCGAAGCCGCCGGCGGATGCGGCCAAGCCCGTCGTGCCATTCATCCAGGGCGAAATCCCCGCCGGTACCAAGCAGAAGCTCGACGCGCTCGGCCCGAAGAAATTCGCCGAGTGGGTGCGCGGTGAAAAGCAGGTTTTCCTGACCGATACGACGATGCGCGACGGCCATCAGTCGCTGCTTGCGACCCGCATGCGTACGCATGACATCGCCCGCGTCGCCGGCACCTATGCTCGTGCCCTGCCGCAGTTGTTCTCGCTCGAATGCTGGGGTGGTGCGACCTTCGACGTTTCCATGCGCTTCCTCACCGAGGACCCGTGGGATCGTCTCGCCCGCATTCGCGAGGACGCGCCGAACCTGCTGCTGCAGATGCTTTTGCGCGGCGCCAACGGCGTCGGCTACAAGAACTACCCCGACAACGTCGTGAAGTACTTCGTCCGCCAGGCGGCGAAGGGCGGCATTGACGTCTTCCGCGTCTTCGACTGCCTCAACTGGGTCGACAACATGCGCGTGTCGATGGAGGCCGTTGCTGAAGAGAACCGCATCTGCGAGGCGGCAATCTGCTACACTGGCGACATCCTGAACTCGGCCCGCCCGAAGTACGATCTCAAGTACTACACGGCATTGGCGGCCGAGCTCGAAAAGGCCGGTGCGCACATGATCGCCGTCAAGGACATGGCGGGCCTGTTGAAGCCGGCCGCCGCGCGCGTGCTGTTCAAGGCGCTGCGCGAAGCGACGGATCTGCCGATCCATTTCCACACGCACGACACCTCGGGCATTGCGGCTGCAACCGTGCTTGCCGCGGTCGATAGCGGCGTCGATGTGGTCGATGCGGCGATGGATGCGCTTTCCGGCAACACCTCGCAGCCCTGCCTCGGCTCGATCGTCGAGGCGCTGCGCGGCTCGGAGCGTGATCCGGGCCTCGATCCCGAATGGATCCGCCGCATCTCCTTCTATTGGGAAGCAGTGCGTTACCAGTACGCCGCCTTCGAAAGCGACCTCAAGGGACCGGCGTCGGAAGTCTACTTGCACGAAATGCCGGGCGGTCAGTTCACCAACCTCAAGGAGCAGGCCCGTTCGCTCGGGCTGGAAACCAAGTGGCACCGCGTTGCCCAGGCCTATGCCGATGCCAACCAGATGTTCGGCGACATCGTCAAGGTGACGCCGTCCTCCAAGGTGGTCGGCGACATGGCACTGATGATGGTCTCGCAAGACCTGACGGTCGCCGACGTCGAGAACCCGGCCAAGGATATCGCCTTCCCGGATTCGGTCGTCTCGATGCTGAAGGGCGATCTCGGTCAGCCTCCGGGCGGCTGGCCGGAAGCGCTGCAGAAGAAGGCGCTGAAGGGCGAGAAGGCTTACACCGCCGTTCCCGGCTCGCTGCTGCTGCCGGCCGATCTCGACGCGGAGCGCAAGGCGATCGAGGACAAGCTCGAGCGCAAGGTCGACGACTTCGAGTTCGCCTCCTACCTGATGTACCCGAAGGTCTTCACCGATTACGCGGTCGCGGCCGACACCTATGGTCCGGTCAGCGTGCTGCCGACGCCGGCCTATTTCTATGGGCTTGGACCGGGCGAGGAGCTGCAGCCGGAGATCGAGCGCGGCAAGTCGCTGGTGATCCTGCACCAGGCCAAGAGCGAGCCGGACGAGAAGGGCATGGTCAAGGTGTTCTTCGAACTCAACGGCCAGCCGCGCCTGATCAAGGTACCGGACCGCAACCGCAGTGCGACGAGCGCCGTGCGCCGCAAGGCCGAAGGCGGCAACGCTGCCCAGCTCGGCGCTCCGATGCCGGGCGTCATCTCCACGGTCGCGGTTCATCCGGGCCAGGCGGTTAAGGCCGGTGACGTGCTGCTCTCGATCGAGGCGATGAAGATGGAAACGGCGCTGCATGCCGAGAAGGACGGCACGATCGCCGAAGTTCTGGTGCGCGCCGGCGACCAGATCGACGCCAAGGACCTGCTGATCGTCTTCGACGCGTAAGCGTTTGCCACACGGACAGACAAAAACGGCCGGATGCGAATCCGGCCGTTTTTTGTTTTGCGATGGATCAGACGACGGCTGCTTAGCGCCTAGGCCAATGGAACCGGTCCCAATGCTTCCCTTCAGATCTCGTAGTCGTGCGGAGCGCTGAGCGAGGCAATGAACTTCTTCGTTCGCTCGCGCTCGGGCGCCGAGAAGATCGTCTTTGGCGCGCCGCTTTCGACGATGAGGCCGCCGTCGAGGAAGATCACCTTGTCGGCAACGCGCGAGGCGAGCCGGAGGTCGTGGGTGGCCATGACCATGGTGGTGCCTTCGCGGGCAAGCCGGCTCAGGACTTCGACCACTTCTTCCGCCAGTTCAGGGTCGAGCGCCGAGGTCGGCTCGTCGCAGAGAAGCACGCGCGGCGAAGGGGCAAGGGCACGGGCGATCGCCACGCGCTGCTGCTGGCCGCCGGAAAGTGTTGCCGGCCAGGCGTCGGCTTTGTGCGCCATGCCGACCTTTTCGAGCAGTTCCGTTGCCCGGGTCTTTGCCCTGTCCGCCGGCCATTTCAGCACGGTGACGAGGCCTTCCATGACATTGCCGAGTGCGGTCTGGTGCGGGAAGAGCTGGAAGTTCTGGAACACCATGCCGGTCTGCCGGCGCAGACGCTGGATCGCCGTCCAGCCGATCTTGCGGCCAGGGGCGAATTCAAGCTTCTCGTCGCCAAGCTTGATCGATCCGGAGGTCGGGATCTCCAGAAGGTTGATGCAGCGCAGCAGCGTGCTCTTGCCGCCGCCGGACGGGCCGACCAGCGCGGTCACAGTGCCCTCGGCGAGCGTCACGGAAATATCCTTCAGCACGAGATTGTCGCCGAAGCGCTTTTCGATGTGGGAGAGCTCGATCATGTGCGTGCCTCCAGGAAGCCGCCATAGCGGGCGAAGCGTCGCTCCAGCCTGACCTGCAGGGCGGAAAGCACGGAGCTCATGGCAAGATAGATCAGCGCCGTCTCGATGTAGAGGATCAGCGGCTCGTAGGTGGTGGCGACGATGCGCTGCGCTGTCTGGAACATCTCGGGCACAGTAATGGCGGCGGCAAGCGACGTGTCCTTCACCAGCGAGATGAATGTGTTCGACAATGGCGGCACGGCGACGCGGGCTGCCTGCGGCAGGATCGTGCGGCGCATCGCCTGGCTCCAGCTCATGCCGATCGAATAGGCTGCCTCCCATTGTCCGCGCGGGACCGACGAAATCACCGCGCGAATGATCTCGGAGGTGTAGGCGCCGACATTCAGCGAGAAGCCGATGAGCGCTGCGGTGAAGGCGTCGAGCAGGATGCCGGCGCTCGGCAGGCCGTAAAAGATCACGAACAGTTGGACCAGCAACGGCGTGCCGCGGATCACCCAGACGTAAAAGCGCGCGATCCAGGCGACCGGTGCCGGCCCGAAGAGCCGGGCGACGGCGGTGACGAGCCCCAGGATCAGGCCGAAGATGAAGGAAAGCAGCGTCAGGGGGATGGTAAAGGTCAGGCCGGCCCAGAGCAGGGACGGCAAGGATTCCAGCATCAGTGGGAGCCAGGTGGTCAAGGGCGAGCCTTTCAAAAAGCGCGATCCGCCCCGGGGTCCGGAACGGATCGCTTTTCATAGCCGAGAATGGCCGGCTGAGAAACCGGCCGAGGGCCCAGTGATCGGGTTACTTCGAGACGTCGGCGCCGAAGTACTTCTGCGAGATCTTGTCGTAGGTGCCGTCGGCCTTGATGTCGACGAGCGCCTTGTTGATCGCCTCGAGAAGCTCCGGCTCGCCCTTGCGGATGATGATGCCGGAGAAGTCGGCATCGGCCTGCTCAGCGGCGATCTTGACCGGGGCGTCGGGCTTCTTCTTCTTGAAGTCGAGGAAGGAGAGGCTGTCGTTGATCGTCGCGTCGGCACGGCCGGTCAAGACGAGCTGGATCGACTGGTCGAAGCCGTCGGTGCCGACGAGTTCGGCGCCGGACGCGGTTGCGAGCTTGCCGAAGTTGCTGGTCAGCGACTGGGCCGACTTCTTGCCCTTGAGATCGGCAAAGCCCTTGATCTCTTCGTTGTCCGACTTGACGATCAGCACAGCCTTGGAGGCGATATAGGGTTCGGAGAAGTCGTACTTCTTCTTGCGCTCCTCGGTGATGCCGACCTGGTTGATGACCGTGTCGTAGCGGTTGGCGTCGAGGCCGGCGATCAGGCCGTCCCACTTGCCTTCGAGGAATTCAGCCTTGACGCCGAGCTTCTCGGCGACGGCGTGGCCGATCTCCACGTCGAAGCCGACGAGCGCGCCGGAGGCGTCGTGATAGGTGAACGGGGCATAGGTGCCCTCGGTGCCGATCTTCAGGACACCGGCAGATTTGATCGCATCGAGGTTCTCGCCGGCTTCAGCGGAGCCAAGTGCGGCAACCTGCATCAGAGCGGCGGCAAACAGCGTGGGGAGGAGTTTCATCGTGATTTTCCATCTTCTTTCTTGCCCGGCCCGTCGTCCGGATTGAGCGGACAATCGCATAAAAAATCGGCGATCTGAGCGTATAAAACACCAATTCCTGAGCGTTTGATGAAGAATTTTCCTCGAATTGACCCCGATTGCGCGCAAAAGCCACGGTTTGTCGAAATTCGCGCGCCCCTCCGATTTGGGCGCCGCGCCGGCTTGAAAACGGTTTCAAAAGTTGCTATGCGCATTTATGGCGATTCATGCACGTTTATGCACGGTTGGTGAAAATGTCAGGGGAACTCCTTCTTCGTGAGCGAAAGACGCTGATCCAGGAGCGGTTGAAGGCCAATGGCCGGGTGCTGGCTGCTGATCTTGCGGCCGAGCTCAGCGTTTCCGAAGACACGATCCGCCGCGATCTCCGGGAAATGGCGGCGGCAGGACTGTGCGAGCGCGTCTATGGTGGCGCACTTCCGGTCGCGCCGGCGGCCCACAGCACATTGCGAGAACGGGTGGCGATGGCGCCGGAACGCAAGGCGGCGCTGGCGCGCACGGCGGTCGGCCTGATCAAGCCTGATATGACCGTGTTCCTCGATGCCGGCTCGACCAATCTTGCGATCGCGCAACTGATCGAGCCGGAGCTGCCGGTCACCGTCGTCACCAACACACCGCTGATTGCCGTCGCGCTCATGGAGAAGCCGGGCGTCGATCTGATCCTGCTCGGCGGCCCGCTCAACCGTGCCGTCGGTGCGGCGATCAGTGCGCGGGCGCAGCGCGACGCGGAACTGCTGCGGCCCGATCTCTGCTTCCTTGGCACCTGCGGCGCCGATGCCGCTGCGGGCCTGACGGCGATCTATTTCGAGGATGCGGAATTCAAACGGCTCATTGCGCTGCGCAGCCGGCGCCTGGTTGTCGCCGTCACCAGCGACAAGCTCGGTACGGCCGCCGCGCACGGGGTTGTCGATATCAATGACAAGGTGACGCTGCTGCTCGAGGCGGATGCGTCGGCCGAGCATCGGTCGGCCTTCGAGGCGACAAGGGCAGAGGTCCTGATGGCGGGAGAGACGGAATGACGACGATCACGCATGTGGCGCTCTGGACGCGGGACCTCGAGGCGATTGCCAGCTTCTGGTCGTCCTTCTTCGGCGCCGAAGTCGGCGAGATCTATGAAAGCCGACGGCGGCCGGGCTTTCGCTCGCGGTTCCTGACGCTTGGCGACGGGCCGGCATTCGAGATCATGGAAGGCCCCTGGGTTGGGCCGGCCGATCCGGCTGAAGAACGTACCGGCCTTGCCCATGTGGCGCTGTCGCTCGGCAGCGAGCAGGCGGTCGAGGCGATGGCCGCGCGCGCCGAGGCTAAGGGCATTCTGGTCGCAAAACCGCGATGGACCGGCGATGGCTTCTATGAGGCTGTTGTTCGCGACCCCGATGGAAATCTGATCGAAATCACAATTTGAGCCGGGCGACCCGGCACAGAGGCAAGACCATGGACCAACGTTCTCCTTCCGCGACCGTCCGCCAGGGCTACATGACCCGCAACCGGCTGGCGGTTTCGCTGCTCTTCCTATTGAACGGCTTCGTCATCGGCAGTTGGGCGCCGAAGATCCCGGAATTCAAGGACCGGCTCGGCATCAGCGAAAGCGTGCTCGGCCTGTTGATCCTGATGTTCGGTATTGGCTCGCTGGTGCTCATGCCGATTGCCGGCGGCTACATCGCCCGTGTGGGGTCGCAGAAGGTGGTCAAGGTCACCGCCATCATCCTGTCGCCGTTGCTTCTGCTTCTGACGCTTGTCCCCGATGTCTGGACGGCGGCTGTCGCCATGTTCCTGCTTGGCGGTTTTGCCGGCGCGATGGACGTCGCGATGAACGCCAATGCGGTCGAGGTCGAGAAATCCATGCGCCGTGCGATCATGTCGTCCTGCCATGCCTATTGGAGCCTCGGCGGCCTGATCGGTGCCGGTATCGGCGGTTTCCTCATGGCCCGCTTCGGTGTGCTGCCGCATGTCCTTGTCGTCACTGCGATCTGCCTGGTACTGATCGTCGCCGCTTGGCCGATGATCCTGGCTGACAAGCCGCATCCAGGCGCAGCCAAGGAAAAGCTGCGCCTGCCGATGACGCCGCTCCCCTGGCTGATCGGCATCATGGCGCTGTTCTCGATGGTGCCTGAGGGCACAGTGCTCGACTGGGGTGCGCTTTATCTGCGCAACGAGCTTGGCGCCTCCGTTGAGCTTTCCGGCTTCGGCTTTGCCGCCTTCTCCGCCACCATGGCGACCATGCGTTTTGCCGGCGATTTCGTGCGGGATCGCTTCGGCGCCAAACGGACGCTCCGCATCTGCACCGTCACGGCACTCGTCGGCATGATCGTCGCGGGCACGGCGCCCAATGCCTATATCGCCATCCTCGGTTTTGCGATCGCCGGCATCGGCATCTCCAACATGGTGCCGATCGCGTTCTCGGCCGCCGGCAACATGCCGGGCCTGCAGCCGGGCATCGGGCTCTCGGTCGCGACCTTCATGGGCTATTCCGGCATGCTGTTCGCACCGTCGCTGATCGGCTTCGTTGCCGAGCATACGGGCTTTGCCATCATCTTCGCCTCGGTGCCGCTGCTCTTCATCGTCGTGCTTCTCTTGTCGCACCATGCGATCCATGCGGATCACGCTAAGGGGCACTGAGACGGAACGGCGCCATCAAATCGCCGTCAGGGCATGATGTCGCCGTTGACAATCAGGCTTTCCTCATCCACCTGATGGGCAAATGGCCAGGGCGAGTTGAGGAAAGTCCATGCGGGTTCTGCCCGCATCCTCGCCCGGCTCAGTGACCCACGAAGAGGCCTTCATGTCTTCCGCCTTCGATTTCGATCCGCAGCCCCGCCGCGCCTCCGTCGCCGTCGATGTCGGCGGCGTCATCGTCGGGGGCGGCGCACCGGTCGTGGTCCAGTCGATGACCAACACCGATACGGCCGATATCGATGGGACCGTGGCCCAGGTGGCCGCGCTGCACAAGGCCGGTTCGGAACTGGTGCGCATCACCGTCGACCGCGACGAGAGTGCGGCGGCGGTGCCGAAGATCCGCGAGCGGCTCGAGCGCCTTGGTCTTGACGTGCCGCTCGTCGGCGACTTCCACTATATCGGCCACAAGCTGCTTGCCGATCATCCGGCCTGCGCCGAGGCGCTTGCGAAGTATCGCATCAATCCGGGCAATGTCGGGTTCAAGGACAAGAAGGACAAGCAGTTCGCCGAGATCGTCGAGATGGCGATCCGCTACGACAAGCCGGTGCGCATCGGTGTCAACTGGGGTTCGCTCGACCAGGAACTGCTGACGCGGCTGATGGACGAGAACAAGGCGAACGGTTTTCCGCTGACGGCGCAAGAGGTGACGCGCGAGACGATCGTGCAGTCGGCGCTGCTCTCGGCGGAACTCGCCGAAGAGATCGGTCTGCCGCGCAACCGCATCATCCTTTCGGCCAAGGTTTCCGGCGTTCAGGACCTGATCGCCGTCTATGCCATGTTGTCGGCCCGCTCGGACCACGCACTGCATCTCGGCCTCACCGAGGCCGGCATGGGCACGAAGGGCATCGTCGCCTCGTCCGCTTCGCTCGGCATCCTCATGCAGCAGGGCATCGGCGATACGATCCGCATTTCGCTGACGCCTGAGCCCGGCGGCGACCGCACCCGCGAGGTGCAGGTGGCGCAGGAATTGCTGCAGGTCATGGGTTTCCGTCAGTTCATCCCTGTTGTTGCCGCCTGTCCCGGCTGCGGACGCACCACGTCCACGGTGTTCCAGGAACTCGCCCAGAAGATCCAGGACGACATCCGCCGCAACATGCCGGTCTGGCGCGAGAAGTATCCCGGCGTCGAGGGCCTGAAGGTCGCGGTCATGGGCTGCATCGTCAACGGCCCGGGCGAAAGCAAACATGCCGACATCGGCATCTCTTTGCCCGGCACCGGCGAAATGCCGGCCGCCCCCGTATTCATCGACGGGGAGAAGGCAATGACGCTGCGCGGCCCCAACATTGCCGGCGACTTCGAGACGCTGGTTTCCGATTATATCGAGAAGCGCTACGGCCGCGGTCAGGCGGCCGCTGAGTAAGCAGCCGCGCTTTGTCTACGCTGTGGCCTCAGAGCCGTGATGTCAGCAGCTTGAAGCCGGCAAAGGCGAAGAAACCGGCCATCAGGCTTTCGATCAGCCGCCTGGACTTCAGATAGGCGCGGTGTACCGGCGTGAGCGAGAAGACGATCGCAAAGCCGCAGAAGGTCATCAGACCCAAGACCATGCAGCCGCCGATAAAAGTGGCGGTAACGCCGACCGGCGCGCCCGCGGGCATGCCGAGTGACACCAGCATGATCCAGGAGAAGATCGCCTTGGGGTTCGTCAGGTGGATGCCGAGCCCCTTGAGATAGAGCCGCTTCAGCGAGGTCTGCACCTTTGCCGTCGGCACGATCGCGCTCTTGTCGCTGCGCATGGCAGCGCGTAGCGCGTTATAGGCGAGCCAGAAGAGATAGCAGGCGCCGGCGATCTTCAAGACGATGATCGCGTGGCCATAGGCGCGGATCAGCGCCGAGAGACCGGAGGCCGTCAGCATTGCCCAGGTGTAACTTCCCGTCAGAACGCCAAGGGCAAGCGCCAGGCCCGCCTTTCGTCCCTGGCTGACCGAGGTGGTGATGATCGCCAGGATCGCCGGCCCCGGCGATGCGGTCGCGATCAGATAGGCGGTCCAGGCAATGAGAAGCTGCGGCAGATAGGGCGTCAGGTCGAACATGTAAGACAAGCTCCGGCTCGGTCGCCGGAGGCTAGATCAGTCCATCGCTTGTTTGAAACGGCGAAAATGTCACCGAGACAACTTAGAGGATCTCGTCTAGCGCCTCGATCAGGCGCGCGCATTCGGCATCGGTGCCGATGGTGATGCGCAGGAAATCGGAGATGCGCGGCTTGGCGAAATGGCGCACCAGCACGGCGCGCTCGCGGAGCGCCTTCATCAGCGTTTCTCCTCTATGGCCGGGATGCCGTGCGAAAACGAAGTTTGCCGACGAAGGCAGCACCTCGAAGCCGCGCGCTGTCAGTTCGGCCGTGAGCCGGTCGCGCGACGCGATGATCTTGGCGCGAGTGTCCTCGAACCAGGCTTCATCCTCGATCGCGGCGATGGCGCCGGCCTGGGCCGGACGGCCGAGCGGATAGGAGTTGAAGCTGTCCTTCACCCGCTCCAGCGCCTCGATCAGCGGGCGCTGGCCAATGGCGAAGCCGACGCGCAAGCCCGCAAGTGCGCGCGACTTGGAGAAGGTCTGGACGACCAAGAGGTTCTCGTATTTCGAAACCAGTTCTGCGGCCGACTGGCCGCCGAAATCGACATAGGCCTCGTCGATGACGACGGGCTGGTCCGGATGGCTTGCGACCAGCCGCTCGATGTCGGCGAGCGGCAAAGCGATGCCGGTCGGGGCATTCGGGTTCGGCAGGATGATCGCGCCGCAGGGCCGGTCGTAGTCGGCGAGATCGATCTCGAAGCGATCGCTGAGCGGGATCTCGACCGTGTCGATCTCGAAGAGCCGCGCATAGGTCGAATAGAAGCTGTAGGAGATATCCGGATAGAGCAGCGGCGCGTCGTGCTTCAGCAAGCCGGCGAAGATGTGCGCCAGCACCTCGTCCGAGCCGTTGCCGACGAAGACTTCTTCGGCGGTCACGCCATAGCGTACGGCGATGGCCTGGCGCAGCTTCAGCGCCAGCGGGTCCGGATAAAGGCGAAGATCGCTGCTCGCTGCCGCGGCGATCGCGTCGAGCACCTTCTCAGACGGACCGTAGGGGCATTCGTTGGTGTTGAGCTTCACCAGGTTGGCGATGCGCGGCTGTTCGCCAGGCACGTAGGGCTTCAGCTTGGAGACGATCGGCGACCAGTATTTGCTCATGGATCTAGCTCCTGCGATTGGCGATGAAACGGGCGGCTTCGACGAGAATGGCCGAGCGCACTCCATAGGGCGCAAGCAGCGCTTCTGCTTCGGCGACCAGTTGCTCCAGCCGGTCTTCCGCCCAGGTCTGGCCGTTGAGCGCGACCAGCGTGCCCTTGCCACGGGCGGCGTCCTTGCCGGTTGCCTTGCCCATGGTCTCAGCATCCGCGGTAAGGTCGAGCAGGTCGTCGGCAAGCTGGAAGGCAAGGCCGATCTTTTCGCCGAAGGCGCGAAGCCGCGCGCGGTCCTCCTTCGCGGCGCCGGCGACGATGGCGCCAGCCTCGCAGGCAAAGCGGATCAGGGCACCTGTCTTCATCGCCTGCAGCGTGACGATCCCGGCCTCGTCCGGTGGCGACTTTTCCGCGGCCAGGTCGAGCGCTTGTCCGCCGGCCATGCCGCCGTGGCCGGCGGCGCGTCCGAGCGCCAGGATCAGTTCCACCTTCTGCGCATCCGAAAGCGCTGTCTCGGGTGCTGCGATGATATCGAAGGCAAAGGTCAGCAGGCTGTCGCCGGCAAGAATCGCCGTCGCCTCATCGAAGGCCCTGTGCACGGTCGGCTGGCCGCGGCGCATGTCGTCGTCGTCCATCGCCGGCAGGTCGTCATGGACCAGCGAATAGCAATGCACGCATTCGAGTGCCGCGCCGACGCGCAAGGCCGCATCGCGATTGCCGCCGAGCAGATCGGCGCATTCGATCACCAGGAAGGGGCGCAGACGCTTGCCCCCGTTCAGCACGCCGTGGCGCATGGCCGCGAGCAGGTTTGCCGGCCGGGCGATTTCGTCGGCTTCCGTCGTCTGGCCGAGCAGACGTTCCAGCAGACCCTCGACGGTGCGGGCATTGGTGGCGAGGCGACGGGTAAAAGGCGATGTGTCCTGGCTCATGCGCGCTCTTTGACATGGGCGAAGAGGGCTTTCAACGGGGATTCGTGTCGCAGCCGCGCGCTTTCCCTGGGACAGCCTTCTCCGCGCCTTGCCTTTTGCCAGAAAGCCCGTTCAACTCTGCCTGCGCATGCACTAAGAGAAGCGGATGGACAGCGAGGTGAACAGTCAGGCCGCGAACGTCGTTCCGGAAGCGCGCGAGGAGGGCGAATTGCCTTCCAGTCGCTGGTCTTCGCTTCGCCGGACGTTGCGCACGCGTCGCCGCCAGATCGTCCTGGCTGTCCTGGGCTTTCTCGTCCTTCCCTACGCGCTGATCGTTCTCTACCTGGTGGAGTTCATCCATCCCGTCTCGACGCTCATGCTGCGCGATCTCGTGCTGCTGCGCGGCTACGATCGGCAATGGGTCGAGTTCGATGATATCGCCCCGGTTCTCGTGCAGTCGGTGATGATGTCGGAGGACGGGCAGTTTTGCGCCCATGACGGCGTCGACTGGGGCCAGATGCGGGGCGTGGTCGAGGATGCGCTCGAAGGGGAATCCACCCGCGGCGCGAGCACCATTCCGATGCAGACGGTCAAGAACCTCTATCTCTGGAACGGTCGTTCCTTCCTGCGCAAGGGCATGGAACTGCCGCTGGCGGTCGTCGCCGACTTCGTGTGGAGCAAGCGGCGGATGATGGAGATCTATCTGAATATCGCCGAATGGGGCGACGGGATCTATGGTATCGAGGCGGCCGCCCGCCATCATTTCGGGGTTTCAGCGTCGAAGCTCTCGCGCCGGCAGGCGGCGCTGCTTGCGGTGTCGCTGCCCAATCCGAAGGAGCGCAACGCCGGAAAACCAGGCCGCGGTCTCAAGCGTCTGGCGAACCTGATCGAGCGCCGCGCCAGCCGCTCCGGCGGTTACATCACCTGCCTTTATAATTAGGATCAGACCTTTTCATTGGATGGGCTCGTCGGGCGATGTCATGCTCGCGTTGTAGAGTTCTGCCATCTGGGCCTCTCTCCCTTCGAAAGGCCCGATTGCTCCATGACCCTGATTTCCCCCTCGCTTCTCGCCCTTGGCCGCAGCGCCAACGATGCCCCGCCGAGACATCTCGGCACGCGCTACAACACCCAAGGCCTCTTCCTGCTGGAACCGGGCAACACGGTCGTGTCTCACGTTGCCGCCGGATCGCCGTCCGAGGCCGCCGTGCTTGCGGTGCGCGACCGGTTGATGGCGATGCCCGAGGCGCGGCAGTTCGCCTTTACCCAACCGTCCAGCCTGCACATGACGATCTTCCAGGGCATCATCGAACACCGCCGGAAGCTCCCTTACTGGCCGGCTGGCATGCCGCTCGATACGCCGATCGAGGTGATGACGGCGTACTACCGCGAACGGCTTGCGCATTTTGCGCCGCTGGAGCAGTTCCGCGCCCGCGTGACCGGGATCACGCCGACGGGCCTTGCACTCGAAGGCGACGGTGCCGCCGACCGCGCCTGTCTCAAGGCCTGGCGCGACGCTTTCGCGGAAGCCTTCGGCTATCGACATCCGGATCATGACGACTACCAATTCCACATCACCTATGCCTACCCCGTCGACTGGCTCGACGATGCGGCGCTGCCGCGCTGGCAGGCGATGCTGGACGAGCAGCTCGCTTTTCTGCGCGAGCAGGCGCCGGTGATCGCGCTCGATCCGCCGGCCTTCTGCTCGTTCGAGGACATGAACCATTTCGAGGAACTGATCGTTTTCTCGGAGAGACCAGCAATCAAGGAACAGAAATGACCGGACTTACACTCTATGTCGGCAACAAGAACTATTCGTCCTGGTCGATGCGGCCATGGATCGCGATGACGGCAGTCGGCATCGATTTCTCGGACGTGGTCATTCCGTTCGATTTCGCCGCCGGCAATCCGGAGATCCGGGCGATCTCGCCGACCGGAAAGGTGCCGCTGCTGCGCCACGGGGACCTGCTTATCTGGGAATCGCTGGCGATCATCGAATATGTCGCCGAACTCTTTCCCGACGCCGGGCTGTGGCCGGCCGACCCTCAGGCGCGCGCCCGGGCGCGCAGCTATTCGATGGAGATGCTGTCCGGTTTTCGCGCTCTGCGTGGTGCCTGCCCGATGAACATCCGTCGGCCAAAGCAGGCGCTGGACGTTGGCGCGGACGTCCGCGCGGACGTGGCACGTATCGAGCAGATCTGGACGGAGGCGCTTGCGCGTTCCGGTGGCCCGTTCCTCTTCGGGTCCTTCAGCGCGGCCGATGCGATGTACGCGCCTGTGGTTAACCGCTTCGACGTCTACGATCTCGTTGCGGATCGAGAAACGCTCGGCTACATGAACCGCGTGAAGGCACATCCGGCGTTCCTGAAATGGGAGGAGGCCGCCCGCGCAGAGCCGTGGGTCGTCGCCGAAGACGAGGTCTGAAAAGGTCGAGTCGAAAAATTGCCCGTGGGGACTGGTCAAACGGCAGTTGTCCATGTATAAGCGCGCCAAATTTCCGTGATTAACATCTGTTTTACACGGCCATTTCGGCTGCTGAACAGTGTTTGCCCGATAAGTGGAGAATGAAATGGCTGTACCTAAAAGAAAAACGAGCCCGTCCAAGCGTGGCATGCGCCGTTCGGCTGACGCTCTGAAGACCCCGACCTACGTCGAAGACAAGAACTCCGGCGAACTGCGTCGCCCGCACCACATCGACCTGAAGACCGGCATGTACCGTGGCCGTCAGGTTCTGACCCCGAAGGAAAGCGCATAAGCGTTTCCGTTCGCGGATTAGGTTCAAAGGGCTGGCTCTGCCGGCCCTTTTGTTTTGCATCTGACATGATCTTGCTTGGACGCCGTGGTATCGCTGGCGCCTTGCGTGACGACGCCGCATAAACATGGTCCACCATAAACGCGGTCAAGGAGTTCTGATGCTTGCTGCCATACCGCTGCTGATCCTGCCTTTTGCAATCTACAATCTCGCGATGATCGGAATGTTCGGCGGCCTCGCCGGCCTGAACGCCGACATGGTGTCGCTCTCCATGCTATCAGGCGCGACCTGGACGATGCGCTTCGGCGACCTTCTGATCGTCGGCGCCCTGCTGCTGCTCTTCGTCGAATTGCTGAAAGCGACGCGCACGAGCAGCCGCGCACTGATGGATCATCTGCTCTCGATGATCCTGTTCATCGTCTTTTTGATCGAATTTCTGCTGCTCGCACCGGCGGCAACGCAGCTCTTCTTCATCCTGATGACCATCAGCTTCATCGATGTTATCGCCGGCTTTGCCGTGTCGATGCGCTCGGCCGGCCGGGACGTGTCGATCGGCCTCTAGGTCCAGACGGTTCGGGGCGACGCCGCCCCGATTTCCGCGATCTCTGTTCAGGTGAGGTGAAGGCAGGAACCGTTTTCCTGCCTGGTGGTCCTGCTTAGCCGAGATTGTCGAGCTTGGTCTGGAGCGCGCGAAGCTGCTCCTTCAGCTCGTCGATATCCTTGGCTTCGGCCTTCTTCGTTTCCTTCACGGGCGGCGCGGTGATGAAGGGTGAAAACATCTGCATGGCCTGATGGAACATCTCGGTGTTGCGACGCACCTGCTCTTCGACAAGTTGCAGCGGAACCTGCAGGTTTTTGCCGAGCGGCGTGTCGCCGAAGGCCTTGTTGATCTGCTCGCGCATCTGCGACTGCTGCTCGGTGAAAGCCTGCATCGAGTGTTCGAGATAGCTCGGCACCACCATCTGCATCTGGTCGCCGTAGAACGAGATCAGCTGGCGCAGGAAGGAGATCGGCAGCAGCGTGTTGCCGGTCTTGGACTCCTGCTCGAAGATGATCTGCGTCAGCACGGAATGGGTGATGTCCTCGCCGGATTTTGCATCCTGAACGATGAAGTCCTCACCCTTCTTCACCATCACAGCCAGGTCGTCGAGCGTGACATAGGTGCTGGTCCCGGTGTTGTAGAGCCGCCGGTTCGCATATTTTTTGATAACGATCTGGCCTTCGTGCTTCGCCATCAGGGTCTCCTCTCCCCCATCATCCCGTCTTTATTGCGTTTTTCAGAGTATCCGCAAAAGCGCGCCGCTGACAATGTCTTTGTGCGTTGCGGCGACGCAAGTGCAAAATCTTGCGGTTGCGTTTTAGGTGACGCTTTTGTGGCACTGCATCAAGGCGTTTGACTTGCGTCGCGCGCTTTGCCAGTCTGCCTGCATTAGGCAAGAAGATCTGAGGAAACGTCCCATGAGCAATCCCTCCATCGTGATCGCCAGCGCCGGCCGCACCGCGGTCGGTTCCTTCAACGGTGCCTTTGGCAATACGCCGGCGCACGAACTTGGCGCTGCCGTCATCAAGGGCGTGCTCGAGCGGGCAGGCGTCGAGGCTGCCGAGGTCGACGAGGTGATCCTCGGCCAGGTGCTGCAGGCCGGCGAAGGCCAGAACCCGGCGCGCCAGGCGGCGATGAAGGCGGGCGTTCCTCAGGAAAAGACCGCCTGGGGCATGAACCAGCTCTGCGGCTCGGGCCTGCGCGCCGTCGCGCTCGGCATGCAGCAGATTGCAACCGGTGATGCTGAGATCATCGTCGCCGGCGGCATGGAGTCCATGTCGATGGCGCCGCATTGCTCGCATCTTCGCGGCGGCGTGAAGATGGGCGACTTCAAGATGATCGACACGATGATCAAGGACGGCCTGACCGACGCCTTCTACGGTTATCACATGGGCATCACCGCCGAGAACGTCGCTCGCCAGTGGCAACTCAGCCGCGAGGAGCAGGATGCGTTCGCACTCGCCTCGCAAAACAAGGCCGAAGCGGCCCAGAAGGCCGGGCGCTTTGCCGACGAGATCATTCCCTTCATCGTCAAGGGTCGCAAGGGCGACGTCACCGTCGACCAGGACGAATATATCCGCCATGGCGCAACGCTCGACCAGATGACGAAGCTGCGCCCCGCCTTCGACAAGGAAGGCACGGTCACCGCCGGCAACGCTTCCGGCCTCAATGACGGCGCCGCAGCCACCCTGCTGATGACCGAGGCACAGGCCTCCAAGCGCGGCATCCAGCCGCTCGCCCGTATCGTTTCCTGGGCAACCGCCGGCGTCGATCCGCAGGTCATGGGCACCGGCCCGATCCCGGCGTCGCGCAAGGCGTTGGCAAGGGCCGGCTGGGCGATCGGCGATGTCGAACTGGTGGAAGCCAACGAAGCCTTCGCTGCCCAGGCCTGCGCGGTCAACAAAGACCTCGGCTGGGATCCGTCGATCGTCAACGTCAATGGCGGCGCGATCGCCATCGGTCACCCGATCGGCGCTTCCGGCGCCCGCGTGCTCAACACGCTGCTTTTCGAAATGAAGCGCCGCGGCGTTTCCAAGGGGCTTGCAACCCTCTGCATCGGCGGCGGCATGGGCGTCGCCATGTGCGTCGAGCGGTTCTGATCGGTCTGGCGGCATGAACAGCGCCAGGTGGGTTCCATTTTCCCTGCTTCTGGCCGGTTCGCCGATCGTTTCTGCACATGCCAATCCCGCGCCTCTTAACGAGGCGCGGCTGGTAGAGTGCATGCTGGAACATACGACTTCCGACGAGGAGAGCGTTTTCAAGGACGTGATGGTCGCGGCCTTGAACGATGACGGCGGCGCATTGAAGGTGTCGCTGGAGCAGCTCTCCGCGGTGATGATGGGTCTCGCGCTGGAGAAGTGCGAGGTGGCTCTGTCCGCGCTGGCTACGCCGCAGTTTCAAGCGGCCGCCGGGCTCTACGGGCAACAGGTCGGCGAAAAGCTGATGCAGAAGGCATTCGAAAAACTGAACTGATCAAGTGGGAGGCGCATATGAGCAGGGTAGCATTGGTCACGGGTGGGTCGCGCGGCATTGGTGCGGCAATTTCCATCGCACTCAAGAATGCCGGCTACAAGGTGGCTGCCAACTATGCCGGCAATGACGAGAAGGCTCAGGCCTTCAAGCAGGAAACCGGCATCCCGGTCTACAAATGGGACGTTTCCAACTATCAGGCCTGTGCCGAGGGCATCGCCAAGGTCGAGGCCGATCTCGGTCCGGTCGATGTGCTCGTCAACAATGCCGGCATCACCCGAGATGCCATGTTTCACAAGATGACGCCGGAGCAATGGGGTGAGGTGATCGGCACCAACCTCACCGGTCTCTTCAACATGACGCATCCGCTCTGGTCGGCCATGCGCGACCGTGGCTTCGGTCGCGTCATCAACATCTCGTCGATCAACGGCCAGAAGGGCCAGATGGGTCAGGCCAACTATTCGGCGGCCAAGGCCGGCGATCTCGGCTTCACCAAGGCGCTCGCCCAGGAAGGGGCTGCCAAGGGCATTACCGTGAACGCGATCTGCCCCGGCTATATCGGCACGGAGATGGTGCGGGCGGTGCCGGAGAAGGTGCTCAACGAGCGCATCATCCCGCAGATCCCGGTCGGCCGCCTCGGCGAACCGGAAGAAATCGCCCGCTGCGTGGTGTTCCTCGCCTCCGACGATGCCGGCTTCATCACCGGCTCGACGATTTCGGCGAACGGCGGACAGTTTTTCGTCTGAGCATCAGACAAGCCGAACATTACCGGACGGCGCCTTTCGAGGCGCCGTTTCCATGCGGCGGCAGCGCTGAAAATCCTGCTCGAAATCCTGAAGTTGCGCTGGCAGTTCCGTTGCCGGAGTGGGGCGTAGACACTATATCTTGTGGAGAACAAAGGTGGAATGACGCGCGGTCTGCGAGTCGCTGCCGAATGTTCCCGCACTGGTCGCGACTCTAAACTGCGATTCTCATTCTCTCACTTGGGTGAATCCCTGACGAATTTCGTGAAAAATTTTCCAGGCTTTCCAGAGTCTTGGATTCGGAATCCTTGGACCTGTCAGGCAATGGCAGAGCCGGGATTGTTGCGCGCCAAAGGGCCTGATGCGCGGAATCAGCTCCAGATTCAGCATGTGGTGCAACGTTCGGCGTTGAAATCTATATGTAGTCGTGAACATACAGTGAATCACAATGAGTCGTCGATTCGTCGCCGATTCGTTCCACGGCTGTTCCAATTGTCGATTGCGCCGACCACAACAGGTGGTGCAATGGGCTAAGAGATGCCAAGCGATAGGTTTTAGTTGTCGGCGCCCCTTGCGTTTGGCTCGGTGCGTGGGCATGTGTTTGCCGCCAGCGTGAAAAGACGCTGCCGTAATTTCTGAATGCCCGGGATCGATGACGTGTCCGTTCACCCCATGATCCTGAGCGGCCGCGGTGTCACCGCGGTGCTCGGGCCTACCAATACCGGCAAGACGCACTACGCGATCGAGCGCATGATTGCGCACGACAGCGGCGTCATCGGCCTGCCGCTGCGGCTTCTCGCGCGCGAGGTCTATACGCGCCTGGTCGAAAGGGTCGGCCACCACAATGTCGCGCTGATCACCGGCGAGGAAAAGATCACCCCGCATCGCGCGCGCTATTCGGTCTGCACCGTCGAGGCCATGCCGCGCGAGACGACGGCGTCCTTCGTCGCGATCGATGAAGTGCAGCTTGCCGGAGATCTCGAGCGCGGCCATATCTTCACCGACCGGATCCTGCACCTGCGGGGTCGCGGCGAGACGCTGCTGCTCGGTGCCGGAACGATGCGGCCGATCCTCGAGCAGTTGCTGCCCGGCATCACCGTCGTCGAGCGGCCGCGCATGTCGCAATTGCTCTATGCGGGTTCGAAGAAGATCACCCGCCTGCCGCACCGCACGGCAATCGTCGCCTTCTCTGCCGACGAGGTCTATGCGATCGCCGAGCTGATCCGCCGCCAGCGCGGCGGTGCCGCCGTCGTGCTCGGCGCGCTGTCGCCGCGCACGCGCAATGCGCAGGTGGCGCTCTACCAGGAAGGTGACGTCGAATATCTGGTCGCGACCGACGCGATCGGCATGGGCCTCAATCTCGACGTCGACCATGTCGCCTTCGCGCAGGACCGCAAGTTCGACGGCTATCAGTTCCGCAATCTCAACCCGGCCGAACTCGCGCAGATCGCCGGCCGCGCCGGCCGGCACTTGCGTGACGGTACGTTCGGTGTGACCGGCCGCGTCGATCCCTTCGACAACGAGCTGGTCCACCGTATCGAGGCGCATGAGTTCGATCCGGTGAAGGTACTACAGTGGCGCTCGAAGGCGTTCGACTACGCTTCGATTGCCGCTCTGAAGAAGAGTCTTGAGGCCGCGCCGACGGTTCCCGGCCTTGCCCGGGCGCTACCTGCGGTAGACCAGCAGGCGTTCGAGCATTTGGCCCGCTACCCTGAGGTCGTCGACATCACGACCAATGCCGAGCGGGTGGAAAAACTGTGGGAAGCCTGCGCGCTGCCGGACTATCGGCGCATTACACCGGCTCAACATGCCGACTTGATCTCGACGATCTACGCGGATCTTGTCCGCCGCGGTACCGTAAACGAAGATTTCATGGCCGAGCAGGTCAGGCGGGCCGATCATACGGACGGTGAGATCGACACACTTTCGGCGCGAATCGCGCAGATCAGGACATGGACTTATGTGTCGAACCGGCCAGGATGGCTGGCCGATCCGACACACTGGCAAGAAAAGACGCGGGAAATTGAAGATCGATTATCCGACGCACTACATGAACGGTTGACGAAACGCTTTGTTGATCGCAGGACATCTGTGCTCATGAAGCGCCTGAGAGAGAATGCTATGCTGGAAGCTGAAATCAGTGTGAATGGTGATGTCTTCGTTGAAGGTCATCACGTAGGACAACTAACCGGTTTCCGGTTTACGCTGGCGACCGGCGGCGATGGCCCGGATGCCAAGGCTGTGCAGGGTGCTGCCCAGAAGGCGCTGGCGCTCGAGTTTGAGGCACGCGCCGCGCGGCTGCATGCTTCCGGCAACAACGACCTGGCGCTTTCGTCGGATGGTCTTGTGCGCTGGCTCGGCGATCCCGTCGCCCGTCTGACGGCAAGCGACCACGTCATGCGCCCGCGCGTCATCCTGCTGGCCGACGATCAGCTGCAGGCGAACGCCCGCGAGCACGTTCTGGCGCGCATCGAGCGTTTCGTGAACCATCACATCGGAACGGTCTTGAAGCCGCTCGACGATATTTCGCGCGCTGAAGATCTCGAAGGTCTCGCCAAGGGCCTCGCCTTCCAGCTCGTCGAAAACCTCGGCGTACTGTTCCGCCGCGATGTCGCAGACGACGTCAAGTCGCTCGACCAGGACGGTCGCGCTTCGATCCGCAAGTACGGCGTTCGCTTCGGCGCCTACCACATCTTCCTGCCGGCGCTCCTGAAGCCGGCGCCGGCCGAACTTATCACGCTCCTCTGGGCGTTGAAGAACGACGGCCTCGACAAGCCCGGCTATGGCGACCTCATCCCGATGCTCGCCGCCGGCCGTACGTCTGTCGTTACCGATCCGTCTTTCGAGCGGACCTTCTACAAGCTCGCCGGTTTCCGCTTCCTCGGAAAGCGCGCGGTGCGCATCGATATCCTCGAGCGCCTCGCTGACCTTATTCGACCGCTCCTTCAGTGGAAGCCGGGCACGCAGCCGCGTCCGGAAGGCGCCTATGACGGTCGCCGCTTTACAGCGACCACCTCCATGCTCTCGATCCTCGGTGCAACGCCCGACGACATGGAAGAGATCCTGAAGGGCCTCGGCTACCGCGCAGACAGCGTCAAGGCCGAGGAGGCCCAGGCCTTCCTCATGGGTCAGGATGGTGGTGCTGCGGCTGCTGCCGCCGCTTCCGAACCGGTCGCTGCGGTTGATGACGCCGA
The DNA here is from genome assembly GCF_000697965.2 of Ensifer adhaerens. Classification (NCBI taxonomy): domain Bacteria; kingdom Pseudomonadati; phylum Pseudomonadota; class Alphaproteobacteria; order Hyphomicrobiales; family Rhizobiaceae; genus Ensifer; species Ensifer adhaerens. The sequence continues at coordinate 3,553,432 of NZ_CP015880.1, read as the reverse complement.
TGCCGGCGACAGTGCGGCAGAAGCCGAGACTGCAGTCGTCGAGGCACCTGCTGCCGAGGCCGAAAAGGCCGAAGCTGACGTTGCCGTCGCTGCCGACGGGGCCCAGCCTGCTGAGGCTCAGGTGACCGAGACCCAAGTGACGGAGACCGGCGAGCCGGTCGAAGCCAAGCCCGTTCTGCTCTGGCGTCCTGGCACCCGTCAGGACAACCAGCGCCAGGGCGGTGGCCGCCACGAGGGCGACCAGCGTCGCGGCGGTCAGCGCCACGGGCGTGGCCAGGGCCAGGGCCAGGGCGAAGGACGTGAAGGCGGGCGCAAGGGTGGTCAGCAGGCGCGTGGCAAGCGCCATGACGGTGGCAAGCCGGAAGGCGGCCCGCGTCAGGATCGCGGCGAGCGTCATGATCGTCACGACCGCGGCGGCAAGCCGGGTCAGGGCAAATTCGAGGCGCGTCCGCCGCGTCGCGAAAAGCCGGTGGATCCGGATTCGCCCTTCGCCAAGCTTGCTGCTCTCAAGGAGCAGATGAAGAAGTAAGGTAGACCATGGAAAAACAGCCTGCGTCCAACCCGGCATCGCGCCAGCGTCTCGACAAGTGGCTGTTTTTCACGCGGCTGATCAAATCCCGATCGCTTGCGCAAAAGGCGATCGAGGGTGGCCGTGTCGCCGTCAACGACGAGCGCGTGACGCAGTCGTCGTTTCAATTGAAGACGGGTGATATGCTCGAACTTGCGCTCGACCGGCGCAGTCTGATCGTTCGGGTCGTGGGCCCGGGTGAGCGGCGAGGTCCCTATGAGGAAGCGCGTCTGCTTTACGACGATCTGACGCCAGAGCAGCCGAAGGAGAAGTTGTCGGCCTACGAGCTTGCCACGCGCGAGCGCGGAGCGGGCCGGCCGACGAAGAAGGAGCGGCGGGAAACCGATCGGCTAAAGCCCGATTTCGATCCGCGCGAGGACTGATGGGCGCCGCCAACCCTGCCCGCCGCTGGCTGTAAAACACGACGCGCTTTTGCGCGACAGCCTTTAGAAAACTCTGCCTTTGCCGTGGCGTTTCGCGCATTGAATATTCTTGCAAAGGGTCCATAAAGCCTTTACCTGACAGACCCACGTTGGGTGCATCGGGTTTGCTTCGGCAGCTATGCGCGCCGGACATTCCTAGCATGCGCGGACGACGAGCATCACCATTGATTGCCGTCTGCCATCAAACGTGAGCATTGGCTGGAGTACCTCATGACGTATGTCGTGACCGACAATTGCATTCGCTGCAAGTATACGGACTGTGTCGAAGTCTGCCCCGTGGACTGCTTCTACGAGGGTGAGAATTTCCTCGTCATTCATCCCGACGAGTGCATCGATTGTGGCGTTTGCGAGCCGGAATGTCCTGCCGAGGCGATCAAGCCGGATACCGAGCCGGGTCTTGATATGTGGCTGAAACTGAACGCGGATTTCGCTTCGAAGTGGCCGAACATCACCGTCAAGCGCGATCCGATGCCGGAAGCGAAGGAGATGGACGGCGTCGAAGGCAAGTACGAGAAGTTCTTCTCGACCGAGCCGGGCCAGGGCGACTGAGACGAAGCGGTCGCCGCCGTTCGTCGAGGCTGACGAAGCAAAGCTGCCGCCGGGGCGCAAAGCTGGGGAAAACACGAGCCGCGCTCGCAGTTGCGAGAATGGTGGCTTGATGGCTGCCATGCAGCAAATTATTGATTTCGGCACTTTTTTGTGATAGGTTCCTTCTACTGATCCACAGAGGGTGTTTTTGCGCGCCCGAAAACCATCACGAAAGCAAACGATCTCCAAAACGCGGTTTCTCCCTAGTACGCAACATGGCGTTGCTCTGTTGTGACCGCATTTTATGAGGCTGTTTGCATTCCTTGGACGGACCAGGATGTACCCACCCGGCGGTATCCCCGTCTATCCCGGGCCTCACTGACCCGGCCCCGGCCAGAATGGCCGGCGCGAAACAGGGAGTTTTTGAAACGAATGACGACCCAGCAGAAAAAATCTTCGACACGCCAGGGCTTCAAGACCGGTGAATCGATCGTCTATCCGGCCCACGGCGTTGGCCAGATCGTGGCGATCGAAGAGCAGGAAGTCGCCGGCATGAAGCTTGAGCTTTTTGTCATCGATTTCGAGAAGGACAAGATGCGCCTGAAAGTGCCAGTGGCCAAGGCCGTCAGCATCGGCATGCGCAAGCTCTCCGAAACCGATTTCGTCGACCGCGCGTTGAAGGTTGTGCAGGGCAAGGCTCGCGTGAAGCGCACCATGTGGTCGCGCCGCGCCCAGGAATACGATGCCAAGATCAATTCCGGCGACCTGATTTCCATCGCGGAAGTCGTGCGCGATCTCTACCGCGCCGAAAACCAGCCGGAACAGTCCTATTCCGAACGCCAGCTCTACGAAGCTGCCCTCGACCGCATGGCGCGCGAAATCGCTGCCGTCAACAAGATGTCGGAAACCGAAGCTGTTCGCCTCGTCGAGGCCAACCTCAGCAAGGGTCCGAAGCGCGGCAAGGCGATCGACGAAGACGACGCTCAGGACGAAGCTGCATAAGCTGTCTGACTGCACTGAGACTACCAAAAAGCCCGGCCATCGCGCCGGGCTTTTTCTTTGATCGCATGGAACTTTTGCCGTCCGGGCGCATTTATAAAGGCCGGCAGAAGCGCGCCGCTTTCGCGCCGGGCGATCTTGCTTCTGTGATCCCGTCACCGTTCAGGTTCGTGACTTCGAAGTTAGGGCGCCGCGTCGTTTCTTCAAGTTTCGACATCGCGGCGCGAGACGCCCCCTGCTGCCGGACACTGCATCCGTCCGGCCTTTTGGACTTCACACGCAATGGCGCCCGGCGCCAGTCACGGAGTGATCGATGAAGACTCTCACTGCAGACCGGCGGATGATCAAGATCGCAATGGAGGCGCCCTATCTCGAGCGCGACGAGGAGCACAAGCTGGCGCAAGCCTGGCGAAACGACAACGATCAGGAAGCCCGCAACAAGATCGCCATGTCGCATATGCGTCTGGTGATCTCGATGGCCGCGAAGTTTCGCAATTTCGGCCTGCCCATGGGCGATCTCGTCCAGGAGGGCCATATCGGTCTCCTGGAGGCGGCGGCCCGTTTCGAGCCGAGCCGCGAGGTCCGCTTCTCCACCTATGCCACCTGGTGGATCCGGGCGTCGATGCAGGACTATGTCCTGCGCAACTGGTCGATCGTCCGCGGTGGCACCAGTTCGGCGCAGAAGGCCCTGTTCTTCAACCTTCGGCGTCTTCGCGCCCGGCTTGCCCAGGGCGACAGGCAGCTTACATCGCAGGCTATGCATGAGGAGATTGCGGCTGCCCTCGGCGTCAGCATCGCCGACGTGCAGACGATGGATGCACGTCTCTCTGGCAGCGACACCTCGCTGCAGGCGCCGGTCGGCGGCAGTGATTCCGATGGCGGTGAACGGCTGGATTTCCTCGCCAGCGACGCGCCGCTGCCGGACGAGCAGGTGAGCGAGATGATCGACGGCGAACGGGCTCGTGTGTGGCTGCGCGACGCGCTGTGCGCGCTGACGGAGCGCGAAATGCGCATCATCCGCGCCCGGCGGCTGACGGAAGAAGGAGCGACGCTCGAAGAGCTCGGCATCGATCTCGGCATATCCAAGGAACGTGTGCGGCAGATCGAAACTCGGGCGCTGGAGAAGCTCCGGGCGGCCTTGGCGACGCGAGCGCCGGCGCTGACCGCAGGCATTCATTGACCGCCTGACGTCGACCGTCTGCCGCCATGCCCGTACTATTCGCCGGAACCCCGCATTGCGCCGGGAAGCGGCACTGTCCGCTGTCAATTTGGCGATGACGATTGGCGCAGCGTGCTTTCGTTCGTGACCGTTCAGGCGCCTCGCGACGTGCTTGCCTAGCAGATGGCAGGCAATTCACGCTCGCAACCGAACGTGCTTCAGCTGCGCCTGTCTCAATCCTATTCGGAAACGATCTTCACCCTGTCGCCCGGCTTCACCGTCGAGCTGACCTGCATCGCATTGATCACCCGGAAGAGGTCGAGCTTACGATCGGTTCCCATCATGCGGGCCGACAACGTGGTGATCGTGTCGCCGGGCCGGACCGTCACCACCCGGATCCGCAGCGGCTTCAGCGACTGCGTCTCAGCGGCCGTCATGCGGCGGAACGTGCTACGCAACTGGTTTGCGGTCGGCTCGAGTGCACTCGACCCCTTGGGCACAGCGGTCAGGAAGCGGTAGATCCGCGTGTCGATGCGGATGACCGTCACGTCGAAATCCCAGCGGTCGGCGGAGGCGCGCGCGGTTGCGGCTTCCAGGCCGTTGACGCTGATCTGCCGGATCGTGTCGGGCTTCAGGCCGGTAACCCAACCGCTGGCGATATAGTCTGTCAGGCTCCGACCGCCCGTGTCGGCGACGCCATCGAAGCGCACGGCGATGTCGCCGGCGCCGGTCGCCAGAACCGCTTCGGCCTTGTTGTCGATCTGGAACCCGGCGGGCACGTCGAAGCGGATGCCGAGTTGGCCGTGCAGGAAGGTCTGGCCGCGCACGTAGCCCTCCTGCGGGCTGTCGCCATAGAGCAGGCCGTCGATGCCGGCGAGATAATAGTCGCGACCGCGGTCGCCGCTGGTGCCTTCCGGACCGAAGGCGCGGGCGTGCCGACGCGCGAGATCGACACGCTGCGGCGCGTTCGGGTGGCTCGACAGGAAGTCGAGGCTCTGGTCGGATTCCGGATCGACCGCCGTGAAGCGGCTATAGGCGGCCATCGAATCGAGGAAGCGCGCCGCTGCATAGGGGTCGTAGCCGGCTTCGCCGAGCATGCGCACGCCGATCACGTCGGCCTGAAGTTCCTGGTTGCGCGAGAAGGCCGCGAGCCGGAGCTTGCCGCGCGCGAGCGCCTGCTTGCCGGCGATATCGGAGGAGAGGACTTCGGAGACCACGCGGCTGGCGATCACTTCGGCTTCCTCGCGCTGCTGACGCTCGATGCCGTGGTTGGCGGTGACGTGCGCCATCTCGTGCGACAGCACGGCTGCGACCTCGGAGGCATCGTTGGCAAGCGCCAGCAGGCCGCGGGTGACATAGAGATAACCACCGGGCAGCGCGAAGGCGTTGATCGCCGGCGAGTTCAGGATGGTGATGCGGTAGGACTGCTGCGGATTCTCGGAGACCGCCGTCAGCGCGCCGGTGATGCGCGCGACCAGGCGCTCAGTCTTGGCGTCCTTGTACTCGCCGCCGTAGCTTGCGACGATGCGCGGATGTTCGCGCGCGCCCAGCTGCGCCCGCGGATCGTTCTTCTGAACTTCCTCGACGATCTGCGGATTGGAGGAGGGCGAAACGGTCGGCTGGTAGGTCTGCTCGATCACGGATTGGCATGCGGAAAGGAGCGTGGTCGCAAGCAATGCAACCACGGCGCGTCCACGCAGCCGTCCGCCCTTCGGCGGGAACCGGTCGTGTGTGACTGTATGCCTCTCCATGCCTCAGCCCGTTCCCATCCATCGCTCCGCCCGCATCCTGCGGACAAGTGGAACGACAGCGTTGAAAGTCCTACTTTTTCAGCCCGGCAGCGTTGCTCTGCCGCGACCTCTCAGTCCTGGTCTTGCTGTATCTGATTTCAGCGCCACCTGCCTAGTTTGTCTCGGTAGAAATAGTTGCCCCGTGGTATCACGGCAACGGATGCGGGAATATTCGCGCCTTGCCGGATATTTCGCGCGTCGCATGGCGCCGCGGTCAAATTGTGGCAATCGGCCAAGGGCGTGGAGAATCCGATCCGTCCTTCAAGTATTGCCGAGAAAGCGGTCGATCGCCGCATTGTCCCGCCGCGCCAGGAAGCGGTCGAGGCTGTCGTTTGCGATGATACGCCCCTGGTCGAGAAAAAGCACGCCGTCGGCCAGGGCCTTCACGTCTTCGGGATGGTGCGTGATCACCAGGATCGTGTTGCCTTCCTCCGCGTGCAGTTGCCGCAGGAGCGAGCGCATGCTGGCGCGCATGCCGGGATCAAGCGCTGCGAAGGGCTCGTCGAGCAGTAGCAGGGGGCGCTTTCGCACAAGCGCGCGGGCGAGGGCGACGCGCTGGCGCTCGCCGCCTGAAAGCGTCGGCGGCAGCCTTTTCCCGAAGCCTTCGAGCCCGACGCGGCGAAGCGCGTCTTCAATCTTCTCGCGGTCGGTTGCGCTCAACCGAAGCGCCGGGTCGATGCCGAGGCCGATGTTGGTCGCGACGTCGAGATGGGCGAAGAGGTTGTTGTCCTGGAAGATCATCGAGACCGGCCGTTCCGACGGCGCCCGATCGGCAACGTTCTCGCCGAGAATGCGCACCTCGCCGCGATCGGGATCCTCGAACCCGGCAATGAGGTGGAGCAGCGTCGATTTGCCGGAACCCGAGGCACCGGCGACGGCGACGATGCCCCCCTTGGCGATGGTGCAATCGAAGGTGAGCTTGGCCGTTTCGAAACGGACCTCGACATCGCGCAACTCTATCGCGGGAACGGGATCGATCATGCTTTGCGTCCTTCCGGCCGGCTGTCATTGGCCGTGCCGAGGATGGTGAATATCAGGCAGAGAAGCCCGAGGAAAAGGGCGAGACCGGCGGCGTCGGCGGTGCGGTAGCTCCCCATACGGCTATAGAGCAGCCACGGCAGCGTCACCATGTCTTGGCTGCCGAAGAGGGCGACGGCGCCGAGGTCGCCAAGCGACAGCGCCATGGCGAAGGAAAGGGCCATCAATAGCGGCTTGCGCAGCGCCGGAAAGTCGATCCATCGCAGACGATCAAAACCACGAATGCCAAGGCTTGCCGTCAGCCGTTCGGACCGTGCCGCATGGGTCGCCATTGCCGGCGCGAGGGTGCGGTGGACGAAGGGCAGCGCCATCAGCGCGTTGATCGCAACGACGATGGCGGGTGCAAAGCGCGCGACGTCACCGAAGGGACGCAAAAGCAGGAACCATCCGGCGCCCAGCACCACCGGCGGCACCAAGAGGATCAGCGAGGTGCTGGCACCGATGGCACCGGCAAAGCCGTGGGAGAGCGACGTCGCGTGACGCGGCGCGGTGGCGGTTGCCGCCGCCCGGATCATCACGGCTGCCATGGTGACGGAGGCGAGTGCCGAGGCGAGCGCGATTGCCGCACTCGTCAGCAGCGCCCGGTGCACCGCCGGATCGCGGGCGAGCTTCAGCAGATCGGCTTCGAGTCCGGAGATGAGAACCGCGACCAGCGGCGCGCCGAGAAACAGAAAGGCAAGCGTGATCCAGGTGCCATCACTCAGGCGCGCGATCCTTGACGCGCCATCGAAACGGCGCACGGTGCGGCCACCGGTCATGCCCTCTTCCGGCTCGGTCGCCAGATGACGAAGCAGGAGCAGCAGCAGGCCGGTCATGGCGATCTGCAGGGCTGACAGCGCGATCGCGCGCGGCGGATCGAAATCGAAACGCAGCGCCTGGTAGATCGCCACTTCGATTGTGCTGGCCGCAGGCCCGCCGCCGAGCGTCAGCACGAGGGTGAAGCTGGTGGCGCAGAGCATGAAGACGAGGCCGGCGGCACCCGGCAGGAGGCCGCGCAGGACGGGCCATTCGATGAAGCGAAAGAGTGCCCGTGACGGCATGCCGAGATTGGCGGCGCTGCGCCAGTATTCGGCGGGGATGCGTTCGAGCCCGGCCAGGAACAGGCGCGCCGCAAGCGGCATGTTGAAGAAGACGTGGGCAAGCAGGATGCCGAACAGGCCGTAAATGCTGACGGGCTGCGCGAGGCCGAGCCAGCGCAGGCCGGAATTGAGGAAACCCTGCCGCCCCCAGATCTCGATCAGCCCGAGTGCGCCAACCAGAACCGGCAGTCCGAGTGGCAGCGCCATCAAGCGCAGCAGCCAGATGCGGCCGGGGAACTGCGGCCGTCGCGCCAGCGCCCGGGCGACGGGGATGGCAAAGAGCACCGACAGCAACGTCGAGAGGGTCGCCTGCAGCAGCGTGAAGCGGGTGACGCGCCAGATGTAGGCGTCAAACAGCGCATCGTCGCTTGCGCCGCCCGTCAGGCTCAGCAAGGCGACGATCGCAAGACCGACGAAAAGGACGAAGACGCCGAGGCAGGCTGCCCCGGCGACCACTGTCATGCGATTTTCGCGCAGTGCGAACAATCCGGCCTCAGTTCTTGCTCATGGCGGCAAGCCATTCGTCGATCCAGGCCTTGCGGTTCTTGGCGACTTCCTCCGAGGGCAGGAGGAAGGTGTTTTCCGGCTTGACCAGCTTATTGAAGGCGTCCGGCAGCGGCTCCTTGGTCGCTGCGACCGGCATCATCCAGTTCGTCGTCGGGATGATCGACTGGAAGTCCGGACCGGTCATGAAGGCGAGGAACTGCTTTGCCAGTTCCGGCTCCTTGGCGTTCTTGGTCATGCCGGCGACTTCGATCTGGATGTAGTGCCCTTCGGAGAAGGCAGCGGCCTGGTAGCGCTCGGTGTTTTCCGCGACCATGTGGTAGGCCGGCGACGTGGTGTAGGACAGCACCATCGGCGCCTCGCCCTTGGTGAAGAGGCCATAGGCTTCCGACCAGCCGGGGGTGACGGTCAGAACGCGGTCCTTCAGCTTCGTCCAGGCGGCACCCGCCTCATCGCCATAGACGGCCTTGACCCAGAGCAGGAGGCCGAGGCCCGGCGTCGACGTACGCGGATCCTCGATGACGATCTTCTGCGACGGATCGCCTTCCACCAGCTCCTTCAGGCTCTTCGGCGGCGTCTTCAGCGTCTCGGTGTCGTAGACGACGGCGAAGTGGCCGTAGTCATAGGGCAGGAACGTGTCGTCCGAGAAGTTGCCGGGAACGGTGACGCCGGTTGCCTCGACGCCGTGCGGCACGAAGAAGCCCGTTGCTTTGGCTTCCGCAACGAGGTTGGTGTCGAGGCCAAGCACGATGTCGGCCTTGGAAGCCTCGCCTTCGAGCTTCAGGCGGGTGAGCAACTCGACGCCGTCGGCCACGCCGACATAGTTGACCTTGCATTCGCAGGTCTTCTCGAAGGCTTCTGCGACCTTGGCGCCCGGGCCCCATTCGGTGATGAAGCTCTCATAGGTGTACACCGTCAGCGTCTTGTCGGCGGCGGTCGCGGCGCCGGAGAAAACAAGGCTCGCGGCCGTCGCAAGGGCTAGCCGGCTAAAGAATTTAAGTTGCGATGAATTGGACATGGCGAGGACCTCTCTCCCAAAGTTCGTTGTTGCATGGGAAAAGGGCGTATCGATCCGATCGCGTCTAATCCCTCCGCCGGTATGAGCCGGATCAGGTTCCGCGGGTTGGCGTTTTGACGCCTCTCAGCCTCCGGCCGCAATGCGGTCGGGAGGCACCCCGTTAGAGCGGCAAGAGATTTACCGCTGCCTCGGTCCCATGGCAAGCGATGTTTACGGCGAAGCAAGGGGACGCTTGGCCAGCACAATGGCTCGTGTTTGCGTATGCCGCCAACTGCGCTACACAACGGCAGCGAGGAGGAAATGTCATGCCCGATATGCTTGTTCGACTTTATGCCCTGCCGGCTGAACCTCAGTCGAAGCTTGGCCTTGGCATCAGCATTCGCCGCGCCATGGCGCCGGAGCGCCGCCTGGTTGTTTCCTGGATCGAAAGGACTTTCGGTGCCGGATGGGCGGGCGAGGCGGAAGCCGCCTTTTCCTCCACCCCTACGCGCATGCACGTCGCTGTCCATGACGGAAAGATCGTCGGCTTTTCCTGCCACGACGTAACGGCACTCGGCTTCTTCGGTCCGACCGGCGTCGACGAAAGCATGCGCGGGCAGGGGATCGGTGAGGCGCTTCTGCTTGCAAGCCTCACGGCGATGCGCGAGGCCGGCTATGGCTACGCGATTATCGGCGGCGTCGGGCCGGCGAAGTTCTACGAGCGGGTGGCCGGCGCCGTCGAAATTCCGGATTCGACCCCCGGCATTTATGCCGGCATGCTTTTCCCCGATCCGGTGCCCGAGGGGCATTGATGGTCTGACCAAAATATCGAGAACCGCTCGTTCGACGGTTTTCTTCGTTTTCCTTCGGCGGTCCTTTGCGCTATGGGCTTTGCCATGTCTCGATCGACCTTCACCATTCTGCTTGGCGGCGCCCTTTCGCTGACCGACCGGCTGGCTCACCAGCTGGCCGCAAGTCGCTTCATTGCGGCTGACGGCGGCATGCGCCATGCCCGATTGCTCGGCATCGTGCCGGATGTCTGGGTCGGTGATTTCGACTCGACCGAGGAAGCCCTTCTTGCGGACTACGCCTCCGTCCCGCGCGAGCCCTATCCGGCGGCGAAGGCCGCGACGGACGGGGAGATCGCGGTCGAGGCGGCGCTGTCGCGTGGAGCCGACCGCCTGATTTTCGCCGGCGCACTCGGCGGCACCCGCAGTGATCACGCCTTCATGCACCTGCTGCATGCTGTTGCCCTTGCCGAGCGTGGCCTTTCCGTGTTGATGACCTCGGGCGAGGAAGAGGCCTATCCGCTGCTGGCCGGCTCGCTCGACCTTGATTTGCCGAAGGGCTGCCTCTTCTCGGTGCTCGGGTTGACCGAGCTTACCGGTCTTTCGATCGTCAATGCGCGCTATCCGCTCGACGATTTCACCTTGCCGTTCGGCTCGTCCCGAACCGTTTCCAACGTTGCGGAGGGTCCCCTTCGCTTCACTCTCCAGAGCGGTCGCGCCATTGTTCTCGCCCGCCCCTATGATCTTTCCGGAGCCTGAGCCTTGGCGCCTCCCATTCTGAAACTCGACGACATCTTCCTCACCTTCGGTGGCGCGCCGCTGCTAGCCGGCGCCAATTTTCAAGTCGAACCGGGCGACCGCATCTGTCTTGTCGGCCGCAACGGCTCGGGCAAGTCGACGCTGATGAAGATTGCCGCGGGTCTGGCCGAGGCGCAGTCGGGCGAAATCTTCCGCCATCCCTCCGCGACCATCCGCTATCTGCACCAGGCGCCGGATTTCGACGGCTACGACACCGTGCAGGCCTATGCCGAGGCAGGACTCGGCCCGAGTGACGATCCCTATCGCGTCGCCTATCTGCTGCAGCACCTGGGGTTGACCGGCGAGGAAGACCCGAAGCGCCTTTCGGGCGGCGAAGCGCGTCGCGCGGCGCTTGCCCGTGTCATGGCGCCGGAGCCGGATATCCTGCTGCTCGACGAGCCGACCAACCATCTCGACCTGCCGACGATCGAATGGCTGGAAGACGAACTGATCCGCAGCCGTTCGGCGCTCGTTCTGATCTCGCACGACCGGCGCTTCCTGGAAAAGGTCTCGACCGCGACCGTCTGGCTCGACCGTGGCCAGTCGCGGCGGCTCGACCGCGGCTTTGCCCATTTCGAGGCCTGGCGCGACGAGGTGCTGGAGGCCGAGGAGCTGGAGCAGCACAAGCTCGGCAAAGCGATCGAGCGCGAGGAACATTGGCTGCGCTACGGCGTGACCGCACGACGTAAGCGCAACATGCGCCGCCTCGGTGAGCTGCAGACCATGCGGGCGACCTATCGCGGCCACAAGGGGCCGCAGGGAACGGTACAGGCGACGGCCGCCGACGCCAAGGAATCGGGCAAGCTGGTGATCGAGGCGGAGAAGGTCACCAAGGCCTATGGCGAGCGTACCATCGTCGCGCCGTTCTCGATCCGCGTGCACCGCGGCGACCGCATCGGTCTGGTCGGCCCGAACGGCGCCGGCAAGACGACGCTTCTGAAGATCCTGACCGGGCAGATCGAACCGGGTACGGGTACGGTCAAGCTCGGCACCAATCTCGAAATCGCGACGCTTGACCAGAAGCGCGAAGACCTCAATCTCGACGAAACGCTGGCGCACTACCTGACCGACGGGCGCGGCGACAACCTGCTGGTCAATGGCGAGCAGCGCCACGTCACCGGCTACATGAAGGACTTCCTGTTCCAGCCGGAGCAGGCGCGCACCCCGATCCGCGAGCTTTCGGGCGGCGAGCGCGCAAGGCTGATGCTGGCGCGCATCCTCGCGCGCGCAACCAACCTTCTGATCCTCGACGAGCCGACCAACGACCTCGACATCGAGACGCTCGACCTCCTGCAGGAGATCGTCGCCGGTTTTGCCGGAACGGTGATCCTCGTCAGCCACGATCGCGACTTCCTCGACCGCACCGTCACCTCGACGATTGCGCCGGCCAATCCGGAGGCGCCGGATGGACGCTGGATCGAGTATGCCGGCGGCTATTCCGACATGATGGCGCAGCGCAAGGGCGCGATCGAGGAGAAGCGCAAGGCCGAGAAGGCGGAAAAGGCCAAGGCCGAGGCGGCGGCCCCTGTCGCCGAAGCGCCGAAGGCTGCCAAGGGTAAGCTTTCCTACAAGCAGAAATTCGCGCTCGAAAACCTGCCGAAAGAGATTGCCAAGGCGGAAGCCGAGGCTGCCAAGCGCGAAGAAAAGATGGCGGACCCCAATCTTTTCACAAAAGATCCAAATGCTTTTGCGAAGCTGGCGCAGGAGCTGGAAAAGCTGCGTGCCGACCTCGCTCGCATGGAAGAGGAATGGCTGGAGCTCGAAATGCTGCGCGAGGAGCTTGAGGGCTGAGACACAACAAAGACGGTCCCGCGCGGGATTGCGAAGGTAATACGTTGAATCCTTGCGAGTTTTACCGTTAAACTGGCAAGGGAAAGATGGCCTTCCGCGTTGAACGTTTTCACAGGGTATGATAAGTAAAACTTATTATATCACCTGTGAACGATCATGATGCCCTTCAAGCTAGAATCCGAAACCATTGGAATGCTTCTGACCGATGTCTCGCGCCTCTTGCGCGGGGCCTTCGACCGCAAGGTTAATGCCATGGATCTGGGCATCACGCCTGGCGAGGCGCGCACGCTGATCCAGGTGGCGCTCACCGAGGGCATCAAACAGGCCGAAATCGCCACACGCATGGGCATTGAGCCGATGACGCTGTCGGCCTATCTCGACAGGCTGGAGGCGAACGGGCTCGTCGCCCGCGTTCCCGATCCGGCGGATCGCCGCGCCAAGAATGTCGTCATCACCGAAAAGGCCGGTCCGTTGTTCAACGAGCTGATGACCGGTCTTCGCGAAATGATGGATGCCTATACGGAAGGGCTGGACTCGGAAGCGCGCGCGCTTCTCTGTTCCAACCTGCGCATCCTGCGTGACAATTTGCGTCAGCTCGATCCGTGCCTTGCCGGTAAGGAGACAGCGGAGAAGGCCGAAGTCCGGGTCGGAGCCGCGCAATGACGCGTCGCATGAGCGAGCGGCGCACAAGCATCATCGGTGCCTTCCTGGTGGCGCTCGGCCCCGTTTCCATGGCGCTGTATACGCCGGCGATGCCTGAACTGGTGTGCGCCTTCTCCTCCAGCGAAGCGGCGATCAAGATGACGCTGTCGCTCTATTTCGCCGGCTTCGCCTTTGCCCAGTTGGTGTCTGGCACGCTCTCCGATGTCATCGGTCGCCGCCGCGCGACGCTGATCTTCATGGCGATCTACCTCGTCGGCAGCCTGATGGCGGCCTTTGCGCCTTCCGTCGCGGTGCTTTTGGCCGGCCGCCTGGTGCAGGGCATCGGCGCCTCCGTCGGGATGACCGTGGCGCGTGCGATCGTGCGCGACCAGTTCACCGGGACTGAGGCCGCACGCATCATGAACATGATCGGCATGATGCTGGCCCTCGGACCCGCCGTGTCCCCGACGCTTGGCGGCCTGGCGCTCGGTCTCTTCGGGTGGCAGTCGATCTTCTTCCTGATGGTCGGCTTTGCCGCCATGGCCTGTCTCACCGTGCAGTTTTTCATGGCCGAGACCGCGACCCCGGATCCGGCCAAGGGCCACCTGAAGCCCATCCTTGCGGCCTATCGGCGGTTGGTGAGCGACAGCCGCTTCGTTTCCTCGACACTTGTGATCGGCGGAGCGGTCGGCGCACTTTATGCCTGGGCGACCATGCTGCCCTTCGTACTGATCAATGCGGTGGGGCTGACACCGACCGAGTTCGGCGTCGGCATGCTGATGCAGTCGGGCCTTTTCTTTTCGGGAACCGTGGTGGTGCGGCTGCTGATGCGGCGTTTCACGCCGCAGGCGCTGGTGCCGGCCGGCCTCGTCTTCATCGGTGCGGCCAGCCTCGCGCTTGCCTACACCATGCACGTGCTGCCGCCGAGCTTCCTCTCGGTCATGCTGCCGATCGGGATTTATGCCTTCGGCATCGCCTTCGTCATGCCCTATATGATGACGGCGGCGATGGCGCCGTTTCCGGACATCGCTGGCACGGCGTCGGCAGTGATGGGTTTCGTACAGATGGGCTCGGGGCTGCTTGGTGGCGCGATCGCCGCTGCGGTCGGCGCTCCGGTGCTGGCGCTCGGCACGATCATTCCATGCTTCGGCCTCGTCTGCATCCTGAGCTATGTCTGGTATCGCCGCAACGTTCGCTCGCAGCCGCTCGCCGTGCCGGTCAAGGATCCGCTTTCGGAAGCGGCGGAGTAGAAATCTGGTGCGACATCGGCATCGATACCGCTTCGCCCTGCATACGAAAAAGCCTCCGCGAACGGGTCGCGGAGGCTTCTTTTTTCAAAACGCGTCGTCTTAGCGGTTGCGCGCGGCCAGCGTGCGCAGGCGCAGCGCGTTGAGCTTGATGAAGCCGGCGGCGTCCTTCTGGTCGTAGGCGCCCTGGTCGTCCTCGAAGGTGACGAGCTTGTCGGAGTAGAGCGACTTGTCGCTCTCGCGGCCGATGACCATGACGTTGCCCTTGTAGAGCTTCAACGTCACTTCGCCTTCGACATGCTCCTGGCTCTTGTCGATTGCGGCCTGCAGCATCTCGCGCTCCGGTGAGAACCAGAAGCCGTAATAGATCAGCTCGGCGTAGCGCGGCATCAGCTCGTCCTTGAGGTGGGCGGCGCCGCGGTCGAGCGTGATGCTCTCGATTGCGCGGTGCGCGGAGAGCAGGATGGTGCCGCCGGGGGTCTCGTAGACGCCGCGCGACTTCATGCCGACGAAGCGGTTCTCGACGAGGTCGAGACGGCCGATGCCGTTGTCGCGGCCGTACTCGTTGAGCTTGGCAAGCAGGGTTGCCGGCGACAGGCGTACGCCGTTGATCGAGACGGCGTCACCGCGCTCGAAGCCGATCTTGATGACGGTGGCCTGGTCGGGAGCGGCTTCCGGCGAGATCGTGCGCATGTGCACGTACTCAGGGGCTTCCAGTGCCGGGTCTTCGAGAACCTTGCCCTCGGAGGAGGAGTGCAGCAGGTTGGCGTCGACGGAGAACGGCGCTTCGCCCTTCTTGTCCTTGGCAACCGGGATCTGGTGCTTCTCGGCGAATTCGAGCAGGTCGGTGCGGCTCTTGAACGACCAGTCGCGCCACGGCGCGATGATCTTGATGTCCGGGTTCAGCGCATAGGCGGAAAGCTCGAAGCGAACCTGGTCGTTGCCCTTGCCGGTCGCGCCATGGGCGATCGCGTCGGCGCCGGTCTTCTTGGCGATATCGATCAGGTGCTTGGAGATCAGCGGGCGGGCGATCGAGGTGCCGAGCAGGTAAACGCCTTCATAGACGGCGTTGGCGCGGAACATCGGGAAGACGAAATCCTTGACGAATTCCTCGCGGACGTCCTCGATGTAGATCTCCTTGATGCCGAGCATTTCGGCCTTCTTGCGGGCCGGCTCGAGCTCTTCGCCCTGGCCGAGGTCGGCGGTGAAGGTGACGACTTCCGCGCCGAGTTCGGTCTGCAGCCACTTCAGGATGATCGAGGTGTCGAGACCGCCCGAATAGGCGAGAACGACCTTTTTCACGTCTTTATGCGATGCCATGGTTTCCGTCCGTCTGGTCTTGGGGAGGGCGGCGATGCCGCGTGCAAATCTGCGGCACTTTAGCCAGAACCTGCGGCGATACAAGCGCTAGAACGCTTGACGATGCGAATCCGCTGGCAAAAGCGCAGGCGCAGGATTACTGGAGGCGACCCCCGTGCCGAGGAAACGACGATGGACTTCATTCCCAGCCTGCCGACCCTCCTGACCTTTGCCGCTGCGACGCTGCTTCTGGCGGCCACACCCGGCCCGGACATGACGCTTTCGATCAGCCGGGCGCTCGCCCAGGGCAAGAAGGCCGCGCTCTTCGTCGTGCTCGGCACCAGCTTCGGCATCGTCGTGCATACGCTGCTCGTCGCGTTCGGCATCTCGGCGCTGATCACCGCCTCGCCAACCGCATTCACCATCCTCAAGACCGGCGGTGCCGCCTACCTGCTCTGGCTTGCGGTGCAGGCGATGCGCTTCGGCTCCAGCATTTCGGTGCAGAAGGTCGAGCCGACGGAAGGCAAGGCGCTTGCCAACATCTCGGCCGGCTTCTGGGTGAACCTGTTGAACCCCAAGGTCATCATCTTCTTCATGACCTTCCTGCCGCAGTTCGTCAGCGCCGATGATCCCTCGGTCACCGGCAAGCTTCTGTTCCTCGGCCTGTTCTTCATCACCATCGGCATGCCGGTGAACATGCTGGTCGTCTTCACCGCCGACTGGCTTGCCTCCTGGCTGCAGCGCAACAAGGGCGTGATGCGGGCACTTGATTTCAGCTTCGCCGGCGTCTTCTCGGTGTTTGCGGTGAAGATTTTCATGACGACGGCGCGGTAAACAAAAACAAAAAGCCCGGACATCTTGGATGCCCGGGCCTTGTTATGAATTAGTCTTCTGTACTCAGCCGATCAGCAGCGCATCGTCGTCGAGCGTCTGGCCGCGGATGCGGCGGAACATGGCGATCAGGTCCTCGACCTGCAGTTCCTTGCGGCTGTCGCCGGCGACGTCGAGAACGATCTCGCCGCCGTGGAGCATGATGGTGCGGTGGCCGTAGTCGAGTGCCTGGCGCATCGAATGGGTGACCATCATCGTCGTCAGCTTGCGCTCGGAGACGATCTTCTGCGTCAGGTTCATCACGAACTCGGCCATGCCAGGGTCGAGGGCTGCCGTATGCTCGTCGAGCAGCAGCACTTCGGAGCCTGCGAGCGTCGCCATGACCAGCGAGACCGCCTGGCGCTGGCCGCCGGACAGAAGGTCCATGCGGTCGCCCATGCGGTTTTCAAGGCCGAGGTTGAGCTCGGCGATGCGTTCGCGGAAATGTTCGCGGCGCTTGGGGCCGAGCGCGGCTGTGAGGCCGCGGGCCTCGCCACGTTTGGCAGCAAGCGCCAGGTTTTCCTCGATCGAGAGTGCGCCGCAGCTGCCGGTCAGCGGATCCTGGAAGACGCGAGCGACGAGTCCCGCGCGCGCAGCGGTACCCTTGCGGCTGACGTCTGTCTTGCCGATCGTCACCTGGCCGGCACTTGGCAGCACATCGCCGGCGAGCACGCCGAGCAACGTCGACTTGCCGGCGCCGTTGGAGCCAATGACGGTGACGAAGGAGCCCTGCTCGATCGTCAGGCTGACGCCGTTCAGCGCCTGCTTCTGCAGCGGCGTGCCCTTGCCGAAGATGACCTCGATGTTGTTGACGCTGATCATGCCGCACCTCCACGACGCAGACGGGGAAGGACGAGGGCGAAGGTGACGAGTGCCGCGGTCACGAAGTTGAGGTCGGAGGCCTGCAGCCCGAGCATGTCGGTCGACAGCGCCAGCTGGATCGCTATACGGTAGAGGATCGAGCCGAGCACGCAGCCGATCAGCGCAATCAGGATGCCGCGGGCACCGAGCAGCGTCTCGCCGATGATGACCGCCGCAAGCCCGACGACGATGGTGCCGACACCCGAGGTGACGTCGGCAAAGCCGTTGGTCTGGGCGAACAGCGCGCCACCGAAGGCGACGAGCGCGTTGGAGATCGCCATGCCGAGATAGATCTGGCGGTTGGTGTCGACGCCCTGTGCGCGGGCCATGCGGGCATTGGCGCCAGTGGCGCGCATCGCAAGACCGGCATCGCTCTCAAGGAAGCGCCAGACGATGATGACGGCGACGATCACGAGCACGCCGATAAACAGCGGCCGGACGTAGAAATCGCGCAAGCCGAGGCCGTAGAAGGGTGACAGCATCGTGTCGGCGTTGATCAGCGCGACGTTCGGCTTGCCCATGACGCGCAGGTTGACCGAGAACAGCGCGATCATCGTCAGGATCGAGGCGAGCAGGTTGAGGATCTTGAAGCGCACGTTAAGCATCGCCGTGACGATGCCGGCTGCGGCACCAGCGACCATCGCCACGCAGGCGGCAAGCCACGGATTGACGCCGGCGATGATCAGGACCGCGGTGACGGCGGCGCCCAGCGGAAACGATCCGTCGACCGTGAGGTCGGGAAAATCGAGAACCCGGAATGCGAGAAAGACGCCGAGGGCAACGAAGGCATAGACCAGCCCCAGCTCCACGGCTCCCCAGAAAGCAATTAGACTCAACCCCAGACCCTCTTTTCTACCTGTCGCGCCTGATTGTGCTTATGAGCGCGACGCTCCCGCTTGGCACATGGGGCGCACGGCCGGGCGCATGTGCGGCTTAGAAACTTGGAGCGGCCTCCGGTGTTCCGGGCCCCTCATAGCGAACCGCCCCCGTATGGAACGGAGGCGGGCAAAACGCAACAAACTTGAACCTGAAAAGGCCGAAAGCCTTATTCAACGACGCGGGTTGCGCGCTTTACGACACTTTCCGGAAGGGTGACGCCCATTTTCTCGGCGGCCTTCTTGTTGATCACCAGGTCGGAACCGGCAGCAACCTTGACACCGATATCACCCGGGTTTTCGCCCTTGAGGATGCGAACGACGATTTCGCCAGTCTGTTTGCCGACGTCGTAGTAGTTGAAGCCGAGGGCTGCGAGCGAGCCGCGGGCAACCGAGTCCGTGTCGGCGGTGAAGAGCGGCAGCTTGGCTTCTTCGGCGACGGCGACGGCACCTTCAAGTGCGGAGATGATCGTGTTGTCGGTGGGCACGTAAATCGCATCGGCGCGGCCGACGAGGGCACGGGCAGCACCCTGGACTTCAGCCGACTTGGTCGCGGCGGACTCGACGACGGTCAGGCCGGCCTTTTCGGCCTCGGTCTTCAGCACCGCGAGCAGCGAAACGGAGTTGGCTTCACCGGAATTGTAGAGGTAGCCGATCGACTTGGCGTTCGGCAGGATTTCCTTGATCAGGGCGACGTGTTCGGCAACCGGCGACATGTCGGAGAGGCCAGTGACGTTACCGCCGGGCTTGTCCATGTCCTTGACCAGCTGGGCGCCGACCGGGTCGGAAACGGCGGTGAAGACGACCGGGATATCGCGGGTCGAGGAGACGACCGCCTGGGCCGACGGCGTCGAGATCGGAACGATCACGTTCGGCGCTTCGCCTGCGAACTGGCGGGCGATCTGCGCGGCGGTCGGCGGGTTGCCCTGGGCCGACTCGTAGATGAATTTGAGGTTCTCGCCTTCCTTGTAGCCGGCGGCGGCCAGCGCGTCCTTCACGCCGTCGCGTGCCGCGTCGAGTGCCGGATGCTCGACGATCGCGGTTACGGCGACGGTCACCTCATCGGCACGGGCGGGCAGGGTGAATGCCACCGTGGCGGCAAGGGCGATGAGAAGTGAGCGCATGGGTTGTCCTCCAATTGATGTCCCGCTTTCTTAGGAAACCGATGACATGAAATCAATCGATAGGAACTGCATCACCCATCAAAGTTCTTCATCGATGGGTGATGGGCGAGGAACGAAGGACCCGAGGAGGCGCTTCGTCTCAATCTTCGCCGTGATTGGCGATCATCATCGCTTCGAAGGCGAGGCGGTCGACCTTGCGCATGCGTTCGGATTCCGACTTCAGCTGGCCGCAGGCGGCAAGGATGTCGCGGCCGCGTGGTGTGCGGATCGGCGAGGCGTAGCCGGCCTGGTTGATGAAGTCGGCAAACTTCTCGATGTGCTCCCAGTCGGAACACTGGTAGTTGGTGCCCGGCCAGGGGTTGAAGGGGATGAGGTTGATCTTCGCGGGCACACCCTTCAGGAGCTTCACCAACTGCTTGGCGTCTTCGAGGCTGTCGTTGACGTCCTTCAGCATCACGTATTCGAAGGTGATGCGGCGGGCGTTGGAAAGGCCGGGATAGGCGCGGCAGGCGTCCATCAGTTCCTTCAGCGGGTACTTCTTGTTGATCGGCACCAGCATGTCGCGCAGGTCGTCGCGCACGGCATGCAGCGAGATCGCCAGCATGACGCCGATCTCTTCGCCGGTGCGATAGATTTCCGGCACGATGCCTGAGGTCGACAGCGTGATGCGGCGCTTGGACAGCGACAGGCCTTCGCCGTCAGAGGCGATCAGAAGGGCGGTCTTGACCTGCTCGAAATTATAGAGCGGCTCGCCCATGCCCATCATCACGATGTTGGTGATCTTGCGGCCTTCGGCCGGCACGATCGCGCCCTGCGGGGTGTCGCGCTCCGGGAAGTCGCCGAGCCGGTCGCGGGCAAGCAGCAGCTGCGCGAGGATTTCCTCGGCCGTCAGGTTGCGCACCAGCTTCTGGGTGCCGGTGTGACAGAAGGAACAGGTGAGCGTGCAACCGACCTGGCTCGAAATGCAGAGCGTGCCGCGGCCTTCCTCGGGAATGTAGACGGTCTCGATCTCGACCGGTCGTCCGGCGCCGCGCGCCGGGAAGCGCAACAGCCACTTGCGGGTGCCGTCGCCGGAAATCTGTTCCTCGACGATCTCCGGGCGCGCGATGGTGAAATGCTGCTTCAGCATCTCGCGCATGTCCTTGGACACGTTCGTCATGTGATCGAAGTCGGAGACGCCGCGCACGTAGAGCCAGTGCCAGAGCTGGCTGACGCGCATCTTGACCTGGCGTTCCGGCACGCCCTTTTCGACCAGTGCCTTGGCCATGTCCTCGCGCAGAAGTCCGATCAGCGACGGCTTTTCCGCCTCTACGGCTGCGCGCACCTGCGGCGCCTTGGCGATTTCCACCCGGTTCAGAATTTCAGTGGCTGCCATGCTCATGATGTCCTGTCATACGGCGAGAGGCCGTCCGGAGAGCGGGTCCGGAAATCGTCCTGATGCGCGAATTGAAATCGGTCGAGCCATCGAAAGCGGCCTATCGGGGCGCGGAGGCTCTCAAGTTGGCCGCCCTTTAGCATTGTTTTGGCCGGGAGTCACGAGGCAGGCCCCTTGAACGCAAAAGGCCGGCTTTGCAGCCGGCCCCTACGCGTGACTTTCGGTCTCGCGATTACTTGCAGGCTTCGATCTGCTTCAGCGCAGCGGAGATGCCCGAGAGCGAGTAGGAGTAGGAGGTCGCGGTACCCTTGCGCGACTTGGCGTTGACCGACATGGCCTTGCCGTTCTTCATGGCGGCAACCAGTGCCGGCTCTTCGGCAGCATTTTCGACCCAGGCCGAATTGCCCTTGGTGAACATCACGAAGGTGCGGCCGTCGATGACGACGTTGACCTTGGAGTTCTCCTGCAGCGCATAGCCCATCATTGCCTGAGGCTCGTAGCTGATGTTCTGGCCGGGGCGCTGGGAAACGAGGAAGAAGATGTCGCCATGGTCGACGCCGGCCGGGCTCTTTTCCTTCGGAACCGAAAGGACGTAGCAGACCTTGCCGCCGCCGGCATTGTAGGAATAGGCGCCCCAGGCGTTGAACTGCTGGATGCGCGTCGGAGACTGGGCGGCAGCCATGCTGGCGGTGGCCAGAACGAGTGCGATTGCGGTTGCGATCTTTCTTACAAACATGAGGTCCTGCCGCTTTTCTTGCTTTTCGATCACCCGAAACAGGTCAGACGGGCGACGCGTAGTCATGATTTGATTTGTTTTGACTTAATTCAGGTTACCAAACCGTCAACGGTGGCCGAAAACCGCGGCTTTAGCCCCGAAATGGAGCGGTTTGCCCCATCGCACAGTGCCTTTCGACCGCCGATTCGCGCCTTCGCCGAACCGGGCTCGATCGAGGATGCGCGTTGCCTCGGAATGCCCGTTCCAGAAGGTTTCCTGCCCCAAGCCATTGCATGGCGTCAGCCGCACCAAAGCGCGCGACCAGCGTCACTTGCAGATCTATGCCACAAAGAATTAGGCAAGAGTTTGACTTTCGGGCGGGAATGCGGCGCCACAACCGGACAGGCGGCGTCCGGCGTCAGCTCTCCGGCGTATCGGCCAGCGTCTCGTCGGCCTTGGTATAGTGCGTTTCCTTGATCTGCCCGCTGATGGCAGCAAAGGCCGCGGTCAAGACGGCAACGTCATCGGAGAAGCCGACGACGGCCAGCACGTCGGGGATGATATCGATCGGCAGCACGAAGTAGGCGAGGGCTGCAAGCAGGATGCCGCGGGTGCGTGTCGGGGTCTTCGGATCGATGGCGCAGTAATAGGCGGCAACCAGGTCGCGGCTGAATGGGATCTGGCGGGCAGCTCGGCGAAAGGTCGGCCAGAAGCGGCGCTTCACGCGCTTTTCCCGCCGCTCCTGCTCGGATTCTTCGCCAGGCAAGAGAATTTCACCAATCTTGATGTCGTCCATCGTCCCGCTTCCGCTATATTCTCGGGCGCCAGGCGTTCTCGTGAACGCGCGGCGCTCCGGCGCTTTCAATATGGGAATTCCGCGTCCTATTTCAAATGATCGGGCATGCGGCCTGCCGCAGCCTTGTCCATGCGCGCCGCCAGCTTGAAGTCGAGTTCGCTCAATCCGCCGGCGTCATGGGTCGTCAGCGTTACGTCGACGCGATTGTAGACGTTGAACCATTCCGGGTGATGGTTGAGCTTCTCGGCGACGATCGCGCATTCGGTCATGAAGCCGAAGGCCTCGACGAAGTTCTTGAAGCGGAACGCCTTCCAGATCGAGTTGCCGTCTTCGGCCCGCACCCAACCTTCCATCTTGTGAAGGTTGTCGGCAATCGTCGCCTCGTCCAGTCTCTCCGCTGCCATTGCTTGTCTCCTCCCATGCGCCTGTTCGAAGCCCGAGCTGTCGCGTATAAGCGTCAACTGTCTCCAGCCTTCGAATCTGAATAGCATGAAACCAGTCAGAGTTCTTTTCGTTTGTCTCGGCAACATCTGCCGGTCGCCGCTTGCCGAGGGCGTGTTGCGCGCGTTGGCGGTGCAAAAGGGATTGGCTTTAGCGCTGGAGATCGATTCGGCCGGAACCGGCGCCTGGCATATCGGCGATCCGCCGGACCGGCGATCGATAGAGACGGCGCGGCGGCACGGCTTCGATATTTCTGCGCTGCGCGGACGCCAGGTGGCTGCGGCAGATTTCAGTGATTTCGACCTCATCCTCGGCATGGACGAGAACAATGTCCGCACGCTGAAAAGGCTCGCGCCGGATGGCACGGCGCAGAAGGTGCATCTCTTTCTCGATTATGCGTCAGGCGACCTGCGGGACGTGCCGGATCCCTATTACGAAGGGCGGGAAGCCTTCGAGGCGCTTTACCAGATGCGGGAGGCCGGATGTTCGTCGTTGCTCGAAAGGCTCGGCGAACGCACCTCGTGAAGCGGGAAAACCTCTTCCGTCAGGTACGGTCCGCCGCCGACTGAATCGCGCGACGAGAGCAGCACGAAGCGGGAGACCGTGAAGAGCGAGGTCATGAAGTTGCCGCGCCCCGAGAGGTACTCGACCACGTCTTCGACACGGCTGGAGCGCAGCCGCGCCAGCGTCACGTGCGGGGTGAACTTGCGCGGGTCCGGCCCCAGTCCGAGCCTTTGGCAGATGCGCTCGATTTCGGCCTGCAGCGCATACATTTCCGGATGGTTGGTAACGCCGGCCCAGACCGAGTGGGGCTTCTTCGAGCCGAAGGCGCCGGTGCCGTTCAGTTGCAGTTGGAATTCAGGACGTTCGATGCGATCGAGTTTGTCGATGATCTCGTCGGCGGTGCGCCAGTCGACGTCACCGATGAAGCGCAGGGTGATGTGGTAGTTCTCCACATCGATCCAGCGAGCTCCGGGAAGACCTCCGCGCAGCAATGAAAGACTCATTGCAGCATTGCGCGGAATTTCGAGGGCGGTGAATAGTCTCGGCATGGCGAGCTCCCCGAATCTCTTGCAGATGTCTTAGCGAATCACGCATCGCATCTGCACGCAACTGGTATTTGACGCTTCAGAATATTAACGTTGCCTTAACTGTGGACGATGTCATCACTCCGTCTTGTTCAGCGTTGCCAGAAACCGCTCGACGACGGGCAGGGCCTTCTCGACCATGACGCCGACGCCGTCGCCATTGGGATGCATGCCGTCTTCGAGCTTGAGCTTGGCCTCCGTCACCACGCCGTCGAGAAAGAACGGATAGAGTTCCAGCCCATATTTTTTGGCGAGTTCCGGATAGATCGGGTTGAAGCGGGCGGCGTAGTCGGCGCCCATGTTCGGCGGCGCCATCATGCCGGCGAGCAGCACGGCGATGCCGCGGTCCTTCAGCCGGGTGATCATCGCCTCGATGTTCTTGCGGGTCTCTTCAGGCGCGATGCCGCGCAGCGCGTCGTTGGCGCCAAGCTCGAGGATCACGCCCTTGGTACCATCCGGCACCGACCAGTCGATGCGGGCAAGACCGCCGGAA
The DNA here is from genome assembly GCF_000697965.2 of Ensifer adhaerens. Classification (NCBI taxonomy): domain Bacteria; kingdom Pseudomonadati; phylum Pseudomonadota; class Alphaproteobacteria; order Hyphomicrobiales; family Rhizobiaceae; genus Ensifer; species Ensifer adhaerens. The sequence goes on along the minus strand of NZ_CP015880.1, from coordinate 3,529,124 downwards.
CTCGTGTCGCCGGAAACGCCGGCGTTCGCGATCGTCACGTCGAAGCCCTTTTCCTTCAGCGCCTTTTCGAGCCGGGCCGGGAAGGCGTCCTCCGGCGGGAGCTGATAACCCGCCATCAGGCTGTCGCCGAACCCGATGAGGCTGATCGTCTCGGCGCGTGCGGTGCATGATAACGCAAATGTCATCATCAGTGCCAAGAAAACCCGTTGAAATCCTTTTAATGCCATGGGCCTGTTCCTAAATCCCGAATGCCGTTTCTGTTCCCCACTTCGTTTCATATAGGGTTGTTTCGCTTGGCCAGCACCATCATCGAACTTAAAAACGCGGATCTGACGCTGGGCGAGGCGGCCGCCTCGGTGCATGTGCTGAAAGGCATGAGCCTGACGATCAATGCCGGAGAATCGGTCGGCATCGTCGGCCCGTCCGGTTCAGGCAAGTCGACTTTGCTGATGGTGCTTGCCGGGCTCGAGCGGCTGGATCGCGGCGAGATCGTCATCGACGGCACGCCGCTGCACCGGCTCGACGAGGACAGGGTTGCGGACTTTCGCGGGCGCAACATCGGCATCGTCTTCCAGTCTTTCCACCTCATTCCCAACATGACGGCACTCGAAAACGTCGCCGTGCCGCTCGAACTGGCCAATGTCCCGGGCGCCTTCGAGATCGCGCGCAAGGAGCTTGTCGCCGTCGGCCTCGGCGAGCGGCTCAGCCATTATCCCGGCCAGCTCTCGGGCGGCGAGCAGCAGCGCGTTGCGATCGCCCGGGCGCTTGCGCCCTCGCCGAAGCTTCTGATCGCCGACGAACCAACCGGCAACCTCGACGCCGAAACCGGACGGCAGATCGCCGATCTGCTTTTCGCCGAACAGCGTGACCGCGGCATGACACTCGTGCTCGTGACCCATGACGCCGCCCTTGCCGACCGCTGCGCGCGGCAGGTGCGGGTGCGCTCGGGCGAGATCGTTGCCGGCGGCGCCGCGGACCCCGTGGCCGTGGCGCCGGTCCAGCAGGCGGCCTCGGCATGATCGGCGCGCCTTCGGTACGGCTGCGGCCGCTGCTTGCCCTGCGGCTGGCGCTGCGTGAAATGCGCGGCGGGCTCAAGGGCTTCTACATCTTCCTCGCCTGCATTGCGCTGGGTACGGCGGCGATTGCCGGCGTCAACTCGCTGTCGCAGTCGATCACAGCGACGATCGCATCGCAGGGTCAGGAACTGCTCGCCGGCGATATTCGCTTCGAGCTTAACAATCGTGTCGCAACGACCGAAGAGCGCGCCTATCTCGATGGTCTTGGGACCGTTGCGGTTTCCGCTGGCCTGAGATCTATGGCGCGGCTGCCCGACGGTTCCAATCAAGCCCTGGTGGAACTGAAGGCCGTCGATGCGGCCTATCCGCTCTATGGCACGCTGGAAAGCCAACCCGACAGGCCGCTGCACGACCTCATCGCACGCGACGGCGATGTCTTCGGTGCGGTCGTGGCGCCTCTGCTGCTCGACCGCCTGGACGTTAAGGTCGGAGACGAAATCCTTCTCGGCAACGCCCGTGTCCGGATCGCCGGCACGATCACGCGCGAGCCGGATGCGCTTTCCGACGGCTTCGGCTTCGCGCCCCGCCTGATGGTCTCGGACGAAGCCCTGGCGGCGACGGGACTGGTGCAGACCGGAAGCCTCGTCGAGCACACATACAAGGTGAAGCTCGCCGATCCGGCAGGGGTTGCGGCCGTTCGCACCGAGGCGGAGAAAAGCCAGCCGGCAGCCGGCTGGTCGATCCGCACCAGCGGCAACGCAGCACCGGCGCTGACGGCCAACATCACGCGTTTCTCGCAGTTCCTGACGCTTGTCGGCCTGACGGCGCTCATCGTCGGCGGCGTCGGCGTCGCCAATGCGGTGCGCGCCTATCTCGATGCCAAGCGCAGCGTGATCGCGACCTTCAAATGCCTGGGCGCCCCCGCCGCCTTGGTGGCGATGATCTATCTCGCACAGATCCTGATGATCGCCTTGATCGGCATCGTTATCGGGCTCGTGCTCGGAGCTCTGATCCCCTTTGTCGCGGCGCAGTTTTTGGCCGACCTGTTGCCGATTTCGACCGCCTTCCATCTCTATCCGGGCGCGCTCGGGCTTGCCGCCCTGTTCGGCGTGCTGACGGCGCTGACCTTCGCCATCCTGCCGCTCGGACGGGCGCGCGCCATTCCTGCGACCGCACTCTTCCGCCAGCAGGGTTTCGATCCCTCGGGTTTTCCGGCCTGGCCCTATCTGCTCGGCGCCGTCGCGTGTCTTGCCGCACTCGCCGGCCTGGCGATCTTTACGGCTTACGACCGCTATATTTCGCTCGTCTTCCTCGGCGCGATTGCCTTCGCCTTCATCGTGCTCAGGGCCGTTGCGCTCGCGATCGCCTGGCTCGCGCGCCGCAGCCCGCGGGTCAATTCGCCGGCTCTCAGACTGGCGATCGGCAACATTCACCGTCCGGGTGCGCTGACCTCCTCGGTGGTGCTGTCGCTTGGGCTCGGTCTGGCGCTTCTGGTGACGCTGGCGCTGATCGACGGCAATCTGCGCCGCGAACTCACCGGAAGCATGGCGGAGCGAGCGCCGAATTTCTTCTTCGTCGATATCCAGGGCAGTGAGATTGAAGGTTTCCGCTCGGTGCTGAACCAGGCGATCCCGAAGGGCAAGGTCATCGAGGTGCCGATGCTGCGCGGCCGCATCACCGCCTTCAACGGTGAGGACGTGAACAGCCGCAACGTGCCGCCTGCAGGCCAATGGGTGCTGCGCGGCGACCGCGGTATCACCTACGCCAAGAACAAGCCGGAGAATTCGACGCTGTCCGAAGGCGCCTGGTGGCCGGCCGACTACAGCGGCGAACCCCTGGTTTCCTTCTCGTCCGAGGAGGCCGGCGAACTCGGCCTGAAGATCGGCGATACGGTCACCGTCAATGTGCTCGGCCGCAACATCACCGCCAAGATTGCCAACTTCCGCAATGTCGAGTGGGAATCGCTGTCGATCAACTTCGTCATGGTGTTCTCGCCGAACACCTTTGCCGGCGCGCCGCATGCCTGGCTGGCGACTGTGATCGATCCGTCGGCGACGCCGGAAGAGGAGGCGGCGGTCCTGAAGGCCGTCACCAATGCCTATCCGACGATCACCAGCGTACGGGTGAAGGACGCTCTCGACATTGTGAATGGGCTGCTCGGTCAGCTGGCAACGGCGATCCGGGCGGCCGCGGCCGTGGCGCTCGTCGCCTCCGTGCTGGTGCTGGCCGGCGCGCTTGCGGCCGGCAACCGGGCGCGCGTCCATGATGCGGTGGTCCTGAAGACGCTGGGGGCAACGCGGGTGACGCTGATCAAGGCGTTCAGCTACGAATACGCGATCCTCGGTCTTGCAACCGCAGTTTTTGCGCTGTTTGCCGGCGGTATCGCCGCCTGGTTCGTCGTCAACCGCATCATGACGCTGCCGTCGAGCTTCCTGCCCGACGTGGCGATCGTGACGGTTGTGGCAGCGCTGGTGATGACGGTCGGCATCGGACTTGCCGGTACATGGCGCATTCTCGGGCAGAAGGCGGCGCCGGTCCTGCGCGAACTTTGACCGGGCCGAGTTAACCGTAAATCCCTATTGCGCCGGTCTGAATCGGTCCGGTGCAACGGAATCCGGGAGTGCCGGGTCTTGTGTGCAGCGGGTTTCGGCATCATATTTGTCCACAGGCATGCTGGAGCTCCGCAGCGGCGCCTGGGCGTGGAAGCTCATCTTCCAGGGCGATATTCGCCGCCCGACACCGTAACTTCCACCGGAGCTTGAATGAGGAAACAATGGCTGATCTGAGAAATTACCAAACCCGAATGTCGCCCGCCGGCGCTCAGGCGGGTGCCGTGATTGACGAAGGCCTTCGCGCATACATGCTGAAGGTCTACAACCTGATGGCGCTTGGTCTGGCGATCACTGGCGTCGCGGCCTACCTGGCCTTCCAAATGGCGTTTTCGGATGGCCAGCTGACTGCCTTTGGTGCTGCGATCTATACGAGCCCGCTGAAGTGGGTGGTGATGCTGGCGCCGCTGGCGCTCGTGTTCTTCATGAGCTTCCGCATCAATAGCATGAGCGTTTCTGCCGCGCAGACGACGTTCTGGATCTATGCGGCCCTGATGGGCCTGTCGCTGTCGTCGATCTTCCTGATCTACACCGGCCAGAGCATCGTTCAGACGTTCTTCGTGACGGCCGCCTCGTTCGGCGCCCTGTCGCTTTACGGCTACACCACGAAGAAGGACCTGTCCGGCATGGGCTCGTTCCTGATCATGGGTCTGTTCGGCGTCATCATCGCGTCGATCGTCAACATCTTCCTCGCCTCTTCGGCGCTCGCCTTCGCGATCAGCGTGATCGGCGTGCTGATCTTCGCTGGCCTCACCGCCTACGACACGCAGAAGATCAAGGAAATGTACTACGAAGCCGATGACAGCACCGTTGCCGGCCGCAAGGCGATCATGGGCGCGCTGACGCTCTATCTCGACTTCATCAACCTGTTCATGTTCTTGCTCCAGTTCATGGGCAACCGGAACAACTAAGTCTGAACAGCAGACGGAAAAGGCGGCTTCGGCCGCCTTTTTTGTTTGCTGAAGCAGCTTGAAAGCGTCCGGGCTCCGTGGGAGTGAAAGGACGACGAAACCTTGGGATCAAAGTCTTTAGCCATGTCCCTGACCCTGCGCGACGCCACCCTGGCCGATCTTCCCGTCATCACCGAGATCTATCGCGAATCCGTGTTGCACGGGGTTGCGACCTACGAGATCAACCCGCCATCCGAAAAGGAGATGCGGGCGCGGTTCGAAACGATCATCGGCAGCGGCTACCCGTACATGGTTGCGGTAGACGCGGGCGGGACGATCATCGGCTATGCCTACGCATCCGGCTTCCGCACGCGCACGGCCTATCGCTTCCTGGTCGAGGATTCCATCTACCTGGCGCCGGAAGCGCGCGGCAAGGGTGCCGGCAAGGCGCTGCTGGTCGAACTCGTCCGGCGTTGCACGGAACTCGGCTTCCGCCAGATGGTCGCGGTGATCGGCGGTGCCCATCCGGCCTCGATCGCCGTGCACCGGTCGCTCGGCTTCGAACTCCAGGGCACGATGAAAGCGACCGGCTTCAAGCATGGCCGCTGGCTCGACACGACGATCATGCAGCTCGCGCTCGGCGAGGGCCAGGCGACCGACCCGCCGGAAGACGTCTATCCGGACACCCTCTACCAGTGACCATCGCTTGCTGAAAAATGTCAGTCGGCGAAGCGCCTCGCAGCGCGCCGTAGGCAGGTCGTGCCGTTGCTGCCCGTGACGTCGGCGTGCGTCTCCTGATGGCACCCTTTCCCGCTGGTCAGGTTTCCACCAGCCTCAGCACCTTGTCGAATACCTTGAGCACCTGGGCGAGCTCGTGACCGCGCTTCAGGATCGTGCCGTGAATGTTCAGCACGCTATAGGCGCCCTGTTTCGCGGCCAGTTTCGGGTTCTTCTCAATCCGGTAGAGCGGCATTTCGCCCGAACGCTTGAACACTGAGAAGACCGCGCGGTCCCTCAGGTGGTCGATCGCGTAGTCCCGCCACTCGCCTTCGCCGACCATACGGCCGTAGACCCACAGGATCTGATCCAATTCGCGGCGATGGAAAGTGATGGGGGGAGCGTTCTTGGCGTTCTTGTATTCGTGAAGATCGACGACCACTTCGGAAGTGGTCTCGCGCTGATGGCGCGCCTCGCCTTGCGGCAAATCCGGCTCATCGGTCATCGGCAATCCGGCCTTCTGTTGTGACAGAACGATTACAGTGTGCCTGACACGAGCCGAAAAGCAAGCTGGAAGCCATGGGACGATGAGGTCATTTCTTGCCTCTGCCCCATTTCAGTCAAACCGGCGCCCCAATTCATCGCAAAACTCGCGGGCGCTGACGGACAGAGTCGTTGCCACCGTATGTCCGGTCAGATCGTCATGCTGCGGGAGTTCACCGAACGCAGTTATGGCCGGTTCGGTCCGGTAACTTCGAACCCTCAGCCCCAGCCCCTCGATGCTGCCGGGCCGAACCAACCCCTTGCGCTTCGCCGTCCCTACAATTTGCCCTGAGGGCCGGCGAGCACGGCCGCAGCGCCGATGATGGCACCCGGCGTTTCCTTGTCCTTCATCGATTGCAGCAGGATCGCGCAGCCGCTGTTTCCCGGGCGCTCGGTCAGCACCGTCGCCGGCAGCGTGAAGGACGCGGGCTGGCCGTCCCACATGCCGATCGTCTGTATGTCACGCACCGCATGCCAATAGGGGACTTCCTTGCCGCTGTTCTCCCCCTTCTCCATCTTCACGATCTTGGCGCGGTCGAAATAGACGACGACGACATTGGCCTTGCCGATGCCGCTACCGATGGTGATCTGGATTTCTTCGCCGAGGATCTTGGCGCCGACGGGAACGGCAAGCCCTTTGCCTTCCGCCTTCATCGTTTCCAGCCGCGTCTTGATTGCCTGCAAGTTGCCGCCGTTCAAGTGGTCGCGGCCGTTCAGGATTGCCTGGGGCGTGTAGACGCCGTTGCGCCCGAGCATGCGCGCATAGGCATATTGCCGCTCGGTGTTTTCCTTCGATGCCAGCGTGTCGGCCCAGCCGAGATAGTTCCAGTAGTCGACGTGATAGGCGAGCGCCACCACATCGCCTTCGTCGACCAGCGACTTCAGCGCCGCATCCGCCGGCGGACAGGACGAACAGCCCTGGCTGGTGAACAGTTCGACAACGCCCTTGACCGCCTGTTTCTCCTGCGCCCCGGCAGGGGCACCGGCGGCTGCGAGCAGCCCGAAAGCCAGTGCAACAGGGCGAATGAAAGAACGGTCTGCGGATGTCATGGCGTCACTTCGTTACCGGCCAGCGGCCTACTCCTTGTGGGGGAGTTCACTACATACGACGCCCCTGCATCAACGGGAAGTCACGTTGGAGTGAGGTGGCAAGTGAGCGCGATCCAGCACCCGATCGCTGGCCGGTGCACCTCAAAGAAAGAGCCGCGGCGCCTTTCGGCGTCCCGGCTCCAGAGCCTTGTATGCGCTCGCGCGATTAAGCGGCGAGGTCGCGCAGAACCGTCTGCAGGATGCCACCGTTGTTGACGTAGGTCACTTCATCCAGCGTATCGATACGGCAGACGAGCGGCACATCTTTCACGCTGCCGTCGCCGTAGGTTACCTTGGCAACGCGCTTTTCGCGCGGCTGGACATTGGCGAGGTTTTCGATCGTGACGATCTCATCGCCCTTGAGGCCCAGCGATTCCCAGGTCGTGCCTTCCTCGAAGACGAAGGGAATGACGCCCATGCCGACGAGGTTCGAGCGGTGGATACGCTCGAAGGACTGCGCGATGACGGCCTTGACGCCGAGCAGGTTGGTGCCCTTGGCAGCCCAGTCGCGCGACGAACCGTTGCCGTATTCGACGCCGGCGAAGATGACGAGCGGAACGCCCTCTTCCTTGTACTGCATGGCGGCGTCGTAAATCGACATCTCTTCCTTGGACGGATAGTGGATGGTGTAGCCACCTTCCTTGCCGTTCGGGCCGAGCATGTGGTTGCGGATGCGGATGTTGGCAAACGTGCCGCGCATCATCACCTCATGGTTGCCACGACGCGTGCCGTACTGGTTGAAGTCGGCAACGCCGACGCCGTGACCGATGAGGTAGGCACCGGCCGGCGAGGCCGCCTTGATCGAACCGGCCGGCGAGATGTGGTCGGTGGTGATCTTGTCGCCGAAGAGACCAAGCACGCGGGCGCCCTTGATGTCGGAGATGCCCGAACCGGACTTGCCCATGCCGACGAAGTAGGGCGGGTTCTGCACGTAGGTCGAACCGTCGTCCCAGGCATAGGTCTGGCCCGGAGGAACCTGAACGGCCTGCCAGTTTTCGTCGCCCTTGAACACGTCGGCGTACTTGGTCGCGTAAAGTTCGCGGGTGACGTACTTGAAGATGAACTCCTGGATTTCCTTGGAGGTCGGCCAGATGTCCTTGAGGAAGACCGGCTTGCCGTCCTGGTCTTCGCCGAGCGGCTCGTTGGTCAGGTCCTTCTGGACGGAACCTGCAAGCGCGTAGGCGACGACGAGCGGCGGCGAAGCGAGGTAGTTCGCCTGGACGTCCGGCGAGATGCGGCCTTCGAAGTTACGATTGCCCGAGAGAACGCCGGCGGCGATCAGGCCCTTGTCGTTGATCGTCTTCGAGATCGGCGCCGGCAGCGGGCCGGAGTTGCCGATGCAGGTCGTGCAGCCGAAGCCGACGAGGTTGAAGCCGAGCGCGTCGAGGTCCTTCTGCAGGCCGGACTTGGCGAGGTATTCGCCGACGACCTGCGATCCCGGTGCGAGCGAGGTCTTGACCCACGGCTTGGACTTCAGGCCCTTGGCAACCGCGTTGCGGGCGAGCAGGCCGGCAGCGATCAGGACCGACGGGTTGGAGGTGTTGGTGCAGGACGTGATCGCAGCGATGGCAACGTCGCCATGGCCGAGATCGAAATCGGTACCTTCGACGGCATAGCGGTTCGAAAGCTGGCCCGGCTTCTTGTAGTCGCCTTCAAGCGAGGTTGCGAAGCCCGATGCGATGCTTTCGAGCGGGATGCGACCTTCCGGACGCTTCGGGCCAGCCATGGCCGGAACGACGTCGCCGAGGTCGAGTTCGAGGGTGTCGGTGAAGACGAGCTCGGAACCGTCACCGTCACGCCACATGCCCTGAGCCTTGGAATAGGCTTCGACCAGCGCGATGCGCTGCTCTTCACGGCCGGACATGGTGAGGTAGTTGATGGTTTCGCTGTCGACCGGGAAGAAGCCGCAGGTGGCGCCGTATTCCGGACCCATGTTGCCGATGGTGGCGCGGTCGGCGAGCGTCATGTTGTCGAGGCCCGGGCCGAAGAATTCGACGAACTTCGAGACAACGCCCTTCTTGCGCAGCATCTGCACGACCATAAGCACGAGGTCGGTCGCGGTGACGCCTTCCTTGAGCTTGCCGGTGAGCTTGAAGCCGATGACCTCAGGCAGGAGCATGGAGACCGGCTGGCCGAGCATGGCAGCTTCCGCTTCGATGCCGCCCACGCCCCAGCCGAGAACGCCGAGACCGTTGATCATGGTGGTGTGGCTGTCGGTGCCGACGCAGGTGTCCGGGTAGGCGGTGACGACGCCATCTTCTTCACGGGTCCAGACGGTCTGGCCCAGATACTCCAGATTGACCTGGTGACAGATGCCGGTGCCGGGCGGAACGACGCGGAAGTTCTTGAACGCCTGCTGGCCCCACTTCAGGAAGCGGTAGCGCTCGCCGTTGCGCTCGTACTCGAGCTCGACGTTGCGGGCAAAGGCGTTCGGGGTGCCGAATTCGTCGACGATGACGGAGTGGTCGATGACGAGGTCGACGGGAACGAGCGGGTTGATCTTTTCCGGGTCGCCACCGAGCGAGACCATGGCGTCGCGCATCGCCGCGAGGTCGACGACAGCAGGCACGCCGGTGAAGTCCTGCATCAGAACGCGGGCCGGACGATAGGCGATTTCGTTTTCAGCCGTGCCCTTGTCGTTGAGCCAGGCGGCAACGTTCTCGATGTCCTTCTTGGTGACGGAGCGGCCATCTTCGTTGCGCAGCAGGTTCTCGAGCAGAACCTTCATCGAATAGGGCAGCTTGGAAACGCCGGCGAGACCGTTCGCCTCAGCCTTGGGCAGGCTGTAATAGACGTAGTCGACACCGTTGACGGTGAGCGTGGAGCGACAATTGAAGCTGTCTAGGGATTTGGACACTGGATAATACCCCGTTCCGTCTGATCGCCAAAAACTGACGTACGAACGCCCGAGCGCCTGTGAAGCGCGAATTGGGATGCGGGTGCGGCCATTTCCGCTGTCCGTACGTGGAAATTCATTCCATGTTCGGCGCTAGGATGAAATTCACGCCGACCGCTGGCGTGTTGGCCGCCTTATAGATAATTTCTCCAAAACGTGCCAGAGCAACGAAGGTCGAAACGGGACTTTTTTTTGCCCTGCGACAAAGAGAGTGAAGGGAAGCTGAAAATTCATGCGCCTCATGGCTGAAGGGTTGAGCGCGAAGCGCGGTGAGGACCTGATTTTTAACGATATTTCCTTTATTCTCGACGCCTCGGAAGCCCTTGTCGTGACGGGTCCGAACGGCTCCGGCAAGTCCACTTTGCTGCGGGTTCTGGCGGGGTTGTTGAGGCCCGAAAGCGGGCACCTGAAACTTGAGAATGGCCCCCCGGAAATCGCCCATCCATCCGAGCTCAGCCACTATCTCGGACACCGCAACGCGATGAAGCGCGAACTGACCGTCGCGGAAAATCTTTCCTTCTGGCGAGACTTCATGGGTGATTCGCCCGGGGGGCGCGGCGCCACGCTCACCGAGGCGGTCGAAGCGGTCGGCCTGCCCGATATCGCCCATCTGCCCTTCGGTTATCTTTCGGCCGGCCAGCAGCGGCGCATGGCGATGGCCAAGTTGGTCATTGCCTATCGCCCGATCTGGATCCTCGACGAGCCGACCGCAGCGCTTGACGCCGGCGCCGACCGGCTGTTTGCCGATCTGGTGAAGGCGCATCTTGGCAAAGGCGGCATCGTCATTGCGGCGACCCACCAGCCACTCGGGCTCGACCGCACGAAGGAGCTGCACATGACGGGGTTCGAGCATCTGGCAGGAGATCACTGGCATGATGCATAGGGTCGCAATGCCTGGAAGCCCATTGTCGGAAAACGCGCGCGTGCCGATCCGGAGGTTGCCGCTATGATCGCGCTCTTTTTCCGCGATCTCAAACTGTCGATCCGCGCCGGCGGCGGGGCGATGATCGGCGTGCTCTTCTTCATGACTGTGGTGGCAGTCATTCCCTTCGGTGTCGGTCCCGACCTGAACCTGCTTTCGCGCATCGGTCCGGCGATCCTGTGGATCGGCGCGCTGCTCGCCTCGCTGCTCGGCCTCGACCGGCTGTTCCAGGCGGAGCGCGACGACGGCTCGCTCGACCTGATGCTGATGCAGGAAACGCCGCTGCTTTTCACCGTCTTCGTCAAATGTGCGGCGCATTGGGCGGCGACCGGCCTGCCGCTGGTGATCGCCTCGCCGCTGCTCGGCCTCTTCATGAACATGAGCGAGATCGCCATCGGCGCCACCATGCTGACGCTTCTGATCGGCACGCCGGCGATCACCTTCATCGGTGCAGTGGGGGCGGCCGTTGCCGTGTCGCTGCCGCGTGGCGGGCTGCTGGTTTCGATCCTTGTACTGCCGTTGGCGATCCCGGTGCTGATCTTCGGTGTCAGCGCTGTCTATGCGGCGATCGAGGATCCGGCGCCGTTCCTGCCACCTTTGATGATCCTTGCGGCAATCACCCTGTTCTTCGCCGTCATCGGCCCGGTTGCCGCCGCCGCAGCACTTCGGCACGCGTCCGATTGACGCAATCGGGCCAGAACGGGCGAAAGTGTTTGCGGCATTCCCATGGATTTGTCGCTAAGCTGTTCAGATCGATAACATTTATGATCCGCGTTCCAACTCGATCGTGATCGGGCGATTGACGCGGATCAATTGCAGGCGGGCGCCTTAAGCGCTAAAGAGCGACCATGAGCGAAAACAGCCTGGCCATCCGCAAATTCAGCGATCTCGCCAACCCGACGCGGTTCCTGGCGCTGGCCGACCGTTTGTTGCCCTGGCTTTCCGGGCTGACGGCGCTGTTCTTCGTTGCCGGCGTCTGGCTTTCCTTCACGACGGAAGGCGATTACCAGCAGGGCGAAACGGTGCGCATCATGTATGTGCACGTGCCCGCGGCCTGGCTGTCGATGATGTGCTATTCGGTGATGGCCTTGGCAGCTCTCGGTACGCTCGTCTGGCGCCATCCGCTTGCCGACGTCTCCTCGCGCGCGGCAGCCCCGATCGGCGCCTGTTTCACCTTCCTGGCGCTCGTCACCGGCTCGCTCTGGGGCAAGCCGATGTGGGGCACCTGGTGGGTCTGGGATGCGCGGCTGACCTCGGTCTTCGTGCTGTTCCTGATGTATCTCGGACTGATGGCGCTCAACCGCGCGATCGACGATCCGGCGCGGTCCTCCAAGGTTTCGGCCATTCTGGTTCTCGTCGGCTTCGTCAACATCCCGATCATCAAGTTCTCGGTCGAGTGGTGGAACACGCTGCATCAGCCGGCGAGCGTCATGCGGCTCGACGGACCGACGATCGATCCGGAGTTCCTGTGGCCACTGATCGTGATGGCGATAGCCTTCACGCTGCTGTTCTTCACGCTGCACATCGCCGCCATGCGCAACGAAATCCTGCGCCGGCGCGTCACGGCGCTCAGGCGCCTTGCGGCCCGTGCTGCCGGACGGGGAGCCCGCGCACAATGATGAGCCACGCCGCCTACGTTTTCACGAGCTATGGAATAGCCACGCTGACGGTCCTCGGTCTGATTGCCTGGGTCGTGCTCGACGGTCGTGCCCGCCGGCGTGAACTCACCGAACTCGAAGCCGCAGGCATCCGCCGGCGCTCGGCCGAACCGGCTTTCGGAGAAACACGATGAGCAGCGCACCCGCTCCGGGTAACGAGGAGCGCAAACCCGGCCCCATGCGTTTCGTGCTGGCGGCGCTGCCGCTCGTCATCTTCGCCGGGCTTGCGGCGATCTTCTGGAGCCAGCTCAATTCCGGCAAGGACGTGAGCGAAATCCCCTCCGCGCTGATCGGCACCAAGGCGCCGAAACTCGACATGCCGGCGCTCGAAGGTGCGACGCGCGATGGCCACCCGATGCCGGCTTTGACCGATGCGGCGATCAAGGGCAAGCTGACGCTCGTCAACATCTGGGCCTCCTGGTGCGTGCCTTGCCGGCAGGAGCATCCCTTCATCCTGGAACTGTCGAAGGATCCGCGGCTGACCGTCGTCGGTATCAACTACAAGGACCAGAACGAAAACGCGCTCAGGTTTCTCGGCGAACTCGGCAATCCCTTCTCCGCCATCGGCGTCGACCCGCGCGGCAAGGCGGCGATCGATTGGGGCGTCTACGGTATTCCGGAATCCTATCTCGTCGGCGCTGACGGCACGATCCTCTACAAGCGCGTCGGCCCGTTCGACGAAAACAGCGTGAAGACGGGTCTGCTGCCGGCGATCGAAAAGGCGACTGCGGGTTCGTAACCGCTCCCGGCATTAGCTCTCATTCGGATGGGAGGGATTTGCTCCTCATCCGCCTGCCGGCTCCTTCTGCCCGCAAGCGGGGCGAAGAAGACACGTAGCGCTCGGTTGCCCTAAACTCTCGCATCGCATCGACGGCGTAAAACCGTGCCTTCCCTGCCGGGCAGTCGTGGAATGAAGTGAGTGCCTCAAGTCCCTTCGCCCCATCTGCCGGAGAAGGTCGCGGATGCGGGATGAGGGGCTGCGACGGCGACCGAAGCCCGCTTAAATCCCCGCCTGCCAGTCCCTGACCGCATCAAGCGGCCAGACGAGCATCAGTACGTTGAGCGTGAGATTGTCGCGGATCAGCCAGCCGGTGAAGAGCTCGAAGACGATGGCGACCGTTACGGTCAGCCAGACGGGCATGCGGGCGGCAAACAGGAAGCCGGCGGCCATGGCCAGTGTATCCATCGTCGAATTCAAGATGCTGTCGCCGAAATAGTCGAGCGAAATCGTTGCCGAGCGGTAGCGGTTGATCACCATCGGCGTGTTTTCGGCGATCTCCCAGGCGGATTCGATCACGGTCCCAAGGAAGAGCTTTGCCGTCAGCGGCTTGCCGCGCAGGAGCAGATGGCCGAGGCCGTAGAACAGGAAGCCGTGGATGATGTGCGACGGTGTGTACCAGTCGGCGATATGCTGCGAGTTGCCGCTGGATTTGACCACGGGCTCGAACAGTTTGACGTAGCCGCATTCGCAGATCCAGAGGCGACCCATCAGATGTTGGGTGACCATCTGGATGATGAGAACAGCAAAACAGGCGGCGAGCCAGAGGAGTGCGTGCCGGTTGCGGCTGTCATTCTCCTCGAGCATCGTGCTCACTCGGCGTTCTCCTGGTCAAGCGAGTGTTTCATGATCAGCGGCATCTGGGCGAGCGTAAAGAGAATGGTGATCGGCATCGTGCCCCAGACCTTGAAGGCGACCCAGAAATCGGTCGTGAACGAGCGCCAGACCACTTCGTTGAGCACGGCGAGGACCAGGAAGAACAGGCCCCAGCGCAGCGTCAGCTTGCGCCAGCCGGCCTCATCCAGCTTGAAGGCGGAGTGGAAGACGTAGCCGAGCAGCGACTTGCCGAACAGCAGGCCGCCGAGCAGGATCGTGCCGAACAGCGTGTTGACGATCGTCGGCTTCATCTTGATGAAGGTGTCGTTCTGCAGCCAGAGCGTCAGCGCGCCGAAGACGAAGACGACGATGCCCGAAATCAGCGGCATCATCGGCAGGGTGCGGGTCAGCACCCAGGAGACGGCAAGCGCGATTGCGGTCGCGGCCATAAACAGGCCGGTGGCGATGAAGATCGGACCGCCGAGTTCGGCGAGCGCCGGAAAATGCCCGGCCAACCATTCGCCACGCGAATTGGCAAAGAAGAAGACCATCAGCGGCCCAAGCTCCAGCACCAACTTGAGCAAGGGGCTGACTTCCTTCTGCGGCTTGGCAGCCTCGATCGACGACATCTGGGGGTCCTGTTTCTGCATGTACCTGCTGCTCATAACACCAGCTTTGCGGCAAAACCATATCAAGGCAACGGGCCGGCGTAACTACGCGCAGGCCCGATCGTCCCGTCAGGCGGCAACGCCGGCGATCGCCTCGGCAAAATCCTTGGCTTCGAACGGCTCGAGATCGTCGATCCCTTCGCCGACGCCGATGAAATAGACCGGCAACTTGTGCTTGGCGGAGATGGCGACGAGGATGCCGCCGCGCGCCGTGCCGTCGAGCTTGGTCATGATCAACCCGCTGACGCCGGCGACGTTGCGGAAGATCTCGACCTGCTGCAGCGCGTTCTGGCCGGTGGTGGCGTCGAGCGTCTGCAGCACGGTGTGCGGTGCATCCGGATCGAGCTTGCCGAGCACGCGCACGATCTTTTCGAGTTCGGCCATCAGTTCCGCCTTGTTCTGCAGGCGGCCGGCGGTGTCGATGATCAGGACGTCGGACTTCTTCTCGCGCGCCTGCTGGAAAGCCTCATAGGCAAGGCCAGCGGCATCGGCGCCGAGTTTGGACGAGACGATTTCTGAGTTGGTGCGCTCGGCCCAGATCTTCAGCTGCTCGATTGCCGCGGCCCGGAAGGTGTCACCGGCGGCGAGCATGACTTTCAGGCCCGCGCCGGAAAGCTTGGCGGCGAGCTTGCCGATCGTCGTGGTCTTGCCGGTGCCGTTGACGCCGACCACCAGGATCACGTGCGGCTTGTGGCTGAGATCGAGTTCCAGCGGCTTGGCGACGGGCGAAAGCACCTTGGTGATCTCGCCGGCCATGATGCGCGACACGTCCTCGCCCGAGACATCCTTGCCGTAGCGTTCCGAGGCGAGCGTGTCGGTGATGCGCATCGCCGTTTCGACGCCGAGGTCGGCCTGGATCAACAGGTCTTCGAGATCCTGCAGCGTCGCTTCGTCGAGCTTGCGCTTGGTAAACAGGCTGGCGATCTGGCCGGTCAGTTGCGATGAGGTGCGCGCGAGGCCGCGGCGCAGGCGCTGGTACCAGCTGAGCTTTTCCTTCGGCGCGGCGACGGGTTCTTCCTTGGGCTTGCGCTCGGTGGCGGAGAAGCCCTTGGGCAAAGCGGGCGTAGCGGTGGGCTCGGCCTCTGCTGTCTCGGTCGGCGCGACGTCGGTGGCGGCTTCTGCTGCGTTGGCTTCTGCGGTCTCGATGCTTTCGCGGAGGGCTGCGGCTTCACCCCCGTCTGCCCTGCCGGGCATCTCCCCCACAGGGGCGGAGATCACGCTGGGCTCGCTCTCGAGTTCGGAAGCAAGCGTTTCGGTTGGCGTGACCTCGTCTGCTTCGGCAGTCGTGACGTCGCTTGCCGTGGGTTCGGCATCGTCAGCAGCTTCTTCGATTCTCTCGACGATTTCGGCCTCGCGGGAGGCTACGATGATCTCATCGGAGGGAGCAGGCGCCTTGTGCGCAACAGGCGCCGCAGTCTCGGTGGCAGCTGTTGCTTCCTCAGCTGTGGCCTTGGTCTCCGTCTGCTCTCCCGCCTTGTGGGGGAGATGTCCCGAAGGGACAGAGGGGGGTATCGCGGCTTCAGTCTCGGCCGGCGTTACCACAGCTTCGACCGGGGCGGCTTCGTCGCGCGCCAGCTCTTCGGCGTCGTCGGAGGCCGGGCCACCGGCCGTCTCGATCTCGGCCCCAAGCACCGGATCGTCGTCGGACAACGGCAGGGTCTCGATGTCGACAGGTGGTTCGAAGGCGGTTTCCGGGCTCTCTTCGACGATCTCTGCCTCGGCAACGGCGGCAGGCGGTTCGACCGCCTCGGAGCTCGGCTCCGGCTGCGCCTCGACTTCGGGCGCAGAGACGATCGTCTCCTCCGGTACACCTTCCGGCGGCTTCGTTTCCTCCACCGCGCCCTTGCCGAAGGTGAAGATCCTCTTGATGAAACCCATTGCCATTCAGGAATTCCGCATAAATCAGGCCGCAGCCATCTGTTTTACCTGCATCGTCAGATGCTTGCCATTGTGGCCGGTGATTGAGACCGGGACAAGCGCACGGGGCGTCAGGTCAGCCGCGTCGACGAGCGTGAAGTTTTGTGTGTGGGCAAGCCCGTTGTTCTCGACCAGGATCGTCTGCTCGCTGCCGACCATACCTTCGAGGTGGCGGGCGTAGAGCGTCGCGCCGACGGCGCGAAGCCGCGCAGCACGATCCTTGACGAGCGCCCGGTCGAGCTGCGGCATGCGTGCCGCCGGCGTGCCGGGACGCGGGCTGTAGGGAAAGACGTGCAGATGCGCGATGCCGCAGTCCTCGGCGAGGCTCGCGGCATTTTCGAACATCTCTTCGGTCTCGGTCGGAAAGCCGGCGATCATATCGGCACCGAGGCTGATATCGGGGCGCAAGCGCCGGACCTGATCGGCAAAGGCGCGGGCGTCGGCGCTCGAATGACGGCGCTTCATGCGCTTCAGGATCAGGTCGTCGCCATGCTGCAGCGACAGGTGCAGGTGCGGCATGAAGCGCGCCTCGTCGGCGATCAGGTCGAAGAGGTGTTTGTCGGCCTCGATGCCGTCGATCGAGGAAAGCCGCAGGCGGCGGATTTCCGGAACCTGTTTCAGAAGCGTCTTCGCGAGCAGCCCGAGGGTCGGCGTGCCCGGCAGGTCGGCGCCGTAGCTGGTGGCATCGACGCCGGTCAAGACGATCTCGCAATAGCCGCTCTCGACCAGCCTGCGCGCCTGGTCGACGACGGCGCCCATCGGCACGGAGCGGGAATTGCCGCGGCCATAGGGGATGATGCAGAAGGTGCAGCGGTGGTCGCAGCCGTTCTGCACCTGGATGAAGGCGCGCACGTGGCCATCGATGTGCTTGACCATCTGCGGTGCGGTGGCGCGCACGCTCATGATGTCGTTGACCCGCAGTTTTTCTTCCGCCGAGACGCCGAAATCCGGCAGTGAACGATAGGAGGCGCTCTTCAGCTTCTCCTCGTTGCCGAGCACGGCGTCGACCTCGGCCATTTCGGCAAAGGTCTCCTTTTCGGTCTGCGCCGCGCAGCCGGTGACGATGATGCGGGCATGCGGATTGTCGCGCCGGGCACGGCGGATCGCCTGGCGCGCCTGGCGCACCGCCTCGCCGGTGACGGCGCAGGTGTTGACGAGGATGGCGTTGTTCAGCCCCGCCTTTTCGGCTTCCGCCCGCATCACTTCGGATTCGTAGGTATTGAGACGGCAGCCGAAGGTTATGACCTCGACGCCGCTCAAAGCGCCCGGGCTCCGCCCGCTTCGGCCTCGTCGCGCTGCCAATTGCCGGTCGTCGGGTTCAGCGTGCCGGACCATTCCCATTCGGCAGGTCCCGTCATGACGACATGATCGTCGTGCTCACGCCATTCGATCGTAAGCTTTGCCGGGGCAGGGGCGGATGCGACGTCGATCGCCACCTTGCGGCCGGTGCGGCCGGTGCGCGCGGCGCTGACCGCAGCCGCGCAAGCCGCCGAACCGCAGGCAAGCGTCAGCCCGGCGCCGCGTTCCCAGGTGCGGGTGCGCAGCGACGAGGGCGAAAGCACCTGCGCCAGCGTGATGTTGGCGCGCTCGGGAAACATCGGATGGTTTTCGAGCAGCGGGCCGAAACGATCGAGATCGAAGGACATCGGGTCTTTGTCGACCCAGAAGACGGCGTGCGGATTGCCCATCGACATGGCCGAGGGCGAGTGCAGGACGGGATTGTCGATCGGTCCGATCTGCAGTTCGATGCGGCTCGTATCGGCAAATTCCTCGGCAAGCGGGATCTTGTCCCAGGCAAAGACCGGCTTGCCCATGTCGACCGAGATCGTGCCGTCCTCATGCTCGGTGGCGTTGAGGATGCCTGCAATGGTCTGGAAGGTGAAGGCCTTCTTGCCGGTTTCGGCGGCCAGTGCCTGGACGACGCAGCGCGTGCCGTTGCCGCAGGCCTGGGCCATGGAGCCGTCGCAATTGACGATATCGATCCAGGCGTCGGTGCCCTGAGCCTTGGGGTCGTGGATCGCCATGATCTGGTCGAAGGCGGTTGCCGGATCGGCATTGAGCGCGATCGCAGCGGCCGGCGTCACCCGATCCTTCCGACCGCGCATGTCAACGACGAGGATCTTGTTTCCAAGCCCGTTCATCCTGGCAAATTGCACGTTGTCGGTCATGTCGCGATTGTCCAAACGGGCCCGCTCCGGGCGGGCCATCCTTCATTCGGGCTGTATATGGCGGAAAAGCCCGGAAAATACCAGTGCCGCCTTTATTCGGCTCCCTCGCCGCCGGTCGGTACATCGAAGATTTCGCCGGGGCGAAGCGGCCGGAAGCGGCTGCGGGCGATGCCCGCCGCATCGAGCGCCCGTTCCAGCGCCTGTCGCGGCTCTTCGACGCCTTCGTCGGTCAGGCGAAACGTACCCCAATGGTGGCCGGCGACATGGGCGGCGGCGCAATCGACCATGCCGCGCACGGCTTCCTCCGGGTTCTGGTGCTGGTCCTGCATGAACCAGCGCGGCTCGTAGGCCCCGAAGGGCAGGTTGGCGAGGCGGAAGGCGCCGTGTTTTTCGCGGGCGGCGCGATAGTTGATGCCGTCGTGAAAGCCGGTATCGCCGACGTGGTAGATCTTGCCGGCCGGCGTCTCCACGACGAAGGCGGCCCAGAGCGCCATGCGCCGGTCGCGCGAGCCGCGCGCCGACCAGTGGTGGCAGGGCTCGGCGTGAAGAATGACGTCATCGCCGCAATCGAGCTGGTCGCCCCAGTCGACCACGTCGATCTCGACGTCGGGAACGGCGCGGCGGATGATCGTGTCGTTGCCGAGCGGCGTGACGATGCGGGGAGCATGTTCCTCGTGAAGGGCTGCCAGCGTCTCGACATCGAGGTGGTCGTAGTGATTGTGGGTGACGAGCACGATGTCGATCGGCGGCAGGTCGTCGAGTTCGATGCCGGGCGCGTTGCGGCGCTGCGGGCCGGCAAAGGCAAACGGGCTGGCGCGATGCGACCAGACGGGGTCGGTGAGAATGTTGAGCCCATGCACCTGGATGAGCAGCGTCGCGTGTCCGACCATCGTCACGCGCAGGCGATCGCCTTCGACGCTGAGTTCAGGCTTCACCGGCGCGAACGGGCTTGGATTGTGCGCGGGCCAGCGCACCTTGCCGCTGCCGAACTGCCAGCGCAGGAGATCTGCCGCGCCCTTGGGCGGTTTGCCGTCGGGATTGAAGAACCTGGTGCCGTCGAAATGATCGGTGACGGGACCTTGGTAATAGGGATTGCGTGTCTTCATCCGGGCGGTTCGCCTTGGTTGAAAGGTCAAGGTTTAATAAATTCTTGAAGACAGCAACTGGATTGCTATCGTGGTTCCATGCTCGTTCGATTCGACCCGCAAGAACGTCTCTACAAGACCCTGAAGCTGGTCCGCTCCATCCATCTCAATATGCAGCGCTCGGCAGAACATATGCTCGATGGTGCCGGCATATCAGTGGCGGAGCGGGCGGTTCTCGAACTTTTTTGCGAAATGCCGCTGACGGTGCCGGAAGCCGGACGGCGCCTGTCGATGAAACGGCAGTTCGTGCTCAGGGTCGTCAACGGGCTGATGGACAAGACGTTGCTGGAAAGACGGCCGAACCCGGAACACCGCAGCGCCTATCTTTGTGCGCCGACGGCGGCCGGGCGTGATCTGTTCGCGGAAATCCATCGCCGCGAGGTGGAGTTGCTGCATGCCCTGCTCGGCGATATCAACCAGACCGAAGTGGTGGCCGCACTTCGGGTGATGACGCGGGTGTCGACCGCCTTCGAGCAGCTGGCTGGCGAACTCGACGACGCCGGCAAGGACGAGGCGCTCTGAGCCGAAAGCGCCTCATTTGCCTGCCGTCCTTGACTTTTGCCGCGCTTTCCTGTTTATCCGCGCCAATTCCTTCGCAAGCTCAAGTCTTCGAAGCCACCGACCGGGTCCCGTAAAGGTATAAAGAGAACCCGGAGGTCAACACCCGACAGCGCGTGGCGCCCTCGGGTGGTTTTTGGCTTTGCGCCTTGTTTTCTGCGCGAAGGAACCCACGTTTCCGGCGAGTTGATCGCCACCGGAAACCAGAAGGAAGTGAGAATGTTCGAGAGCCTCCAGGACCGCCTTGGTTCCATATTGAATGGACTGACCGGCCGCGGCGCATTGTCGGAAGCCGATGTTTCCGCTGCGCTCCGCGAGGTTCGCCGTGCGCTGCTCGAAGCCGACGTCGCGCTCGACGTCGTGCGCTCCTTCACCGAAAAGGTTCGTGAAAAGGCCGTCGGCGCCGAGATCCTGAAGTCGATCAAGCCCGGCCAGATGGTCGTCAAGATCGTCCATGACCAGCTCGTCGAGATGCTCGGCTCCGAGGGCGTCACCATCGACCTCAATGCGCCGGCGCCGGTCGTCATCATGATGGTCGGTCTGCAGGGCTCCGGTAAGACGACGACCACCGGCAAGATCGCCAGCCGGATGAAGACCAGGGACAAGAAGAAGGTCCTGATGGCTTCGCTCGACACGCGTCGTCCAGCAGCCCAGGAGCAGCTGCGCCAGCTCGGCGTGCAGACCGGCGTCGACACGTTGCCTGTTATTGCCGGCCAGTCGCCGACCGATATCGCTGCGCGCGCCGTTCAGGCTGCCAAGCTCGGCGGCCACGACGTCGTCATTCTCGACACGGCGGGCCGTACCCATATCGACGAGCCGCTGATGATCGAGATGGCGGAGATCAAGCGGAAGTCCAATCCGCATGAAATCCTGCTCGTGGCAGATGCGCTGACCGGTCAGGACGCCGTCAACCTCGCCCGCAACTTCGACGAACGCGTCGGCATCACCGGCCTGGTGCTCACCCGTATGGACGGCGACGGCCGTGGCGGTGCAGCGCTGTCGATGCGTGCGGTCACCGGCAAGCCGATCAAGCTCATCGGCGTCGGCGAAAAGATGGGCGAACTCGAAGAGTTCCACCCCCGCCGCGTCGCCGACCGTATCCTCGGCATGGGCGACATCGTCTCGCTCGTCGAGAAGGCTGCCGAGAACATCGACGCCGAGAAGGCGGCCGCCATGGCCGCCAAGATGGCCAAGGGCAAGTTCGACCTGAACGACCTCGCAGACCAGCTCGGCCAGATGCAGAAGATGGGCGGCATGGGCGGCATCATGGGCCTGATGCCCGGCATGGCCGGCATGAAGGACAAGATGGCCGCGGCCGGCCTCGACGACAGCCTGTTCAAGCGCCAGCTCGCCATCATTTCGTCGATGACCAAGGCCGAGCGCGCCAACCCGGATCTGCTCAAGCACTCGCGCAAGAAGCGCATCGCCGCCGGTTCCGGCACCGATGCCGCCGACATCAACAAGCTTCTGAAGATGCACCGCCAGATGGCGGACATGATGAAGATGATGGGCGGTAAGGGCAAAGGCGGCATGATGAAGCAGATGATGGGCGGCCTTGCCAACAAGATGGGCCTTGGCGGCCTCGGTGGCGGCGGCATGCCTGATCTCTCGAAGCTCGACCCGAAGCAGCTCGAAGCCCTGCAGAAGCAGGCGGAAGCCGCCGGTCTGAAGCCGGGCGGTATGCCTGGCCTTGGCGGCGGTGGCCTGCCAGGTCTGGGTGGCGCCAAGCTTCCGGGTCTTGGTGGCGGCTTCCCCGGCCTTCCCGGCCTGCCGAAGAAGAAGTGAGGATCGCTTAAAAGATGATTGATCCCGAAATCAAAAAGGAATTGGCGGGCTACCGGCAGTCGATCGACAATATCGATGCCGCGCTCGTCCACATGCTGGCTGAACGCTTCCGCTGCACCCAGGCAGTCGGCGTTCTGAAAGCCAAGCACGAACTGCCGCCGGCCGACCCGGCGCGCGAAGAATACCAGATCGAACGCCTGCGCCGCCTGGCCAAGGATGCCAATCTGGATCCGGATTTCGCCGAGAAGTTCCTGAACTTCATCATCAAGGAAGTCATCCGGCATCATGAAGCCATCGCCGCCGATCGCTCGCATTCCGCGGGCAACGCCGGCACAAACCATTCCGCTTGAACCAAGCGGTCAAGAAAGCCTGCAAGGAGTTACTCAAATGGCACTGAAAATTCGTCTCGCCCGTGGCGGTTCCAAGAAGCGTCCTTACTACCAGATCGTCGTTGCCGACGCCCGCAGCCCACGTGACGGCCGCTTCCTCGAGAAGATCGGCTCGTGGAACCCGATGCTCGGCAAGGACGACGAAAAGCGCGTCGAGCTCGACGCCGAGCGCGTCAACCACTGGATCGCCCAGGGCGCCCAGCCGACCGACCGCGTTCTGCGCTTCCTCGACCAGGCCGGTCTCGCAAAGCGCCCGGCTCGCAGCAACCCGACCAAGGGTGCCCCGGGCAAGAAGGCTCAGGAGCGCGCTGCTGAAGCCAAGCAGAAGGCTGAAGACGCCGCTGCTGCTGCTGCTGAATAACAGCCGGCGAACGGTCCGGAGAGTGATCGGCGGTCATCTGCCGACGCAGCTCTCCGGCTAGCCGTGGCTTAAGGAAACGGGTGGCATTTCCATGCCGCCCGTTTTCCGTTATGTGCACCGAGATATACCGAAACGGATGCGGACGATGAGCAAACTCGAAAACCCGGTTCTGATGGCGACGATCGGCGCGGCGCAGGGCCTGCGCGGCGAGGTCAGGGTCAAGTCCTTTACCGATGATCCGACGGCGCTCGGCGAGTATGGCAATCTGCACAGCGCAGACGGCCGTGTGTTCGAGGTGCTGGAGATTCGCGAGGCGAAAAACGTCGTTATCGTTCGCTTTCGCGGCGTCAATGACCGCAATGCCGCCGAGGCGCTCAACGGCCTCGACCTGTTCATCGAGCGCGACAACTTGCCCGATGACGATCTCGACGAGGACGAGTTCTTCTATGCCGATCTCGAGGGCCTGGAAGCGATCGACGGCAATGGCACGAGCTACGGCAAGGTCAGCGGTGTCTTCGATTTCGGCGCCGGCGATCTCCTTGAGCTGAAGGGGCCAGGCCGACGTCCGGTGCTGATCCCGTTTACCGAATGGTCGGTGCTGGAGATCGATCTGGAAGCGGGGCGGCTGCTGGTCGATCCGGTTGCGGCCGGCCTTACCGACGACAAGGACCAGGATCCGGGTAGTCCGTTTTCCGCGAAGCGCAAGTGAGCATCGCGGCCATGACGTTTCGCGCCACCATCCTGACGCTCTATCCCGAAATGTTTCCGGGCCATCTCGGCGCCTCGCTTTCCGGCAAGGCGCTCGAGCGTGGCCAGTGGTCGATCGAGCCGGTGCAGATCCGTGATTTCGCCGAAGACAAGCATCGCACAGTCGACGACACGCCGGCTGGCGGCGGCGCCGGCATGGTGCTGAAGCCGGATGTGCTCGCGCGCGCGATCGATCGTGTCTCGGAGAACGACGATCGGCCGCGATTGCTGATGAGCCCGCGTGGCCGACCGCTGACACAGGAGCGGGTGCGTGAACTCGCCGCCGGCCCCGGCGTCGTCATCGTTTGCGGACGCTTCGAAGGTGTCGATCAGCGGGTGATCGACGCCCGCGACCTCGAAGAGGTTTCGATCGGCGACTATATTCTTTCGGGCGGCGAGCCGGCGGCCCTCACGCTTCTCGATGCGGTGGTGCGCATCCTGCCGGGTGTCATGGGCAACGAGCTTTCGGGTGTGCATGAGAGCTTCGAAGGCGGGCTGCTCGAGCATCCGCACTACACCCGCCCACAGGTCTTCGAAGGCCGCGAAATCCCGGCAGTGCTGACCTCGGGTAATCATGGCGCCATTGCCAAATGGCGCGAGGCGGAGGCGCGGCGGCTGACCGCCGAGCGCCGGCCCGATCTTCTTAATCAACCCGTGAAGAAGTAATAGGCGGCAAGCAGCAGACCGACGGCGACGACCAGCGCGCGGATGACCGCCTGCGGCACGCGTCTTGCTGCCCAGACGCCGCTGTAGCCGCCAAGGGCGGCCCCTGGCACCATGATTGCCGCGTGCAGCCAGGACACGACCCCGCCGGCGGCAAAGACGACGATGGCGATCGCGGCAATAACGATCGAGATGAAGTTCTTGAGCGCGTTCAGCCGGTGATAGCCGCCGCCGGTCGCAAGTCCCAGCACTGCCAGCATCATGATGCCCATGCCGGCGCCGAAGAAGCCACCGTAAATGGAGGTGACGAACTGGGCGCCGATGCCGACCGGATTGATCGCATGCTCGTCGACGCGGGCCCTGGGCTTCAGGAGCGGCCCGGCAGCGAAGATCGCCGTCGCGGCCAGCAGCAGCCAGGGCACAAGCGCGCGGAAGGAGGCATTGGAGAGCGAGATGAGCAGCAGCGCGCCGGCCAGACCGCCAAGTGCGGAGATGACGCCGAGCAGGATCGCATAGCGCTTGTCGGCGCGGATCTCCTTGGCATAGGCGAGCGCCGAGGTGATGTAGCCTGGAAACTGGATGATCGACGAGGTCGCGTTGGCGACGATTGGCGAGAGACCGCCAAGCGTCATCGCCCCGAAGGTCAGGAAGGTTCCGCCGCCGGCAATGGCATTGACGACGCCGGACAGGAAGCCGGCCGCAAACAGCATGAGTATTTCGAAGATGTTCATGGTCTCCCCCGACCCCTCATGCTCGGGATAGCCGGTGGTTGTGCCGGCCGCAAGTCCGTTGCATCGGACAATGATCACGCGCGTGTTTGCGTATTTTCTGATAAATTCGGCTTTCCTGGCGCGGATGCCTTAGAAATTATGGCCTTCGGGGATGACAAGGCAGTGCGATTGGTGTAAGTGCCGCCCCGGTTCGGGTTGCATGCCCGTCGACCAAAACAAAGAATGGCGAATCCGCTCCTGCCGGTATCCGGCAAGACCTGAAGGCTGGCCCGACAGGTTCATCGAGAGCGCTCTGGCTGTTTCAGAAGAACTTGAAAGGTTAGACCGATGAACATCATCCAGCAGCTGGAAGCCGAACAGGCCGCCAAGATCGCCGCCAAGCGCACGCTCCCGGAATTCTCCGCAGGCGACACGCTCCGCGTCAACGTCCGCGTTGTCGAAGGCAACCGTACCCGCGTCCAGGCCTATGAAGGCGTTTGCATCGCTCGTTCGGGCGGCGGCATCAACGAAAGCTTCACCGTTCGCAAGATCTCCTACGGCGAAGGCGTCGAGCGCGTATTCCCGGTTTACTCTCCGCTCGTCGAGAGCGTCGAAGTGGTTCGCCGCGGTAAGGTCCGTCGCGCCAAGCTCTACTACCTGCGCGACCGTCGCGGTAAGTCGGCTCGTATCGTCGAGAACACCGGCACGCGCGCCCGCAAGCTGAACGAAGCCGAGCGTCAGGCGTTTGCCGAGGAAAAGGCACGCATCGAGGCTGAAAAGGTTGCAGCAGCTCAGGCGCTCGCCGCCGAGAAGGCAGCAGCCGAAGCCGCCGAAGCAAAGGCAGCAGCGGAAGCCGCAGCAGAATAACATTTCAATCCCTAGGGATTGTTGGAAAGGCGGCCTCGGCCGCCTTTCTTTTTTGGTACTATCCGCTTGTCTTTTCGACGGAATTTGTGACATTTTCCGCTGCCACACTTTTCGGGAGCTCCTCCAATGACAATCCGTCGCCACGTGCTTGCGGGCATCGCAGCCGCACTTGCAGCACCTTTTGCGTTTTCTGCACCGGCGCTGGCCGCCGACCTGCCTGACCTCGGCGGCAAGACGGTCGTCGTCGTCACGGAGAACGCCTACCCGCCGCTGCAGTTTGTCGATCCGAAGTCCGGCGAAGCCAAGGGCTGGGAGTACGACGCGATGAACGAGATCGCCAAGCGGTTGAATTTCAAGGTCGAATACCAGAACACCAGCTGGGACGCGATGATCCAGGCGGTGCATGACGGTCAGTACCAGATCGGCATGACGGGCATCACCATCAAGGACGACCGCAAGGAAAAGGTCGATTTCTCGGACCCCTACATGCGCTCGCAGCAGTTCATGCTGGTGCGCAGCGACGAGGCCCGCTTCAACGATGGCAAGAGCTTCGGCGCCTTTGCCGACGGTCTCGTCGGCGCACAGCCGGGTACCTCGCCGTTCTACACCGCCGTCTACGAAATGCTCGATGGCAACGAGCAGAACCCGCGCATCAAGCTGTTTGAGACCTTCGGCGCGACCGTTCAGGCGCTGAAGGCCGGCGACGTCGACGTGGTCCTGACCGATAGCGTCGCCGCCAAGGGCTATGTCGATTCCTCCGAAGGCAAGCTCAAGGTCGTCGGTGGGCCGCTCGGCACCGAGGATTTCGGCTTCATCTTCCCGAAGGGCTCGGATCTCGTGGCTCCGGTCAACGCCGCGATCAAGGCGCTGAAGGAAGACGGTACCTTCGACGCCCTCGATAAGAAGTGGTTCCTCGAATACAAGATGGGCGGCTGATAGCAGGCTATGGCCGCTCCACAATCTTCAGACATGTCCGGCAAGGGCGACTATCCCTGGTGGTTGGTCGCCCTTGTTGTGATCGCTGTGTCGCTCGCCGCCGTGATCATCAGCAATGACATCTTCTCGGAAGTCTTCACCGTCGTCTTCAAGGGCCTTGGCGTCACCGTCTTCGTGACCCTCATGGGCTTCGTGCTGGCGACGACGCTCGGCCTCGGCATCGCGCTGATGGCGCTCTCCGAGCACTCGTCCCTTCGGCAGATCGCCCGCTTCTATACGGAAGTCATCCGCGGCGTTCCGATCCTGGTGCTTCTGTTCTACATTGCCTTCGTCGGCGCGCCGGGGCTCGTCGTCGCGGCCAATTTCATCTCAGCACCGCTGATTAGCGCCGGCTGGATGGAGCCGGTTGTCGTGCGCGACATCTCCTTGATGTGGCGGGCGATCCTGGCGCTGATGATCGGCTATTCTGCGTTCATCGCCGAAGTGTTCCGGGCGGGCATCCTCTCGGTAGACAAGGGGCAGGTCGAAGCCGCTAAGGCGCTCGGGCTTTCACGCTACCAGCGCTTTCGTCTCGTCATCTTTCCGCAGGCGATCCGCGTGATCCTGCCGCCGCTCGGCAACGACTTTATCGCCATGGTCAAGGACAGTTCGCTCGTCTCGGTGCTCGGCGTCGCCGACATCACGCAGATGGGCAAGGTCTATGCCTCCGGCTCCTTTCGCTTCTTCGAGACCTATTCGATCGTTGCCTATGTCTATCTCGTGCTGACCATCGGTCTGTCGCTGGGATTGCGGGGGCTGGAGCGGCGGCTCAGGCGCGCGGAGCAGCGCTGAGTCCGTTTCCGGCAATTGCCGACCTGTCAGAAAATTGATATGAACACGGCCATGGAATCCAAATTCGGATGTAGCGAGCAGAAAATCGTCGTGCTGCAGGACCACAAGCGCCTGCCGGCACGCTTCTTTGCGCGCGTCCACGGGGCGCTTACAAGCCGCCTATCCTGATCTCCTGATCAGTGCTTCCGGCCGCCTTGCCGCCGGCTTTCCTACTTTTTCTGAAAACTCGATGGATATACCGCCATGAGCGCACCGCGTACCCTCTATGACAAGATCTGGGATGATCACCTGGTCAACGAACAGGACGACGGCACCTGTCTTCTCTACATCGACCGTCACCTCGTTCACGAAGTGACGAGTCCGCAGGCCTTCGAAGGTCTGCGCATGGCCGGCCGCAAGGTCCGTGCGCCTGAAAAGACGCTCGCTGTCGTCGACCACAATGTTCCGACTTCGGCCGACCGTCACCTCGGCATCAAGAACGAGGAAAGCCGCATCCAGGTCGAGGCGCTCGCCAAGAACGCCGCCGACTTCGGCGTCGAATACTACTCGGAAAACGACAAGCGCCAGGGCATCGTGCACATCGTCGGCCCCGAGCAGGGCTTCACCCTGCCGGGCATGACCATCGTGTGCGGTGACAGCCACACCTCGACACATGGCGCCTTCGGTTCGCTGGCCCACGGCATCGGCACGTCGGAAGTCGAGCACGTGCTCGCGACCCAGACGCTGATCCAGAAGAAGGCGAAGAACATGCTGGTGCGCGTCGACGGCCAGCTGCCGCCGGGCGTCACCGCCAAGGACATCATCCTCGCCATCATCGGCGAGATCGGCACTGCCGGCGGCACCGGCCACGTCATCGAGTTTGCCGGCGAAGCGATCCGCTCGCTGTCGATGGAAGGCCGCATGACCATCTGCAACATGACGATCGAAGGCGGCGCCCGCGCCGGCCTGATCGCGCCTGACGAAACGACGTTCGCGTATATCAAGGACAAGCCGCGCGCACCGAAGGGTAAGGCCTGGGACATGGCGCTCGACTACTGGAAGACGCTGCACACGGACGAGGGCGCGCATTACGATCGCGTCGTCGTGCTCGACGCCGCCAACCTGCCGCCGATCGTCTCCTGGGGCTCGTCGCCGGAAGACGTCATCTCGGTTCAGGGCATCGTTCCCAATCCGGATGAGATCCAGGAAGAGAACAAGCGGGCCTCCAAGTGGCGCGCGCTCGACTATATGGGCCTGAAGCCGGGCACGAAGATCACGGACATCGCCGTCGACCGCGTCTTCATCGGCTCGTGCACCAACGGCCGCATCGAGGACCTCCGGGCCGTGGCCGAGGTGGTCGAAGGCCGCAAGGTCGCCTCGACCGTTTCGGCGATGATTGTTCCGGGATCCGGCCTCGTGAAGGAACAGGCCGAGGCCGAAGGCCTCGACAAGATCTTCCGCGAAGCGGGCTTCGACTGGCGCGAGCCGGGCTGCTCCATGTGCCTGGCGATGAACGACGACCGGCTGAAGCCTGGCGAGCGTTGCGCCTCCACATCGAACCGCAACTTCGAGGGCCGTCAGGGCTTCAAGGGCCGCACGCATCTGGTCTCGCCGGCGATGGCGGCAGCCGCTGCGGTCGCGGGTCATTTCGTCGATATCCGCGAATGGAGATAGGCCGGGTCTGAGCTTTTCCGGCGTCAATGGCCGCCCTTCGGGGCGGCCTTTTTTATTTGGCGCTCTCCCCGCCCGCGCGCCTGAAATGGGTTAAGCTGTGCGGGCCGAGGCACATTGGGGAGAACGATGGGATGAGCGACGATCTGCCTGTGCAACGCTACCGTCTGCTGCTGTTGCGCCATGCCAAGTCCGCCTGGCCGGACGGCGTTGCCGACATCAACCGACCGCTCGGCGAGCGAGGCCGCAAGGCGGCGCCACTGATGGGGGGCTATATGGCTCGGCATGCGCTCGTGCCGGATCTCGCCCTCGTCTCGACCGCGAAACGGGCGCAGGAGACCTGGACACTGGTAGCCGCTGCCTTGCCGCCCGGCATCACGGTCGAAAACACCCGGGCGATCTATGAGGTGGAGGCCGCCCAGATCCTCAGCGTGCTTCGTGCAACCGACCCGGCCATCAGGACGCTGCTGATCGTCGGCCATAATCCCGGCATGGAGGACCTGGCGCATGAACTCGTCGGCTCCGGCGATGCGGATCTGCGTATGCGCATGGCGGACAAGTTTCCGACGGCGGCGCTTGCCGTCCTTGAATTCGAAGCGACTGGCTGGCGTGAGCTTCTGTCCGGCGGGGCCAGGCTCGCGCGCTTCGTGACGCCGCGTTCGCTCGATTGAGCCGATCGGACGTCGAGGTCAGATTACCTTCACGACGGTGCCGCGGCGCATATGCGGGATCAGCCGACGCATCGCCGGCAGGCTGACGGCGACGCAGCCCTGCGTCGGCTCGTAGCCCGGCCGGATCAGGTGAAAGAAGATCGCCGAACCGGCATTTCGCCGGCGCGCGAGCAGGTTCCAGTCCATCACCAGGCAGATGTCGTAGAGCCCGTCGTCACGCATTAATTCCTCATGGCTCGGCTGGAAGGGTGCCTTGACCGGGCGATTGTAGAGCGCGTGGCGTGTCGCGTCGCACCACAGCATGCCCGTGCGCGTCGTCCGGGTCGGCAGCGGCGTCGACGGCAGGAGGAGGCGGTCGCGCCTGACATAGCCGCCGATCAGCTTCATCGCGGCGCGTGGCGTGGCGCCATCGCCCTCGCGCTTCAGGCTGGTAATGCCACTTCGCCCGATGGCGGCGTGCTCGACGCGGCCGTCGAACGAGACAAGTGCTCGCTTGCGATCGCGCGGTGCGGCGCGCACGGTGATGACAGATTTGGCTGGTCTTCTTCCCGACGTTTTCTTGAGCATCATTCTCACGGATTTTTGCTTTGCCCGTGATTTGGGGGGCACCATAAGCACGGTTACGGATATAAAGAGGTAGCAACGCTGGTTCGCTTGCCAACACAGGCATTTGAGCTAGTTTGAAAACGGAAGCAAACAGGAATTGTCCCATGGCGACCCGTACCATTCTTCTTGTCGATGACGACAATGACCTGCGCGAGACCCTGGTCGAGCAGCTCTCGCTCTACGAGGAAT
Organism: Ensifer adhaerens; assembly: GCF_000697965.2. Classification (NCBI taxonomy): domain Bacteria; kingdom Pseudomonadati; phylum Pseudomonadota; class Alphaproteobacteria; order Hyphomicrobiales; family Rhizobiaceae; genus Ensifer; species Ensifer adhaerens. Next base: position 3,498,329 of record NZ_CP015880.1, on the reverse strand, counting down.
TCGACCTCATCCAGGAAGCGACTGCCGGCAAGGGCATCCAGACGGCGCGTGCCCAGCAGGTGGACCTGTTGATCATGGATGTCGGCCTGCCGGACATGGACGGTCGCGAAGCGGTGAAGCTGCTGCGCAAGGGCGGCTTCAAGGCGCCGATCATCATGCTGACCGGCCACGACACCGATTCCGATACGATTCTGGGCCTTGAGGCCGGCGCCAACGATTATGTGACGAAGCCGTTCCGTTTCGCCGTACTGCTCGCCCGCATCCGCGCGCAGCTGCGCCAGCACGAGCAGAGCGAGGACGCAACCTTCAGCGTCGGGCCCTACACGTTCAAGCCGAGCCAGAAGCTGCTGACGCTCGAAAACGGCCAGAAGATCCGGCTTACCGAAAAGGAAGCGGCGATCATCCGCTATCTCTACCGCGCCGACCAGAAGGTGGTGACGCGCGACGTGCTCTTGGAAGAAGTCTGGGGCTACAATTCCGGTGTGACCACCCACACGCTCGAAACCCACGTCTATCGTCTGCGCCAGAAAATCGAGCGGGACCCTTCCAATGCCGAGATTTTGGTGACAGAGAACGGCGGCTACAAGATCGTTCCGTAGCCGGGGTGCGCAGGGTGGCAATCCACTTCTCGCGCGTTCTCCGTAGACTGTTGTTTGCATGGGTCGCGTGCGCGATCCGGTCCATCGGGACCGGCACTGGCGTGACCGTGGGAGGTTAGCCGCTTGGCGCTCAACGACGATATCGTGCTTCTGTCCAACGTGCCGCTGTTTGCCGATATCAGCGAGGACAAGCTGAGGCTGATCGCCTTCGGCGCGGAGCGGCGCCGCATCTTCAAGGGACAGGAGCTGTTTCGCGAGGGGGCGCCGGCCGATTGCGCCTATGCGATCGCCAGCGGCAGCTTGTCCCTGTCGAAGGCCGGTTTCGACGGTTCTGAGACGACGGTCTCGACCGTCAGTCGCGGAGCGCTTCTGTCGGAACTGGCGCTGATCTCGATGGTCGAGCGTAAGTTCACGGCAACGGCCGAGGAAGACAGCGAAGTCATTCGCATCAATCGGCCGCTCTTCCGCCGCATGCTGGAGGAATATCCTGAAGTGGCCGAGCTCGTCGAAGCGCGCATCCGCGAAAACCTGCAGGCGATGATCCGCCGGGCCGGCGCGCTCGCCGGCCGTTTTGCTTGAACCGCGCTACGGTTTCCCGCTACCACCGATACTTCAGCGAACCGAGCACGGTGCGGCCCTGGCCGAAATAGCAGTAGCCATCGGTGCAGACCTCTTCGCGGCGATCGCCGAGATTGGTAGCGCTGACGGCGAGCGACAGTCCGTCGAGTTCGGGATTCTTGACGCCGAAGTCGTAGGCGATCGAGGCGTCGAAATAGACGGCGCCGCCGTTCTTGGCGGTGTTGGCATCGGACGTGTAGGAGCTTGACGCCAGCCGTACGCCGCCGCCGAGGCTGAGGCCCGCAAGCTGCTTGTCTTCGGGCAAAAGATAGTTCACCCACAGCGATGCGACATGGCGCGGCTTCGTCGACGGCACGTTACCGATCAGCGACGGATCGACGTTTCCGGTGATTTCAGCGTCGTTGTAGTTGTAGGCGGCGATGAAGCTCAGGCCGTTGTCGAACTCCCGGCGTCCTTCCACCTCGAAACCATTGGTCGTCACCTCGCCGGCCGACTTGTAGTAGTAGCCGACGGGAAGGGACGGGTCGGACACGTATTGCGGCGCGCCGCTTTCGACGATCCGGTAATAGGCCGCGCTCAGTGAATAGGCTTCGCCTTCCGGATGGTACTTCACGCCCAGTTCGACCTGCTCGCCGGTCGTCGGATCGAGCACGCGGCCATCGGCCGAAAGCTCTGTGCGCGGCACGAAGGAGGTGCTGTAGCTGGCATAGGGCGCGATGCCGTTGTCGAAGAGGTAGAGCAGACCGGCCTGCCCGGTGAGTTCGCCATCGTCCTTGCGATCGACGACGCCGGTGTTCTTGTTGGTGCTGGTCTGGTCGACCCAGTCGTAGCGAAGGCCACCAACGGCGCGCCAGTTGCCTACCTCCAGCTGATCCTGGACATAGATGCCCGTCTGCCGAAGGTCCCGCCCGCTGAAGCTGGTAAGTGCTGGCGTCGGACCGCCGACGCCGAAGGTCGGGTTGTTGAGATCGAAGCGATAGGCCGGATCGACGGCGCCGAAGCCGAGGCCGAAGTCCGAGGTGATCCAGGTGTAATCGAGGCCGGTCAGCAGCGTGTGCGAGGCCGCACCGGTGTCGAAGTTGGCTTCGAGCTGGTTGTCGATCTGGTAGGCGCGCTGGTCGTCCTTGATGGCGACGGGTGAGCGGTCAAAGACGCCGGGCGCGACCTCCGTCCCGAACTGCAGGTAACGGGCCTTGAGGTCCAGATCGCTGACGCGGCCGTGCTGGCGGAAGGTCAGGCCGTTGTCGAACTCGTGCTCGAACTTGTAACCGGCCTGGACCTGGCCGACCTTCTGGTAGTCATAGTCCGGGTCGCTGTAGCGCAGCAGCCGGCCGTCATGCTCGAGCACCCGCGGGCTGGCGTCGCTTTCGCCCTTCTGCGCCAGGCCATAGACCGTCAGCGACGTGCCTTCGTCCGGCTTCCAGGTGAAGGAGGGCTGCAGCAGGTAACGATCGTCGGCAACGTCGTAGTTGGTCTCGCCGTTTCGCAGAAGCCCGACGATGCGATAGAGGACGTCGCCGTCAGCCGTTACCGGTCCGCCGACATCGAAGGCGGCCTGGGCGCGACCGATCGTGCCATATTGCAGCTCGACCTCGCGGTGGGGCTCCTCCTCCGGCATCTTCGAGATGCGGTTGACGATGCCGCCGGCGCCGGCAGCACCGTACATGACCGAGACCGGACCTTTCAGGATCTCGATCCGCTCGAGGCCGTAGACCTCCGTCGGGAAGGTGCCGTAGTTCATGTAGGGCTGGCGCAGGCCGTCACGGAAATCGCCGGTCGTCGTCGTCTCGAAGCCGCGGATATAGATCTGGTCGAAACGCGGATCGAAGCCGAAGGCGCCGGTCGTGACGCCGGCGGCATAACGCGTTGCCTGGATCATGTCCTGCACGCCGCGTTCTTCGAGCTCCTTGCGCGTGACCACCGAGACCGAGCGGGGCGTTTCGATCAGCGGGGTGTCGGTCTTCAGCGCCGAGACGTTGCGTGTCGGCACGATCGTGTCGTTATCCTCGGCGATCGCCGCAGCTGCCTTGCCGGCCGTCGCTTCTATCTTTTCCAGACGGGTGGTCTTCTGGCTTTCGGCCGATTGCGCATGGGTCGCTGTCGGCGAAAGGATCACGGCGACAGCGCTTGCGGCGAGCACGGTGGTCGCGGACAGCGCGCGGCGCGAGGCGCGCAGGAAGGTGGTCGGCAAGGTCTTTGGCATCTCTGGCCCTCTTGCGGGCGCACGAAAACCCTCCGGCCAAAGCCAGAGCCAAGCACCCGAATATCAGTGAAAACGACGGCTGAGCGGCCATCGGAGGCGGTGTCCCCGCCGCCCGACAAGAGGGATAGTCCGTTTGGAAATGCGCATCAAGAAAAATATGATTCTTTTAGTCATGTTTTTCTTGATGGAACAGCGGGCGCCGAAGGTGCGTGCCGCCGCCCAGAAAATGACGTCCTAGATGTCGAAGTGCGCGATGACGGGCACGTGGTCTGAGGGGCGCTCCCAGCCGCGGGCTTCGCGCAGGATATCGACGTTCTTGAGCGCCGGCGCGAGGTCGGCGGACGACCAGATATGGTCGAGTCGGCGGCCACGGTCGGCAGCTTCCCAGTCCTTCGCCCGGTAGCTCCACCAGGTGTAGAGCTTGGTCGGGGATGGCGTGTGCTGGCGCATCAGGTCGACCCAGCCGCCGCCGTTCATGACCGTGGTCAGCCCCTCGGTTTCGATCGGCGTATGGCTGACGATCTTCAGGAGCTGCTTGTGCGACCAGACGTCGTCTTCCAGCGGCGCGATATTGAGGTCGCCGACGAGGATCGAGGAAATGCCGGCTTCGGCTTCGGCGTGCAGCAGCTTCATCTCCTCGACGAAATCGAGCTTGTGGCCGAATTTCGGATTGATGGTGCGGTCCGGCTCATCGCCGCCGGCAGGCACGTAGAAATTATGCAGCCGGATCTTCTTGCCGCCGGCCTCGAAAACGACCGAGAGATGGCGGGCGTCGCCGATGCCGCAATAGTCGCGGCGATCGCTAAGCTCATGCAGCGGCAGGCGCGAGATCGTCGCCACGCCGTGATAGCCCTTCTGGCCGTGCATCTCGATATGATTGTAGCCGAGCGCCTTCAGGGGCTTGGACGGAAACTGGTCGTTCGGGCACTTGGTTTCCTGCAGGCAGAGGATGTCAGGCTGCCAGGTCTGCAGCAGATGCTCGACCAGCGGCATGCGCAGGCGAACGGAGTTGATGTTCCAAGTGGCGACGGAAAGGGCCATGCGTCATTCCCTGATCGGCTGGGGCCGGACGCTCGCGAAGGGAAGGCCGGCTCGGGATGGATGTTTGACCCGAGCTTTAAGCAGGTCCGGCGCGCCGGGACAAGGAATGCCTGAACGAGGCCGCACTAAAAACCGCGCGTCCTATGGACGCGCGAAGGTCGGCTTGGCGCGTGATGTCGTTCAGCCGCCGCGCTTGTTGCGGACCTCGTCATAGGGGATCTGGAAGACCTTGTCGTCCAGCGCCATACCGGTCTTGACATTGAAGATCATGACCGAGGTGTCCTTCTTCTGCGCGTCGGTGATGGTCCACTGGCGCAGATCGTAGGTCTTCGGGTCGAACATCATGGTGATGGTCGAATCGCCGAAGATCGAACGGTCGCCAAGCACGATGGTGATGAGGTCGGACTCTTCCTTGACGTCGCGCACCATCTTGCCGGTCAGGTCGATCCTCTCGCTGAGCAGCAGGTTGAGCGGAGTCTTCGACAGCGGATAGATGTCCCAGGTCTTGAGCTTCATGTTGCCGATGACGACGGACTTGCCGTCGGCGATGACGCGCATCGGCGAGGGGGCCTCGTAGTTGAAGCGGATGCGGCCGGGGCGGCGGATATAGAATTTGCCGCCGGTCTGCTCGCCGCGCGGGCCGAACTGGACGAATTCGCCGGCCATGGTCTTCACCGAGGAGAAATGGTCGGCGATCTTCTGGGCAGCGCTCGGGGCCTGGGCGAAGGCCTGGCCGAGGTCGAGACCGGTGCCGCCGATGCCGCCAAGTGCCGCAAGCCCGCACACGAAGAGGCGGCGCGACATCACCGGGTGGTTGCGCTCGCCAGTCTTAGTCTCTGTCATCTCGGTCTCCTTCATTTACGAATCATCTGGAGCGCAAGTGCGGCGCCTTCAAGGCGCCATTTTCGAGCTTTTTCGCTCGCGCTCTCACATGACTGTTACCGGTTTGGCCCTTTATGCAGAGCCTCTGCCCGCATCCGCCGGGCGTCTTTTCTATCAATGCATTCGCCTCACGCGAATCTGCGGGAATTGCCCTGTGGTCCGGTGACTTACTCTTCGGTCGGAACGAGGATCTCGCGTTTGCCGGCGTGGTTCGCCGGCCCGATGATGCCTTCCTGCTCCATGCGCTCGATCAGCGATGCGGCACGATTGTAACCGATCCCGAGGCGACGCTGCACGTAGGAAGTGGAGGCCTTGCCGTCGCGCAGGACGACCGCAACCGCCTGGTCGTAAGGATCGTCGGAATCGGCGAGATTGGAGGTGCCGGCCGGGCCGCCGCCCTCGCCATCCTCGTCGTCATCCTCGGTGATGGCATCGAGATATTGCGGTACGCCTTGCGTCTTCAGGTAGGCGACGACTTCTTCGACCTCGGTGTCGGAGACGAAGGGGCCGTGGACGCGCTGGATGCGGCCGCCGCCGGCCATGTAGAGCATGTCGCCCATGCCGAGCAGCTGTTCGGCGCCCTGTTCGCCAAGGATGGTGCGGCTGTCGATCTTCGAGGTCACCTGGAACGAGATGCGGGTCGGGAAGTTGGCCTTGATCGTGCCGGTGATGACGTCGACCGAGGGGCGCTGCGTCGCCATGATGACATGGATGCCGGCGGCGCGGGCCATCTGGGCGAGTCGCTGCACGGCGCCCTCGATGTCCTTGCCGGCGACCATCATCAGGTCGGCCATTTCGTCGATGATGACGACGATGTAGGGCATCGGCGCCAGATCGAATTCTTCCGTCTCGTACATGGCTTCGCCGGTCTGGCGGTCGAAGCCGGTCTGCACCGTGCGGGTGATCTGTTCGCCCTTGGCAAGCGCCTGCTCGACGCGGCTGTTGAAGCCGTCGATGTTGCGCACGCCGATCTTCGACATCTTCTTGTAGCGCTCTTCCATCTCGCGCACCGTCCACTTCAGTGCGACGACCGCCTTCTTGGGGTCGGTCACAACCGGCGAAAGCAGGTGCGGGATGCCGTCATAGACGGAAAGTTCGAGCATCTTCGGGTCGATCATTATCAGGCGGCACTGATCGGGGCTCAGCCGATAGAGCAGCGACAGGATCATGGTATTGATCGCGACCGATTTGCCCGAACCGGTGGTGCCGGCGACGAGCAGATGCGGCATCTTGGCGAGATCGGCGACGACGGGCTCGCCGCCGATCGTCTTGCCGAGCGCCATGGCAAGGCGGGCCTTGGAGGTCTCGAAATCGCGCGAGCCGATGAGTTCGCGCAGATAGACGGTTTCGCGCCGCTGGTTCGGCAGTTCGATGCCGATGGCGTTGCGGCCGGGAACGACGGCGACGCGCGCGGCGATCGCGCTCATCGAGCGGGCGATGTCGTCGGCAAGGCCGATGACGCGGGAGGACTTGATGCCCGGCGCCGGTTCCAGTTCGTAGAGGGTAACGACCGGGCCAGGGCGAACGTGGATGATCTCGCCCTTGACACCGAAATCTTCAAGCACGCCTTCGAGCATGCGGGCGTTCTGCTCCAGCGCATCGGGCGAGAGCGAGGCGTCGCGGCCGACGTTTTTCGGCTCGGCAAGGAAATGCATCGGCGGCAGCGTGAAGTCGCCATCGTTGTCGTCGACGAAGGAGCGCTGGGCTTCGCGCTCGACGCGCTGGCCCGTCTTCGGGCGAGGAGCAGGCGTCGAAACGCGCGAGCCGCCCTTGGGCAGGCCCTGCTTCGGCGGTGCCGCCTTCGGCGCCCAGTCGGCGGCTGCATCGTAGTCTTCGTCGTCAGGCAGAATGCCGGCGGGGCGGCGCTCGTCAATGTCGAAGGGCAGGTCGTCATCCTCGTCGTCGGCCATGATCGGCGGCGGGGTGAGGATGCGGCGCTCGGAGCGGTCGAGCGAGGGCTCGATGCGGTCGCCGGCGGCCATCGGCTTCGGCCGGGCGGGTTCGTTCAGCGTGCCGAACTCGTCGTTGTTGAAATCATAGGGTTCGTCGTACTGGCGCTTGGGCGTGGCGCGGGTGCCGCTCATGCCGAAAATGCGGCGCATGCGCGCGTGCATGGTGTAGCGCATATGGGCAAAGGAGCCCATCAGCAGGGTGAAGGGGCCTTCGCTGTCGTCCTCGTCCAGTTCGTCGCGCACGGTGCGCGCCTTGCTCGGCGTCGGCTCGGCAATTTCCTCTTCCTCCTCCTCGTCGCTGACGCCGATCAGGCCGGCGCTATAGACCAGGCACCAGGCGGCGGGGACGGCGAAGATGCAGGCAAGAATGGTCGCAAGCGTGCCGGTCGGAAAGGCGCCGGTAAAGAGCGCGGGGAAGCGCAGGATCATGTCGCCGAAGACGCCTCCAAGGCCGTTGGGCAGCGGCCAGGTGATGGGGGCGGGAACACAGCTGAGTGCTGCGCCGGCTAGGACGGAACCGACGAACCAGAGACCGAGGCGCTTGAAGACCTTGTCGAAACGTTTGCCGCCGATCAGCACCAGGGCCCAGGCGACGGCCGGCAGGAGGGCGACGACGCTGGCCAGCCCGAAGAACTGCATGAAGATGTCGGCAAAGGCAGCACCCGTGTAACCGAGCACGTTGGTCGGCGCTTGTGACGTAGCGTAGGAGAAGCTGGGATCGGCGACGTTCCATGTCGAGAGCGCTGCGACGGCCAGCGCCAATGCGCCGAACAGCGCAAAGCCCGCCAGCGACGCGATCTGTCGCCAAACGAAGGTGGTTAGCACGAACCGGTTGGAACGGCTGTCAAGCGCTGCCGGATTGCTTCTGCTCATGTTGCCTGCTGCCCGTCTCGATCTTCACGGCGCATTGCGCGCCATGGAATCAACCTAAGCGGTGTACGGTTAATGCGACATTAACCATGCGTAGTTGGCGCTAAAATAGCAGTCGCAGCCGGACCGATCGGCACGAAAAAGGCCCGGAGCTTCCGATCCGGGCCAAGGGCGATCCGCGTGGGGCGGATCGCGACGGGACTGTAGGCGGCGCCGGATTGCCGGCGCCGCGATCCGCTTAGCTGTGGTAGGCGGCTTCACCGTGCGACGAGAGGTCGAGGCCCTCGCGTTCGGCTTCGACGGAGACGCGCAGGCCGACGATCGAGTCCACCAGCTTGTAGAGGATGACGGAGACGACGCCGCACCAGACGATGGTGATGGCAACCGCGGTCAGCTGGGTCATGAACTGGCCGCCCATGGTGACGCCGTCGGCATAACCGATGCCGCCGAGCGACGAGGAGGCGAAGATGCCGGTGGCAAGCGCACCGAAGAAGCCGCCGACGCCGTGGACGCCGAAGACGTCTGCCGTGTCGTCATAGTGGAACTTGTTCTTCACGACAGAGACGAAGAAGTAGCAGAGCGGCGAGACGAGCACGCCCATGACGATCGCGCCCATCGGGCCGGCAATGCCGGCGGCGGGCGTGATGGCGACGAGACCGGCGATCATGCCCGAGGCGGCGCCCAGCATCGAGGCCTTGCCGCGGGTGAAGGTTTCGACGGCCGACCAGGAAAGGATGGCGGCTGCGGTTGCAAGGAAGGTGTTGACGGTCGCGAGCATGGCGCCGCCCGAGGCTTCGAGGTTCGAGCCGGCGTTGAAGCCGAACCAGCCGAACCAGAGCATGGCAGCACCAACCAGCGTCAGCGTCATCGAGTGCGGTGCCATCATGTCGCGGCCGTAGCCGGTGCGCTTGCCGACCATGATCGCGCCGATCAGGCCAGCCACGCCGGCATTGATGTGAACGACGGTGCCGCCGGCGAAGTCAAGCGCGCCCATGCCGAAGAGCAGGCCGTTGCCGTCCCAGACCATGTGGGCGATCGGGAAGTAGACGAAGGTCGCCCAGAGTACCGAGAAGAGCACGGCTGCGGAGAACTTGATGCGCTCGGCAAAGGCGCCGACGATCAGCGCCGGGGTCAGTGCCGCGAAGGTCATCTGGAACAGCATGAAGATGTATTCCGGAATGACGACGCCTTCCGAGAAAGTGGCCGACGTGCTCTCAGTGGTGACGCCGGCGAGGAACATCTTGGCGAAGCCGCCGAAATAGGGGCTGGTCGAGCCGCCGAAGGCGAAGGAGTAACCGTAGACGACCCAGACGATCATCATCGTCGCGCCGATCACGGTGCACTGCATCAGCACCGAGAGCATGTTCTTGGCGCGCACCAGGCCGCCGTAGAACAGCGCGAGGCCCGGGATCAGCATGAAGAAGACGAGAAGCGTCGAGATGAACATAAAGGCGGTATCGGCCTTGTCCGGCACCGGTACAGCTGCGGCCGCCGCCGGTGCCGCTTCCTGCGCGAAGGCCACGGCCGGCGCAAGCAGGGCGGCGGTCATTGCGCCCAGGCGTCCAAGAGAGGTGGAAAGCTTAAGTGATGACATCGAGGTAGTGCTCCCTGAACGGCGTGGTTTACAACGCTTCTGAATCGGTTTCGCCGGTGCGGATGCGCACCGCATGGTCAATGGCGTAGACGAAGATCTTTCCGTCGCCGATCTGGCCGGTCTTGGCGGCTGCGGCGATCGCTTCAACGGCCTTGTCGACGAGTTCTGAAGGAACGGCGATCTCGACCTTCAGTTTCGGCAGGAAGCTCACGGCATATTCGGTACCGCGGTAGATTTCGGTATGTCCCTTCTGGCGGCCGTAGCCTTTGACTTCGGTCACGGTCAGGCCCTGGATGCCGACAGCAGTGAGGGCTTCGCGAACCTCATCGAGCTTGAACGGCTTGATAATGGCCATCACAATTTTCATCTGGTTTCATCCTTGTTCGCCTCCGGCGGAGGCCGTCTCTCCTTGCTGCGGAGCGCCAGAGCGCCGTGCAACCGAACCATGACATTCAAGGGGCGTGCCAGATTCTGACGCTCGACTTAAAGTAATGAAAACAAATAGAAAAAAAGAAAGCCGCAGCACGATTGCTGCGGCGCATCAAAAAATCGTCACTTTAGAAGATTAAAAAATAGGCAGAACGAAGATTCTGCTTATTTCCTATTCAGATGCCTTTTTCCGGATCAACCCTTCCTGGGCGACGGAGGCGATCAGCACACCGGAACGCGTAAAAAGGCTGCCTCTGGTCATCCCGCGGGCACCATGCGCACTCGGACTGTCCTGGGTATAGAGCAGCCAGTCGTCCATCTTGCAGGGCCGGTGGAACCACATGGCGTGATCCAGGCTCGCCACCTGCAGGTTCCGGTCGAAGACCGAAGTGCCGTGCGCATAGAGCGAGGTGTCGAGCAGGGTCATGTCGGAGAGATAGGCAAGGATCGCTGCCTGGATATGGCGCTCGTCCGGAACCGTGCCGACGGCCTTGACCCAGACATCCTGGATCGGCTTGCCGTCGTTGCGGGTAAAATAGTGCTGCAGCGACGCCGGCCGGATCTCGATCGGCCGCGGCCTTTCCCAATAGCGCCGGATTGCTTCGGGCGCGTGGACGAGAAACTTCTCTTTGAGTTCCTGTTCGCCCGGAAGCGTCTCGGGCATGGCGAGATCAGGCATGTCGATCTGGTGGTCGAAACCATCTTCGTCATACTGGAAAGAGGCGGACATCGAGAAGATCGCCTTGCCGTGCTGGATGGCGACCACCCGCCTGGTGGCGAAGCTCGAACCGTCGCGGATGCGGTCGACTTCATAGATGATAGGTACGGAAGGATCGCCCGGCCGCATGAAATAGGCGTGCAGCGAATGCACGTAACGCCCCTCATCAACGGTTCGCTGCGCGGCGACCAGCGCTTGGCCGATCACCTGGCCGCCGAAGACGCGCTGCCAGCCGACCTGCGGGCTACGGCCGCGGAACAGGTTTTCCTCGAGCTTTTCGAGATCGAGAATGGCCAGCAGCGCATCCATGGGGGTGGCGGTCTCGGTGGGGCGCGACATTTCGGCTTTCTCCGATGGTAGGAACGTCGATGGCATTGATCTATATAGACATAAAACGATGCTCAAGTGCGACGGAGAAAGCCGATGCTCGATGTCTTGATTGCCGGTGGCGGCTATGTCGGCCTTTCGCTCGCGGTTTCGCTGAAGAAGGCGGCGCCTCATCTCGACGTGATGGTGATCGACGGCGCGCCGGAAGGCGCCTGGAAGAAGGACCAGCGCGCTTCCGCCGTTGCGTCCGCGGCCGAGCGCATGCTCGACGTGCTTGGCGTCTGGGATGAGATCGCGCCGGAGGCCGAGCCGATCCGCCGCATGGTGATTACCGATTCGAAGGCGGCCGATCCGGTGCGGCCTGTGTTCCTGACCTTCGACGGTGACGGCGGCGAGGGTCGTCCGTTTGCCCATATGGTGCCTAATACGGCGATGGTCGGCGCACTGCGCGGTGCCTGCTCGGCGCTCGGCGTGGTCAATCGCCAGTCGACCATGGTCGAGAGCTTCAAGAGCGGCGACCACGCAGTTGCCGTTACGCTTGCCGGCGGCGAAGAACTGGAGGCCCGTCTTTTGGTTGCCTGTGACGGCGTGCGCTCCAAGCTGCGCGATGCCGCCGGCATCAAGACCGTCGAATTCGACTATGGCCAGTCCGGCATCGTCACCACCGTCGAGCATGAGCGGCCGCACGAGGGCACGGCGGAGGAGCATTTCCTGCCGGCCGGGCCTTTCGCCACCCTGCCGCTCAAGAACAATCGCTCGTCACTGGTCTGGACCGAGCGCACCGAGGACGCCGAACGCCTGGTCAAGGGCGACGATTTCCTGTTCGAGGAAGAACTGGAGCGCCGCTTCGGCCACAAGCTTGGTCACCTGAAGGTGGTCGGCGGACGGCGGGCCTTTCCGCTCGGCCTGACGCTTGCCCGCGATTTCGTGAAACCACGCTTCGCGCTTGCCGGTGACGCCGCCCATGGCATTCACCCGATCTCGGGGCAAGGGCTCAATCTCGGCTTCAAGGATGTGGCAGCACTTGCCGAAACCATCGTCGAGGCGGATCGTCTCGGGCTCGACATCGGTTCGCTCGCGGTGCTTGAGCGCTACCAGAGCTGGCGGCGTTTCGACACGTTCCGCATGGGTGTTACGACCGACGTGCTCAACCGGCTGTTTTCCAACGACATCACCCCGGTCCGGATCGCCAGGGATTTCGGCCTGGGCCTCGTCGACCGGCTGCCATCTCTCAAGAGCTTCTTTATCCGCCAGGCGGCCGGTATTGCCGGGGAGACCGATCCGCGGTTGTTGTCGGGTCAGCCGATCTGAGGCTTTACGGCTGGGGTTGCCCCTCTCCTCGGGTTAAACCCGAGGACTAGCCCTCTCCTCGCAGGATGGGAGAGGGGACGCCTCGCTGCGTTTGCGGGGAGAAGGTGGCCGGCAGGCCGGATGAGGGGCAGTCGAGAACTCTACGGGTAACGGGCCGACGCGGCCCTCAATCCTCGATCTTGCGTGCTTCCGAGATCAGCATGATCGGTACGCCGTCGCGGATGGGATAGGCGAGGCGCGCCTTTTCCGAGATCAGTTCATTGGCTTCGGCGTGATAGCTGAGGCGTCCCTTGGTCAGCGGGCAGACGAGCAGTTCGAGCAGTTTCGGATCGACCTTGCTGGCGTTGATATCCATCTATCCGTTGCTCACTGCAAAATGCTGTCCATATCGCCGAAGTCGCGCGCAAGCACGATTTCGGTGATGGCGATCAGGGTTTCGGCGCGGGTCTTGAGATCGGGAGCCTCGAGCAGCGCCTGTTTCTCCGCCGGGCCATAGGGCGACATCATCGCCATGGAGTTCACGAGCGTGCGGTTGCTCGCCCGCTCGACGCTTTCCCAGTCGGCTTTCAGCTTGTTGGCTTCGAGATAGGCCTTGAAGGCGGCCAGAAGCGCTGCCCGGTCGACGAGGGTCTCGTCGTCGCGGTTTTCGAGATCTGCCGCAAAGGGGCCGATACGGAAGCGACGGTAGCCGCGGGTGCCCCCGACTTCCGAAAACAGCCGGTAGCGGCAGACGCCTGTGAGCGAGGTGATGTAGCGGCCGTCGCCGGTCTCGGCAAAGGAGGTGATGCGGCCGATGCAGCCGACCTCGCAGAGCGCCTGCATCGGTCCGGTGGCGGTGTCGTTGCGGCCCTCGCAGAAGGACGGCTGTACGATGCCGATCAGGCGGTTGCCGGAAAGGGCGTCATCGAGCATGGCGAGGTAGCGCGGCTCGAAGATGTTGAGGGGAAGCTGGGCGCCGGGAAGCAGCAATGCACCGGTCAGCGGAAACACCGGAATGATCTCCGGCAAGTCCTTCGGACCGAGATAGCGTGCATTTCCGACGTGCATTTCCGATAGACCCTGCCGGTATTCGCTTTGCCCCGCCAAGGAAGCGTGGTCAACCAGATCAAAAGATGGTGCGCTGCTTGAAAATCTCAAGGGACGAGCCCGTCGATCTTCACAGGTGAAGATGGATCGTGATCGGATCCGCTTACGAAAAGGGGCGCAGATAGCGCCCCTTTCAAAAACATGTCTGACGGCTCAGGAGAACAGGATCGACGAGAGCTTGCGTCGCGCGGCGATGGTTGCCGGATCCTTCGGGCCCCAAACCTCGAAGAACGAAAGCAGCTCGCGCCGCGCGCCGTCGTCGTCGTAAGCCCGGTCGCGCTTCATGATCGTGAGCAGATGGTCGGCCGCAGCCATCCGGTCGCCCTCGACGTTGCGGATTTTGGCGAGCAGCACGCGCGCCTCGTGATCATCGGGGTTTGCGGCGAGGCGCCGTTCGAACTCGTTGGGATCGCCGAGCTTGCGGGCTTCCTCGATCTGGTCGAGCTTTTTGCCGATGGCGGCAATGCCGGCATCCTTGGCAAGATCTTCCGGTAGGCTGGACAGCGCCTCGCGGGCCTCGGCAAGCTGGCCGAGCGCGATCATGCAATCGACCATGCCGGCGATCGCCAAGACATTTTCCGGGTCGGCCTGCAGCACGGCGCCATAGAGGCCGGCGGCGTTCTCGGCATCGCCGGCATCGATGAGCGCCTTGGCGTCGGCGAGAACCGCCTCGATCTCGGCCTTGCTGTCGTCAACGGCGGGACCGGCGATCTTTTCGATGAACTGCTTGATCTGGCTTTCCGGAACTGCGCCCATGAAGCCGTCGACCGGGCGTCCGCCGACGAAGGCGATGACGGCCGGGATCGACTGGATGCCGAGCTGGCCGGCGATCGAGGGATGATCGTCGATGTTCATCTTGACGAGCTTGACGCGGCCTGCGGCTTCCGTGACCACCTTTTCGATGACAGGGGTCAGCTGCTTGCAGGGACCGCACCAGGGCGCCCAGAAATCGACGAGAACGGGCTGCTGCCTGGAGGCTTCGAGCACGTCCTTGGTGAAGTTGGCAGTGGTGGTTTCCTTGATCAGGTCACCGCCCGACGCGGCCGCCGGCGCCGGCTGGCCGAAGGAGGCCGAAGCCGTCATCTGAGTGCCGAAAGACCCTGCATAGGGATTGTCGCTGCCCGTCATTCTTCTCTCCTCGCCGGCTCGTCCGCCAGCTTACTGCATTCGCGCCAAAGATCGTATGTCAGGCCGTGACTTTCAAGACAAGCGGTTCGTGTCCGGTCGCTTCCATGAAGCGCAACAGATCCTTCGAAGCGATCGAGGTCGTTGCGTCGTTGGAAAGCGGGTGGCAGTTGACGATATCGAACGTCATCAGCGCCTCGTCGAGGATGACCTTGACGTTGCCTCCGGTGTCGTTGATCGCGCCGAAGGCGGTTACGGCCCCCGGAATGACGCCGAGATACTCCATCAGCTTCTCCGGCTTGCCGAAGGATACCTTGCTTGCCGCGCCGATCACCTGGTGCACGGTCTTCAGGTCCACCGTCGCGTGCTCCTCGACGGTGAGCAGGAAATAGTTGTCCTTCTTGTCCTTCACGAAGAGGTTTTTCGTGTGGCCACCGGGCATCTCGTCACGAAGCGCCACCGATTCGGCCACGGTGAAAACCGGAGCGTGGTTCTTCGTCTTATACTCGATTCCAAGTCCATCGAGAAAATTGAAGAGGTCTTCGGCGGTTTTCGGCTGTGATTCACGCATGATTCTCATCCCCACGGCGTTCGTTTCGTCTCTGCTTTAGGGGAGAAGGCCGTCAGGACGCAATCTCACAGGCGGCGAGGCCGGCCGAAAACGCGGCATTTCCGGGCTTTGCGAAGGGTGTCCAAAAAAATATTCGATTTCTCGTCATTTCCCTGTTGCATTCCAAAATCGCTTAGGCCATATACCGCCCGTCGCCGCAAGACAGCGCCGACGCCACGGTCCACCGACTACCCCCGGACCTTGGATGATGAGCGGGTGTAGCTCAGGGGTAGAGCACAACCTTGCCAAGGTTGGGGTCGGGCGTTCGAATCGCCTCACCCGCTCCAATTTCTCCCAACCACTTCATTTCACAGTCATTTCTGGAATGAAACGGCATTTGCCGTCAGGCATTCCATGCGCCGATAGTGCCGTCCGCACCATGTGGTTCGGACCGCCGAGACGGCTCCTTTTGCATTTTGCCTTTGTTGGTAAAGCCGGTCGCCGTTTCCGCGCTCAGCTCTTCATGAACACGTAGTCCGTCTCCTGCCGGCGGATCTCGCCGGGGCGAAGTACCGCGTTCGGGAAGCCGGCGTGGTTGGCCGCATCCGGCCAGATCTGGGTTTCGAGACAGAAGCCGGCAAAGGCGCCGTAACGGCGGCCCTCGAGGCCGGGGACGGGGATGTTCAGCTTTGCGCCGGTATAGAGTTGCACGCCGGGCTCGGTCGTCAGCACTTCCATCGTGACACCCGAATCGATGCTGCGAGCAAGCGCCACCGAATGTTTCGCCATGCGTTCGTTCGAAAGGCAGAAATTATGGTCGTAGGCGATACGCTCGCCTTCGGTCTGGCGGCTGAGCCGCGTCATTTCCCGCAGATCGAAGGCAGTGCCCTCGACCGGGCGGATCTCGCCCGTCGGCACCTGGCGTTCGCTGGTGGGCAGATAATGGTCGGCAGCGATCATGATGTCGTGGCCGAGGGCGTCGGCGCTGCCGTCGAGATTGAAATAGCTGTGCTGGCAGACATTGGCGAGCGTCGCTTGGTCGGTTTCGCTCTCGTAGACGACGCTCAAGACGCCGCCGGGCTTCAGCTGGTAGGTGCAGGTGACCTTGCAGTTGCCGGGATAACCGGCGCGGCCATCCGGGTCGGTAATGGCGAGCGTGATGCTGTCGGGCGTCTGCTTTAGGATCGTCCAGTTGCGCTTGCCGATATTGTCGCTGCCGCCGTGCAGATGCGTGACGCCCTTCTCGTTCAGTTCGAGCTGGTAGGCCTCGCCATCGAGCGTGAAGCGGCCGTTGCCGATGCGATTGGCGCAGCGTCCAGGCGTGGCGCCGAGATAGGGCGAATGGGCGAGATAGCTTTCGAGATCGGTGAAACCGAGCACCAGCGGCGGCTCATGGCCTTCCAGGCGCAGGTCCTGGATCACCGAGCCCCAGGTCAAGACATGGGCGGTGAGGCCGCCACCGGAGAGCACCACACGATGGACCGGCTCGCCGGATGGCAGGTGGCCGAAGATTTCCGTGTTCTGATGCATATTCACCGCTGGCTCCCACTACAGCGCTGCGCGTCTCCCCAGACGCACAAAGGTCGCCGTACACTTTTGAATTGCTGCATGTTTTGTCCTTGGCTCGGTTAGGATCCAAGGAAACATGCAACGGTGCGATCGCAGCAACCTGCGTCATTTCCAAAGGCACGGCAACCGGAAAATCATACTAAATGCGGCCTGGCGCCGTCTCCGGCCTGAGAGCGAAAACATCCAGCTATTCAAGGTGCTACAGCGACCTCTCGGCAGACATGTCAGCGCGACAGCTGCTTGGTGGCCTCCTGCAGGCCGGCGAGCGTCAAGGGGAACATGCGTCCCTCGAACAGGCTCTTCACCATCGTGATCGACTGGGTATAGCCCCAGTGCTGCTCGGGCACGGGATTGAGCCAGATGGAGCGCGGAAAATGAGCCGTCAGACGAGAGAGCCAGAGGGCGCCCGCCTCATCGTTCCAGTGCTCCACCGAGCCGCCGGGGTGGCTGATTTCATAGGGGCTCATCGAAGCGTCGCCGACGAAGATGGCGCGATAGTCGCCGCCGTAGGTGCGCAGCACTTCCGTCGTACGGGTAATGTCGACACGGCGGCGGCGATTGTCCTTCCACAGGCCCTCGTAGACGCAATTGTGGAAGTAGAAATGCTCCATATGGCGGAACTCGCTGCGGGCCGCTGAAAACAACTCCTCGACGATGCGGATATGATCGTCCATCGATCCGCCGATATCGAAGAACATCAGAAGCTTCACCGCATTGCGGCGCTCCGGCCTCGTCACCACGTCGAGATAGCCGTGTTCGGCGGTGGCGCGGATGGTGCCGGAGAGGTCGAGTTCGTCGGCGGCACCCTGGCGCACCCAGCGTCGGAGCCGCTTCAGCGCAACTTTGATGTTGCGCGTGCCGAGCTCGATCGTGTCGTCATAATCCTTGAACTCGCGCCGGTCCCAAACCTTGACGGCGCGGCGGTGGCGCGACTGGTCCTGGCCGATCCGCACACCCTCGGGATTGTAGCCATAGGCGCCGAAGGGCGAGGTGCCGGCGGTACCGATCCATTTTGAGCCGCCCTGATGGCGGCCCTTTTGCTCCTGCAGCCGCTGGCGCAAGGTCTCCATCAGCTTGTCGAAGCCGCCGAGTGCCTCGATCAGGCGTTTTTCTTCCTCGCTCAGATGCTTCTCTGCGAGCTTGCGCAGCCAATCCTCGGGGATGACCGCCTCTTCGCTCGCTTCCATCGGGTTGACTGCTTCGAGACCCGAAAAGCAGTGCTGGAACACCCGGTCGAAGCGGTCGATATGGCGTTCGTCCTTCACCAGTGCCGTGCGCGCCAGATAGTAGAAGGCTTCGACGTCGAAGGTGGCGATGCCCGCCTCCATCCCCTCGATCAAGGACAGGAATTCCCGGAGCGTGACCGGGACCTTCGCTGCCTTGAGTTCGAGGAAGAAGGGAATGAACATCTGACCTCAGCTTTTCCCGGTGCCGATCTCCGCGAGATCGTAGGGCGTCGTCTGGTACATCTCGTTGATCCAGTTGCCGAAGAAGAGATGTGCATGGCTGCGCCAGCGGTTCTGCGGCGGCAGGGTCGAATCGTTGTGCGGGAAGTAGTCGTGCGGCATCTTGATCGGCACGCCCGCATCCACGTCGCGGAAGTATTCGTCCGACAGCGAGGTCGAATCATACTCCACGTGGTTGAACATGTAGAGCCGGTTGCCCTTTTTCTCGTGCACGAGGCAGACGCCCATCTCCTTCGATTCCATCAGGATTTCGAGGCTCGGCACCTTGTCGATGTCGGCGCGGCGCACTTCGGTCCAGCGCGAAACGGGGACGGCGAAATCGTCGGAGAAGCCGTTGAGATAGACGGAGGAGCGGTTGAGGTTCTGGTGACGATAGACGCCGAAGGCTTTTTCCTTCAGCGGATACTTCGGCACGTCGTGGAAGTGATAGATTGCCGCCATCGCGCCCCAGCAGACGTTGAGCGTCGAATGCACGTTGGTCTCGGTCCAGTCGAGGATGCGCTTCAGCTCGTCCCAATAGGTGACGTCTTCGTATTCGAGCGTCTCGACCGGGGCGCCGGTGATGATGAAACCGTCGAACTTGCGGCCCTGCACTTCTTCCCAGGTCTCGTAGAAGGAGAGCAGGTGATCTTCCGAGGTGTTCTTGGCGCGGTGCGCGCCGATGCGCACCAGCGACAGTTCCACCTGCAGCGGCGAAGCGCCGATCAGGCGCGCCATCTGGATCTCTGTCTTGATCTTGTTCGGCATGAGGTTCAGGAGCCCGATCTGGAGCGGGCGGATATCCTGACGGATCGCCACGGTCTCGGTCATCACCCGCACGCCCTCATGCGCGAGGGTTTCGAAGGCGGGCAGCGTATCGGGAATCTTGATGGGCATGGGCTTCCACTCGATCAATACAAAAAAACCGGCAGCGATTGATCGCGACCGGTCCTCGGAAATCCAACTTTCCTCGGCCCTTTAGCGACTTGTTTAACGTGGCTGCAAGCCGGCCGGCCAAATCACCACGGAGAATTTGATAGCGCGAGTGGGCCGCGGGGGTCAAGAAAAACGATTCGCGTTGGGGGCGGCTGCCCCTCATCCCGCTGCTGCGACTTCTCCCCGCTGGCGGGGAGAAGTGGCCTTGCCGCACCCGATCGTTCCACGAGTTAAGCTCAGCGGCCGTTCGGCCCATCTTGGTAGCCGGGTTCGCTGTCGGCACGTCTCGGCTTGGGGGCAGCCGTCGTCCTCGTCCCCTCTCCCCGCCTGCGGGGAGAGGGTCAGGGAGAGTGGCTGGTCTGCAGCAGGCGTAGAGCATCCCGCATGCCATAACCCAGCCGGCGGTCAGCCTGATCGATACCGAGCCAAAAGAAACGAAAGCGGATCGGGTCACCGCCGCCAAAGGGCGTCATTTCCTGATGTATCCAGGTCTGCCGTTGCTCGCCGGCAAGGGCGATGTGGAAGTAGTGCCGCCGATGACAGATCGTCCTGCCGTCCTTCGGGTAGTGGTAGTCCTGCGTGACGAGATGGGTGAGTGCTTCCGGCGGCGTCAGCCCGGTTTCCTCGATGAATTCCCGCTGAGCCGATGTCTCCGGGCTTTCGCCTGGTTCCATCGTACCGCCGGGCACCTGCAGCTCGATGTCTGGGAAATCCGGCTCGTCGAAGACCAGCAGGCGGTCCTGCCAGGTGGCGTAGATCAGGACCTTGTGCGCGTCCGGCCTCATCCGTCGCGGCGGGCCATGAAGGCGAGGCGCTCGAAGAGGTGCACGTCTTGTTCGTTCTTCAGGAGCGCACCATGCAGCTTCGGCAGCATGGTCTTGGCATCGGCCCTGAGGTCGGCCGGATCGACCTCGTCGGCGACGAGCAGGCGGATCCAGTCGAGCGCCTCTGACGTGGAGGGCTTCTTCTTCAGGCCCGGCA
Organism: Ensifer adhaerens; assembly: GCF_000697965.2. Taxonomy (NCBI): domain Bacteria; kingdom Pseudomonadati; phylum Pseudomonadota; class Alphaproteobacteria; order Hyphomicrobiales; family Rhizobiaceae; genus Ensifer; species Ensifer adhaerens. The sequence goes on along the minus strand of NZ_CP015880.1, from coordinate 3,478,132 downwards.
CCTGGCGGATGTCGTAGAAGGCGGCGAGCGCCGCCGAAAGCAGCGTCTTGCGGATGCCGGGATAATGCACCTCGACGATGCGGGCGAGCGTGTCTGCATCGGGGAAGCGGATATAGTGGAAGAAGCAGCGGCGCAGAAACGCGTCCGGCAGCTCCTTCTCGTTGTTGGAGGTGATGATGACGATCGGCCGGTGACGCGCGCCGATCATCTCGCCGGTCTCGTAGACATGGAATTCCATGCGGTCGAGCTCCTGCAACAGGTCGTTCGGAAACTCGATGTCGGCCTTGTCTATCTCGTCGATCAGAAGCACCACGCGGCGATCGGCCTCGAAGGCCTGCCAGAGCTTGCCCTTGCGGATATAGTTCCGGACCTCGTTGACACGCTCGTCGCCGAGCTGGCTGTCGCGCAGCCGCGACACGGCGTCATATTCATAGAGGCCTTGCTGTGCCTTGGTCGTCGACTTGACGCTCCATTCGATGAGTTCGAGGCCAAGGGCGGCGGCGATCTGGCGGGCAAGCTCGGTCTTGCCGGTGCCGGGCTCGCCCTTGACCAGCAGTGGGCGCTCCAGCCGGATCGCGGCGTTGACGGCGATCATCAGGTCCTTGTCGGCGATATAGTCGGCGGTGCCTTGAAATTGCATGGGCGTCTTCCGGTTCAGCGTAAGTCAGGCGAAGTCATGCCCTATGGACTATCGCATAATGGCTTAAATCGGAATCGTTTTGAGGGTGGGCGCGATCAAGGGGTCAGCCGCGAAGCGCGGTGACCTCGATCTCGATCAGCATTTCCGGGCGGATCAGGTCGCAGACGATCATCGTTGCGGCCGGGCGGATTTCGCCGAAGACTTCGCCGAAGATCGGGAACACCCGGTCGGCGAAGCTGGCATCAGTGACGTAATAGTGGTTGCGCACCACGTCCTTCATCGAGAAGCCCGCTTCCTTCAGCGCGCCCTCGATCGTCTTCAGGCAATTGCGCGCCTGCTCTTCCACCGTCTCGGGCATGGTCATGGTGGCGTAGTCATAGCCGGTCGTGCCGGAGACGAAGCACCAGTCACCCATCGCGACGGCACGCGAATAGCCTGCCGTCTTTTCGAAGGGCGAGCCCGAGGAGATGAGCTTGCGCGCCATATCTTCGTTTTAAGCCCAGGGGCGCGCGGCGCCGACCGTCTTTTCGAAGCTGTCGATGGCGGTTGCCTTTTCCAGCGTCAGGCCGATGTCGTCGAGGCCGTTCAGCAGGCAGTGACGCTTGAAGGCGTCGACCTCGAACTTGACCGAACCGCCGTCCGGACCGGTGATTTCCTGGGATTCCAGGTCGACCGAGAGGATGGCGTTGGAGCCGCGCGAGGCGTCGTCCATCAGCTTGTCGAGGTCAGCCTGGCTGACGACGATCGGCAGGATGCCGTTCTTGAAACAGTTGTTGTAGAAGATGTCGGCAAAGGACGTGGAGATCACGCAGCGGATGCCGAAGTCGAGCAGCGCCCACGGAGCATGCTCGCGCGAGGAGCCGCAGCCGAAGTTATCGCCGGCAACGAGAATGCTGGCGTTCTGGTAGGCCGGCTTGTTGAGCACGAAGTCGGGGTTGACCGAGCCGTCTTCATTGTAGCGGGCTTCGGCGAAGAGGCCCTTGCCAAGGCCGGTGCGCTTGATCGTCTTCAGGTAGTCCTTCGGAATGATCATGTCCGTGTCGATGTTGACGACGGGGAGGGGGGCAGCGACACCGGTGAGCTTGACGAATTTTTCCATAACTTCAGGCCTTCGATTTCAGAAGAATGTTGCGCTAGCGTTTAGATGAGTTTTGCGCCGAAATGAAGGAAAATCTGTTCAAATACGCTTCGCCGGGCGGGTGAAAATGCCCGCCCGGCGAGAGCTTCGTCCGGATCTCGATTGTCTGCAGGGACTTAGCTTGCCTTCACCGGGCTGTTCATGGCCCAGAGAACGCCGAAGGGATCGCGGAGCTGGCCGTAGCGGTCGCCCCAGAACATCACCTCGATCGGCATCACGACCTCGGTGCCGGCGGCAACCGCACGGTCCCACCAGGCATCGATGTCGTCGACGGTGAGCGTCAGGGTGAAGGCCTGCGGCTTTTCCAGCGGATGGCCGTATTCCGGATAGGCATCGGCGAGCATCAGCGAGCTGCCGTTGACATAGAGGTGGATGTGCATCGTGCGGCCCTGCTCGTCGAGCGGGTGCCGGCCCACTTCCTTGGCCCCGAAGGCGCGCTGGTAGAATTCGGACGCCTTGGCGGCGCCATCGACCTGAAGATAGGGCAGAAGGCCGTTGAGGACCGGTGCCGGCTGCTGCGTCTGGGTATCCATATCGTTCTCCATCCTGTTCGAAGAGCCAGGACCGTGCTGGCCTGCCTCAAGGACGGACATGGAATCTCCGATCCGACATGGGGTCGAAAAAAAATCGCGGCCGGCTGCATGACGGTTTTTGAAGGCCACCAACAGGGTTCGAGCCGATCACGGATCGGCCCGATTGCAATGATCGCCGGGGATCGATTCCGACGCCCGGGGATCGATTTCGACACCCAGGGGGATCAGAGGTCGATGATCGTGCCGCGGCCGTCGTTCCAGATGCGCATCTCGCGCTGGCTCTGGGTCGCACCTGCGGCAGCCGGGCGCGCGGTGGCGCGGGCAGGCCTGAAATTCAGCCGGGTGGCAATGGCGCTGCCGACCACGACGACGGCGGCGATGCCGGCCAGTGCCAGCGCCAGCGAGGCGGTAAGCACAAAGGCCGCGAACGTGATGGTCAGGGCTGCGGCCGTAAAGAGAACAGAGCGAATGCTTTGCATAATCGTCACCTTTCTGATGGCGATGTGGGGGCGCGCCTTCGGACTTGCAAGAGGCGGGCTTTCGAAAGGGGTGCGGCGGTTCGCCTCGTCTTGCGGAACGCGGCAAAGGCGGGCACAACTGAAGCATGAACAAATCGAGCGAACATCACCCTGTACGCCTGCGCCGCTCGGTGCTTTGCGTGCCGGCCGACAATGCCCGCGCGCTTGCCAAGGTCGCGGAACTCGCGACGGATGTCGCGATCTTCGATCTCGAGGATGCGGTAGCGCCCGAGCGCAAGGTGGAAGCGCGTGCGGCGCTTGTGCAGTATCTGACGGCGAGCCGGCCGGATTGCGAGATTGTCATTCGCATCAATGCGATCGGCTCCGACTATGGTCAGGGCGATCTTGCTGCGGCGCTTGCGGCCAATCCCGACGCCATCCTGTTGCCGAAGGTCGAAAGCCCGGCGGATATCCAGGCGGCGGCCGACTGGCTCGACGAGAACGATGCGCCGGAGACGCTGCGCCTCTGGGCAATGATCGAGACGCCACGCGGGGTGATCAACGCGCCGGCAATCGCCGAGGCCGGCCGTACCTTCAGTGGCAGGCTCGATTGTTTCGTCGTCGGCCTCAACGACCTGCGCAAGGAGACCGGCGTTCCGGATCGTCCGGGCCGGCCCTATCTCATCCCCTGGCTGATGCAGATCCTGCTTGCCGCGCGCGGCGGCGGGCTCGATGTCATCGACGCCGTGTTCAACGATTTCCGCGATGGTGCCGGTTTCGACGAGGAATGCCGGCAGGGCCGCGACATGGGCTATGACGGCAAAATGCTGATCCATCCAGCGCAGATTGGCCCGGCGAACGAGCGCTTCGGCGTCGATCAGATCGCCGTCGACGAGGCGCGCGCGATCATCGCCGCCTTTGCGCTGCCCGAAAACGTCGGCAAGGGCGTCATCAACCTCAGCGGGCGGATGGTCGAGCGGCTGCACCTCGACCAGGCCGTCACGCTTGCCGCCAAGGCGGACCTCATCGAAAAACGAAAGACAAGATCTTGAAACTCTTCCGCTTCCTGACCGGCCCTGACGACGCTTCCTTCTGCCACAAGGTGACGGCGGCGCTAAACCAGGGCTGGAGCCTGCATGGCTCGCCCACCTATGCTTTCAATGCCGACACGCAGCACATGCAGTGCGGCCAGGCGGTGGTCAAGGAGGTCGAAGGCAAGGAATACACCCCGGATATCAAGCTGTCGGAGCAGTAGTCGAGGCTGTTTGCCGTCGTGCAGGTTTGCCCCTCTCCTCGGGTTTAGCCCGAGGACTAACCCTCTCCCTGCAGGCGGGGCGAGGGGACGCGGTTGATGCTCACAATCGGCGTGTGAGGCCTGCTTTCTGGAATCGGTCGTGCTCCGATTGGGATGCGTATCGCGAGTTTCCTTCGCCCCGCCTGCGGGGAGAAGGTGCCGGCAGGCGGATGAGAGGCTTCCTCACCGCGCGATGATAGGCAAATGAAGTGTCAGCCGCCGACGTGCTCGACGCTGGCCTCGATCCGTTCCATGTCGTCGTCGGAGAGGCCGAAATGGTGGCCGATCTCGTGGATCAGCACGTGGGTGATGATGTCGCCCAGCGTCTCCTCGTTCTCCGCCCAATAGTCGATGATCGGGCGGCGGTAGAGGGTGATGCGGTTCGGAAACTGGCCGGTTTCCATGGTGAAGCGTTCGCTGATGCCGCGGCCTTCGAAGAGGCCGAGCAGGTCGAAAGGCGTTTCCAGCGCCATGTCCTCGAAAACGTCGTCGCTCGGGAAGTCGGCAACTTCGATGATAAGGTCGGTCGTCAGCTGGCGGAATTCCTGCGGCAGGTGGCCATAGGCCTCCAGCGCAAGCTGCTCGAAAGTGGTAAGCGTCGGTGCGTGGCGTTCCCGCCAATCATCGGTCTGGTCAATGCGGGCCATAGGCACTCCTTGTTGCCCTCCATATAGCGATTTTGCCTTTGTTTTTCGAGTGTTGAATTCCTTGACCACAGGGACAGGAATAAATTCTTAGAATTGGCTGTTGACTCATTTAGGAAGCTCTGGAATCTAATAGAACATAACATGAACATTCTGATGGGAGTTGACCGTCATGGCCGACACAGCCGTGCAGCGGGAGACGGTACTTTCGCTCCGAGAAACCATAGCCAGGATCGAAAACCGTCGGCTTCCGGGCGTCGTGCGCGCCGCCAAGGCGGCCGATCCCGGCGGCTTCCGTCAACGGGAAGAAGACGAGCCTGGCCGCAAGGCGCTGGCGCTCGGCGTTCCCGATCTGGACGATCTTCTCGAAGGCGGCCTGCCGCTCGAAGGCATGACGGAAATCCGCAATGCCGAGACGCGCGATGCCGGTGCAGCCGCCGGTTTTGCCGCAGCACTCAGCGTGCTCTGTCAACGGGCGCGGCTTGAAAAGGGCGAGCCGGCCGCCCCCGTTCTCTGGATCAGCCAGTCGATGGCTTCCACCGAGGCGGGCATGCCCTATGGGTTGGGTCTGAAGGCCTTTGGTCTCGATGTCCGCGGCCTCGTCTTCAGCCTGCCACGCACGATAAAGGATGCGCTCTGGATCGCCGAGGCCGCGCTTTCCGTGCCGAGCTTCTGTGCCGTCATCCTTGAAATTCGCGGCAACCCGGCTGCCCTGGCACTCAGCGAGAGCCGACGCCTGCATGTGCGCTCGCGCGCTGGCCACGTCCCCCTTCTGCTTCTGCGCCAATCCGGACACGAGGAGGCGAGCAGCGCCTTCTTCCGCTTCCTCGTCGAGCCGGCACCGGCGCGTGAGCGACCGCTACCGGATGGATCGATGCTTCGCGGCAGCATCGGCCATCCCGTCTTTCACGTCATTGCCGAGAAGAGCAGGGCTCCTGCGCCGCTCGGCTTCTTCCTGGAGTGGAACCCCCATGACCGCCGCCTTTACCCCGTCGAGCCCCTACCAGCCGCTGCTGCGGCAGATCCAGAATCAGCGCATTCTGTCGCTCGCCTTTCCGCATCTTCCGGCCGATCGGGTCGCGCGCAAGCGCTGGGGGAACTCGTGGCTTTCCCGCGGGCGTCCTGAGCATCCGCCCGTCGTCTTCGCCGACAAGGTGAAGAGCGCAATGCGTCTCGTTGCGCTCGATGGTTTCGCTGAAAAGCGTGGGTTTCATATCGGCCAGGGTGTCGCCGAAGCGCGGGCCATGTGTCCCGAGATCGACGTGCTGCCGGCCGATCCCGCCGCCGACCGGGCGCTGCTTGCAGGGCTGGCGGCCTGGTGTTGCCGCTACACGCCGCTCGTCGCGCTCGATGGCGACAGCGGCCTCTTTCTCGACATCACCGGCTGCGCCCATCTTCTCGGCGGGGAAAAAGCGCTGCTCGACGATCTGCTCGCTCGCCTCTTTCATCTGGGGGTCGAGGCCCGGGCGGCGATCTCTTCGTCCGCCGGGCTCTCCTGGGCGGTGGCGCGTTTCGGCTCCGACGCTATCCTTGCCGAGGACGAGGCGGTGCGAGCGCTGGCACCCTTGCCGATGGCGGCGCTGCGGCTGCCGCAGGAAACGATCGAAACACTCGGCCGGGTCGGGCTCAAGCAGATCGGCGACCTGATCGAGGCGCCGCGCGCACCGCTCGCCCGCCGGTTCGGCGCAACCCTGCTTCTGCGTCTCGACCAGGCGCTCGGGCGCGAGGACGAGCCGCTGTCGCCACGGTTGCCCGTCGCTGCCCTTTCGGCAGAGCGGCGGCTCGGCGAGCCGGTCCAGGGTGAAGACGATATTTTGGGCCTGACGGAAGAACTGGCGTTGCGGCTGAAACCGGAACTGGAGAAGCGCGGCGAGGGCGGGCGCCTGTTCGAACTGCTGCTTTTCCGCGTCGACGGTGCGGTCTTTCGCATCGCCGCCGGCACGTCCTCGCCGCTCAACGAGCCGCGTCGCGTCGCGGGTCTCTTCCGCGAACGCCTGCAGGCGGTGCACGAAGATCTCGATGCCGGCTTCGGCTTCGAAATCCTCAGGCTTTCGGTGCCGAAGAGCGAAAAATACGAGGTGATGCAGGAGGATTTCTCTGGCACGCCGGATCGCGAGCGTCCGCTTGCCGCCTTCGCCGACCGGGTCATGGCGCGCTTCGGCGCAGAAAGCCTCATGGTGCCGGCGCTCTCGGAAAGCCATGTGCCGGAGCGGGCGGCAAGCTTCCGGCCGCTCACGGATCTGGCGCTGATCGGCAAGGCAGAGGAACCGGGTAACAACATCCCGGCGCCCCTGCTTGCTGCCGCCGCCCGGCCGCAGCGGCTCTTTCCAAGTCCCGAACCGGTGGAGGCGGTGGCCGAAGTGCCGGAGGGGCCGCCGAGAAGCTTTCGCTGGCGGCGCACATTGCACCGTATCGCGCGCGCTGAGGGGCCGGAGCGGATCGCCGGCGAATGGTGGCTTGATGGCGAGCCGGCGCTGGAGCGTGATTATTTCCGGGTGGAGGACGATAGCGGCCGGCGGTTCTGGCTGTTTCGCGAGGGGCATTATGGCGCGAGCGCTCCGCCGCGCTGGTTCATGCATGGAGTCTTCGCATGAGCGACGCTACCCCCTATTTCGAGATCGGTGCCTGGTCGAATTTCTCCTTCCTCGAAGGCGCTTCCCATCCGGGTGAGATGGTCGTTGCGGCGAGCCGCCTCGGTATTGGCGGCCTCGGCATTGCCGATCGCAACACGGTCGCCGGCGTGGTGCGCGCCCATGCGCAGGCCAAGGTGGAGAAGTCGGCTTTCCAGCCCGGTGCGCGGCTCACCTTTGCCGAAGACCTGCCCGACGTGCTCGCCTATCCCTTAAACCGCCGCGGCTGGGGCAATCTCTGCCGAATGCTGAGCGCCGGAAACCTGCGGGCCAAGAAGGGCACCTGCACGCTCTACGAGACCGATCTCATCGAATGGGGCGAGGATTTGCTTCTCGCGGTGCTGCCGGGTCCTGTCATCGGCGCGCCGGAGGCAACCCTGCTTGCCGATTTTCTCAAGCGACTGAAACCGCATTTCGCCGATCGGCTCTATCTGGCGCTGGTGCCGCGTTACGATGGCTTCGATCAGTTCGCCTTTGCCGGGCTTGCAACCATTGCCCGCCATGCGTCGGTCAGGCTCGTCGCCACCAACAGTCCGCTGTTTCATGCCGCCGGCCGCCGGCCGCTTGCCGATGTCGTTACAGCCATCCGCGAGCATGTGACGATCGCGACCGCAGGCTATCGGCTGCATGCCAATGCCGAGCGGCATCTGAAGACGCCCGCCGAAATGATCCGCATCTTCCGCGACTATCCGGAAGCGATCGCCAATACCGGGCATTTCTTCGAGAGGCTGAAGTTCTCGCTGTCGGATCTCGAATATCAATATCCGGATGAGAGCATTCCGGGCGAGACGCCGACGCAGACGCTGCGGCGGCTGACGATGGAGGGCGCGCGCGAGCGTTATCCCGAAGGAATTTCCGAACAGGTTTCCAGGCAGATCGAATACGAACTCGGCCTGATCGCAGAGAAACGCTACGAGCCCTACTTCCTGACAGTGCGCAACATCATGCAGTTCGCGCGCGGCGCCGACATCCTGTGCCAGGGCCGCGGGTCGGCGGCGAATTCCACCGTCTGCTATTGCCTTGGCATCACCGAGGTAAATCCACTTAAGACCACCCTGCTCTTCGATCGCTTCCTTTCGACCGAACGGGACGAGCCGCCGGATATCGACGTCGATTTCGAGCATGAGAAGCGGGAAGAGGTGATCCAGCATATCTACCGCACCTACGGCAAGGAGCATGCGGGACTGACGGCGGCTGTCATCAGCTACCGGGCGCGCTCGGCCGGCCGAGAGACCGCCAAGGCCTTCGGGTTCTCAGAAGACGTGCAATCGGCGCTTGCCGGTTCCGTCTGGGGCTGGTCGGTCGCCGATCTCTCGGAGCGCGAGGCGCAGGCGGCCGGGCTCGATACGAAGGATCCGACGACGGTGAAGGTGCTCGATTACGCCACCGAGCTGATGAGTTTCCCGCGCCATCTTTCCCAGCATGTCGGCGGCTTCGTGATGACCCGCGACCGGCTCGACGAGGTGGTGCCGATCATGAATACGGCGATGCCCGACCGCTACATGATCGAGTGGGACAAGGACGACCTCGACACGCTGAAGATCCTGAAGATCGATGTACTGGCGCTCGGCATGCTGACCTGCATCGCCCGTGCCTTCAAGCTTCTCGACCGGCATTACAACGAGCAGAAAACGCTGCATCAGCTCTTCAAGGATGACCAGAAAGACGTCTACGACATGATCTGTCGCGCCGATACGATCGGCGTCTTCCAGATCGAGAGCCGGGCGCAGATGAGCATGCTGCCAAGGCTGAAGCCGCGCATCTTCTACGATCTCGTCATCGAGGTGGCGATCGTCCGGCCCGGGCCGATCCAGGGCAACATGGTGCATCCCTATCTGAAGCGGCGGGAGCAGCGGGATAAAAAAATTCCCATCGAATATCCAAGTCCTGAACTGGAGGCCGTGCTGAAGCGAACGCTGGGCGTGCCGTTGTTCCAGGAGCAGGCGATGCAGATCGCGATTACCGCCGCAGGCTTCTCGCCCGGCGAGGCTGACCAGTTGCGCCGGGCCATGGCGACCTTCAAGCGCACCGGCACCATCCATACCTTCCACGAAAAGATGATCGAAGGCATGGTCAGGAACGACTATCCGCGCGATTTTGCCGAGCGTTGCTTCAAGCAGATCGAGGGTTTCGGCGAATACGGCTTTCCCGAAAGTCATGCCGCGTCCTTTGCGCTGCTCGTCTATGTCTCGTCCTGGCTCAAGACCTATTACCCGGATGTCTTCTGCGCGGCGCTCTTGAACTCGCAGCCGATGGGGTTTTACGCGCCCGGTCAGTTGGTGCGCGATGCGCGCGAGCATGGGGTCCGGGTGCTGCCTGTCGATATCAACCACTCGGTCTGGGATGCGGATCTCGAAGAGGGGGGGCTCGACAAGAGGGCCATCGAGCCGCGCCACCGCGAGATGGAGACTGTGATCAGGACGACGAAGGCGATGCGCCTCGGCTTCAATTCGATCAAGGGGCTGAACCAAAGGGAACTCGAGGACAAGCTCGTCGCCAATAGGGGGGCCGGTTACGGATCGGTTCGCGATCTCTGGCTGCGCTCCGGCCTCTCCCGTTCCGCGCTCGAAAGGCTTGCGGATGCGGATGCCTTCCGCTCGATTGGGCTCGATCGTCGCAAGGCGCTCTGGGCGGTGAAGGCGCTCGACGAAAAAAGTGCGGCCGAGCGGCTGCCGCTTTTCGAGGGGGCTGCGAGAGAGGAGTTGCGGCCGGAGCCCGCGATGATCTTGCCGGAGATGCTGGCAGGCGAGCAGGTGATCAACGACTATCGTTATCTCTCCTTCTCGCTGAAGGCGCATCCGGTCTCCTTCCTCAGAGACACGCTTGCCGCGCAAGGGATCGTCCAGAGCCGCATGCTTGCGACCGCTCCGGTCGGGCGGCGGGTGACCGTTGCCGGGCTGGTGCTCGTCCGCCAGCGCCCGGGTTCGGCCAAGGGCGTCATCTTCATGACGATCGAGGACGAGACCGGTGTTGCCAATGCGATCGTCTGGCCGAAGGTGTTTCCGACCTATCGGCCGGTGGTCATGGGTGCGCGTCTCGTGAAGATCCGCGGCCGGCTGCAGCGCGAAAGCAGCGTCATCCATGTGGTCGCCGAGCACATCGAGGATATCACGCCGATGCTCGGGTTGTTGCGCAAGGAAGCGCGGCGGTTCGGCGCAAGCGAGCGTGCCGATGAGGCACTGAGACCGACCGGCGACGCGCGCATGAAGCGGGCGCAAGGCGACCAGCGCCTACCGATCCCCCGCCATTCCGGCAGCAGTTCCAGCAACCCGGATCGAGCGACAGCCGAGGTGGCCGACGTGATGCCGAAGGGGCGCAATTTCCATTGAAAGCCCGACCCGGCTTTGCTGTCTCCCGATTGTGTGGGGCGGTTTGGCGAAGGGACGGCCAGATACGTCGGAGGGATTCCATGGAATGCTTCCGGCGCGGGGTCATGGGCAGAGTTTCCCGCCGTCGCGACCGGAGGTGTGTAAAAATGTCGCAGGCTGTGCGCCTCATGACCCATTCAGGGTTTGCAGGCGCAGTCGCTCAGGAATCTCTAAAATTCTGAAAAGGCGAAGTTTTTTGTCAAGTTTAGAGTCGTTCTAATCCACCCGCAACTTCCGCTCGCGGAGTTTTTAGTTGACACTAAATGTCCTGTTTTGCTTTATGCGCTGATACAGGGCGTTGCGTACGACAGGCGAGACGACATGCTGGTTTGCAGCTGCAATTTCATCACGGAAAAAGAGATCGAGGACACGATCATTGGTCTCCTCGACGAGGACTGTTGGCAGCTGATCGTGCCGGCGAAAGTCTACCACGCGATGGAAAAACGCGGCCGTTGCTGCGGCTGTTTCCCCAATGTCGTCGACATCATCATCCGCACCACCGAGCAATATCACGCGCACCGCGACTCGACGGACGCAGAGATATTTGATTTCATGACCCGCCTCAGACAATTCCACGACGACAACCGGAGGGCGGATCTTGAAAGGCGACAAAAAAGTCATCGAGCAGCTTAACGAAGCGCTCTATCTCGAACTCGGTGCCGTCAACCAGTATTGGCTGCACTACCGCCTCCTCGAAGACTGGGGCTATACGCTTCTCGCCAAGAAGGAGCGGGCCGAATCCATCGAGGAGATGCAACATGCCGACAAGCTCGTCGCGCGCATCATCTTCCTTGAAGGCCATCCCAACCTGCAGACGGTCGCGCCGCTGCGCATCGGCCAGAACGTCAAGGAAGTGCTGAAGGCAGATCTCGCCGGCGAATACGACGCCCGCACCGCCTACAAGAAATCCCGCGACATCTGTCATGCCGCCGGAGACTACGTCTCCATGAAGCTCTTCGAAGAGCTGCTTGCCGACGAGGAAGGCCATATCGACTTCCTCGAAACCCAGCTCGAGCTGCTCGACAAGATCGGCGAAGAGAAATACGGCCAGCTCAATGCCGCTCCGGCCAACGAGGCCGAAGCCGACTGAGCCTGGTAAAAGCTTGCAAACATAAAGGCCGGCGATATCGCCGGCCTTTGTCGTTTCAGGAACGGGCAGGTCCGGTTCACGGCGCCAGATGCGCGAAAGCCGCAACCACTTCCTCGTAGACCTTGCGCTTGAACGGCACGATCAGCTCCGGCAGGTCGCGCATCGGCTTCCATTCCCAGGCGTCGAACTCCGGCTCATGTCCGCCCGGCGGCGGGTTGATGGCGATCTCGTTTTCCTCGCCTTCAAAGCGGAAGGCATACCAGCGCTGCGTCTGGCCGCGATACTTGCCCTTGAGGCCGATACCGATCAGATGTTCGGGCAGGTCGTAGTTGATCCAGCCGGGCGCTTCGGCCAGCAGCGAGACGGTGCTCATGCCGGTCTCTTCGTAAAGCTCGCGATAGGCGGCCTTCAGCGGATCCTCTCCCTTGTCAATGCCGCCCTGCGGCATCTGCCATTGCTGCGGCGAGCCGTCATATTCGGAATTGCCGACGGCGATACGATGACCGGCCCAGACGAGGCCCGCCCGGTTCAGCACCATCACCCCGACACAGGGGCGATAGGGAAGGTCATCCGCCTTCAGTTTCTTGTCCTTGCTCATCGGCTGCCTCTTCTGTGCAAACGTTCATTGGTCCCGTGGGGACGGCTTTAAGCTAGTTCTGTTGCGGATCCTTGACGAGCGCGGAAACGCCGACGATCTCGATGCCGCGCCCCTGCGCTTCACCGATCCAGGAGGCAATCGCGCCGACGCTCTCGTCGAAGGCAGAAGCGACGCCAATGGCGGTACCGTTGCGGCGCGCGATGCGTTCGAGTTCATCAAGCTTCTTCAGGATCGCGTTGCGGCTGAGTTCGCTGTCGAGCGTCAGGTCGGCAAAGCCGTGCGGCACGTCGAAGGCGCCGGCAAGCTTGCCGGACAGCGACTGCGCCGAGGTGCCATCGTCGAGGAACAGCAGGCCGCGCTTGCCGAGATCGCGCATGACCGGCTCCAGCGCATCGGCATCGGACAGGAAGCGGCCGCCAAGATAATTCATGACGCCGGTATAATTGGTGATCTCGGCGAGGTTGCGGTGCAGTTCCGCGAGGTTCTTCTTTTCGCCGAGGCCGACGCGCAGCGCATTGGGGCCTGGATCGTTGGCCGGATAGTCGAACGGCTCCATCGGAAGCTGCAACAGGATCTCATGGCCGCTGCGGCGCGCTTCCTGCATCCAGCGCTGCAGGCTGTTTCCAGCCGTGGCAAAGCCGAGCGTCACCTCACCCGGCAGGTCGCGGATCGCCTTCTGGGTTCCCGTCTGGCTGAGGCCGAGCCCGCCGACGACAAGTGCGATGCGTGTGCCGCGCGCGCCCGACCAGGGGCGCGCATATTGATCGAGCGGCCGCAGCCCGTCGGGACCGATGATCGGCAGGCGTCCGGCGGGGCTTTCTTCCAGCAGGTCGTCATTGGGCATCGCCGCCATGCGCGGATCCTGGCCGCGGATCGGACCGACATTGATGAGGGCCGGTCCCTTGCCGTCGCGGCTGCGCGGCGAGAACGTCGTGACGGTGGAGCCGTCGTCGGTAAGCGTGCGCTCGACATCGGCGCCGGAATAGGCCGTTCCCGGTGCCATCGTTCCGGAGCCGACGCCCGTCTGGCCGCTGGCCGGGTTGGATGCCTTGTCGCCTGGGCTCTTCGCTTTCTCGGCCGTTACGACCGGCGATGCGGAATCACGCCGCAAACCGTCCGGCGAAAGCGTGTTCCAGGCGGAAATGCCAATCACCGCGGCGATGCAAAGGCCGGCAAGAGAAAACCCGAGCGTTCGCTGGGGATTGCGCTTCGACACTGGCTTGGCCCGCCGGTTCTGGCCGAGCGGAGCATTGAGATCAGTTCCCAAACGAAGCCTCGGTCGAGCTGTGGGATGTTGCCGCTAGAGCGAGGCCGGCGCCAGGACGCGTGCCGATCCTCTCCCGTCGCACGCCGTATGCCTTCGAAAGAATCAGTGGCCGCGGCAGCGCTTGCTAACCCTATAATTTAGTGGCGAAGGCTTGACCAGTGCATCGGCCGGCCGAGTCATGGGGCCAAATGCGAAGCGCCGCATGTTCGGGTGAACATGCGGCGCTTCGTTTCGTGTCTGTGAGGCTTATTTCTTCAACTGTGCCTGCTCGGGGCTCGCCGGGAAGGACGGGTCCGTCTTCTTGCCGCGCAGAAGGTCGAGCGCGTAGTTCAGCTGCAGGTCGTCCTTGGCTTCCGGCGGCACATAGGCGACCGAGCCGGAGCCTTCGTCGGTCTCGCTCTGGCCTTGGATGTGGCCGCGCAGATCGGACTCGCCCTGAGCCTCGACCTTGCCGAGCAGTTCCGGCGGCAGCGGCTGTTCGACCTTGATGTCGGGCGTAATGCCCGTGCCTTGGATCGATTTGCCTGACGGCGTGTAGTAGAGCGCCGTCGTCAGACGCAGCGCACCGGCTTCGCCGAGGGGGATGATCGTCTGGACCGAACCCTTGCCGAAGGAGCGCGTGCCGAGCACGGTCGCGCGCTTCAGGTCCTGCAGGGCACCGGCGACGATTTCCGAAGCGGAGGCCGAGCCGCCGTTGACCAGAACGACTACCGGCTTGCCATCGGTCAGATCGCCCGGCGTGGCGTTGAAGCGACGGGTCTCGTCCGGGTTGCGGCCGCGGGTCGAAACGACTTCGCCACGTTCCAGGAAGGCGTCGGAGACGTTGATCGCCTGATCGAGCAGACCGCCCGGGTTGAGGCGCAGGTCGAGCACGTAGCCCTTCAGCTTATCGGCCGGCACTTCGGCCTTGATCTTCTCGATGCCCTTCTTCAGGTCGTCATAGGTCTTTTCAGTGAAGGATATGACGCGCAGGTAGCCGACGTCGCCTTCGGTGCGGAACTTGACCGCACGAACGGCGATGACGTCGCGGACGATCGTCAGTTCGATCGGCTTGTCCGCGCCCTTGCGCAGGATCGTCAGCTTGATCGGGGTGCCGATGGCGCCGCGCATCTTTTCGACGGCGTCTTCGAGCTTCAGTCCGCGAACATCCGCACCGTCGATCTTGGAAATGAAGTCGCCGGCAAGCACGCCGGCGCGGGCCGCAGGTGTGTCGTCGATCGGGCTCGTGACCTTGACGAGGTCGTCTTCCATCGTCACTTCGATGCCGAGGCCGCCGAATTCACCGCGCGTCTGGGTGCGCATGTCCTCGGCATCGGTCGAGTTCATGTAGCTCGAATGCGGGTCGAGCGAGGAAAGCATGCCGTTGATCGCGTTCTCGATCAGCTTGTCGTCCTGCGGCGGCGTCACGTATTGCGCCCGCACGCGTTCGAACACGTCGCCGAAGATTGCCAGTTCGCGATAGGTCGAGGTGTTGGCAGCGACGGCCGGAACGACAGCCGAATAAACCACGCCCATCGCGGTCGCGCCCATCAGCGCCCCGACCAGAACAAGTGAAGCCCTACGTATCATTTCGCGCCTTTCCAACCTCTGCTGCGGTCCACCATGGTCGGGAATCAACCGGTTTTCCGTCTTTTCGGAATTCAATGTAAAGCGTCGGCCGGTCCGTTTCCAGCGCCAAGGCCGCAGCGCTCGCCACTCTTTTTGCGCCCATCGTCGCCAGCGGTTCTCCGGCGACGACGAACTGCCCAGTCTGAACGCTCACCTTCTCCATCCCCGAAAGCACGACGTGGTAGCCGTCGCCCGGGTTGAGAATGATCATCTGCCCATAACTGCGGAAATTGCCTGCATAGACGATCCAGCCATCTGACGGCGCAGTCACCAGCGCGCCGGGATTGGTTTCCAACATGATCCCTTGCAGGGAATGCCCCGTGCCGTCTGCATCGCCGAATTTGCGCAACAGCGATCCCGCGGCCGGATAGGCAAGCTTGTTCCTCAGCTCCGAAAACACATATGCGGGCGCAATGCGGTTTTTGTCAGGCACCGCATTGCGGGCGAGTTCCCGCGCCGCCTCGCGCTCTGCCTCGCTCATACGACGGCGTTCTTCCTCCTGCGCGCGCGCCGCTTCGGCAGCCTCGCGAACGGAGGAGATCTGGTCCTCGAGCGAGCCGATCAGGCCCTGGAGATTGGTCGCCTGCGAGGCCAGTTCCTGCGCCTTGCGCTGCTCGGCCGCAAGTTCGCTGGCGCTCGTCTGGCGCAGCTTTTCCTTTTCGGCAACCAGCATCGACATGCGGCGCTCTTCCTCGACATTGGCGGTCATTGCCGCAGTCAGGTCCTCGCGCTGCCGGTCGATGCCGGTGCGGATGTCGGCGAGCGCCTTGAGGTCGGCCACCAGGTTTTCGGTTTCCTTGCGCAGGCCGGGCACGACGGCGCCAAGCAGAATGGCGCTGCGCACGGAGCCGAGCGCATCCTCAGGCGTCACCAGGATCGCCGGCGGCGGGTTGCGTCCCATCCGCTGCAGGGCGGCGAGCACCTCGGCAAGCACGCCCCGGCGTGAGCGCAGCGAGCGACGGACCGTGTCTTCCTTGGTTCTAAGGTCGCTCAGCTTCTTCTCGCCATCGACGATCTGCTGTTCGAGATCCTGGCGTTTCTTTGCGGACTCGACGATTGCGGCGCGCAGCGTCTCGTTGGTCTTGTCGATTTCGGCAATGGTTTCCGTCAGCGCATTGGCGCGCTCCTGGGAAAGCGTGATCGTCTTGGAGAGCGCATCCAGTTCGCTGCGCGTACTGTTGCGGCGAAGCGTGAGGTCGGCGGCGGGGTCGGGCGGGCCCTGCTCCTGACCGGTCGCGGCGGCGGGCGGCGTGGCCTCCTGGGCGCTCGCCGGCAGGCCGATCGCAAGCGCAAGCGCAAAGACCGCCGCAGTACGGGCAAGCCGTCCTGCGTCGTCTCTTCCCATGCCGAAAACGCTGGTCCTGCCTCGGGGCGTCATCCGTTGCGTGCGTCCATCCGAAAATATGAGGAAAAAACCTAATCTGATTTGGCGCGCACGACCAAGCATATTCTCGTTATCGCCGCGTGTACCGGGAGAGGTTGCCCGAAAAGCAGCCCCGCCGCTTCAGACCCGATGATAGGGGTGGCCGGAGAGAATGGTGACGGCCCGATAGAGCTGCTCGGCGATCAGGATGCGCACGAGCTGGTGCGGCCAGGTCATCTTTCCAAGGTTCAGCACCGCATCGGCGCGGGGATGAAGGCTCGGATCGAGACCATCGGCGCCACCGATCGCGATCATCAGGTCACGCTTGCCGCTGTCGCGGAACGTGCCGAGAAGCGATGAGAAGCCTTCCGAATCCAGCGCCTTGCCGCGTTCGTCCAAGAGCACGAGCAGACTGCCTTCGGCCAGTGCCTTTTCGAGCTGTGCGGCTTCCTCGCGCTTGCGCGTCTCGGCGTTCGAAGCACGACTTTCGTTGACTTCGACGACGCGGGAAAGCTCAAGCCCGATCGCCGGACCGGCCTTGGAGAAGCGATCGAGATAACGGGCCGCAAGATCCTTTTCCGGCCCCGCCTTGAGGCGGCCGACTGCGAAAAGTCCGATACGCATGACCTTGTCCGTCCTCGCTTGCGCTGCAACGCGCACTGCATAGTTCCTGAAATCGGGTCGATTCAAGGAGAATCTTATACCGCGTTCCTGGAGCCTTGCAGCGTCGTTGCGCGCCTTGTCCGGTTGACGGGCCTGCAGGTTACGATCAGTCGCAACAAATATCCGGCTGACAACGCCGCCCAAGGCGGCGCCAGCCCTTCACATTCATGCATGACCGCAACTCGGCTCGTCCGGCATTCAGCTGCGCGGCGACCCGGTCGGTCTCAATGCAAGGTGCCGTCCTCGATCTCGGGAGCCGCCCACATCTTCTCGATGTTGTAGAACTCCCGGATTTCCGGCCGGAAGATGTGAACGATCACATCACCGGTGTCGATCAGCACCCAGTCACCGCCTTCCAGACCTTCGACACGGGCATTGCCAAAGCCCCCGTCTTTCAGGTCGGTCGTCAGGTGATCTGCAATGGCCATCACATGCCTGTTCGATCGCCCGGAGACAACGACCATGAAGTCTCCCAGCGCCGACTTTCCGGCAATGTTGATGCTGACGATGTCTTCTGCCTTCGAGTCCTCTAGGCTCTCGAGGACCAGTTGAAGCGCACGGACAGCGGCTTCGTCGCTAGATCCCGTGCTGCGCGGGAATGCGGTAACCGCATATCCCTTGGCGTGTGCTGTTGTCAGGGTCTTTCCTTTCCACATGAACAGAACAGGCACTTCCGATTCGAACAAAGATCGAACCGTCCATGAATGTAGGCATCAAACCGTAGCTGTTTCAAGACAGCAGAACTGAATCCCTGGAAATCATACTCCACCGGCGGCGCGAAGCGCCGTCGAACTCATCGATGAGCGCGGTCCATGGATGAAGGTCCAGGCTGGCGCGCGGTGGAAGGGGAGGCGCCGCGCGTCGTCCTCGTCGATGCGAGCATAGTCGAAGGTTTTCGCCATGCGTGAGGAGAGATAGGCGAGCGTCGAGCCCGGCCGATCGATGACGGCGATCGGAAAAGTGCGGGCGATCTTCTGCCAGTTCTGCCAGCGATGGAAGCTCTTCAGGTTGTCGGCGCCCATGATCCAGACGAAGCGAATGTCGCGGTTTCGCGCCTGCACGATTTCGAGCGTGCGGGCGGTATAGCTCTGCCTCAACGCCTTTTCGAAGGCCGTCACCTTGATGCGCGGGTTGTGCGCGATCGCTTCGCTCATGGCGATGCGGTCGGCAAGCGGCGCCAGATTGTTGTGGTCCTTCAGCGGATTGCCGGGGGTCACCATCCACCAGAGCTGGTCGAGCCCGAGCCGTTGGATCGCCGTGTCGGCAACGAGCACATGGCCCTCATGCGGCGGGTTGAAGGATCCGCCGAAGAGGCCCACCACCATGCCGGCTTCGACATGGGGCATGCGCAGGTAGCGGGTGTTCACCCTGCCTGCCGTCACCTCAGGGCCTGACCTGTCCAGCACCACGCACCCGATACTTGAAAGAGGTCAGCTGTTCGACGCCGACCGGTCCGCGCGCATGCATCTTGCCCGTGGCGATGCCGATTTCACCGCCCATGCCGAATTCGCCGCCATCGGCAAACTGGGTCGAGGCGTTATGCAGCAAGATCGCGGAATCGATCTCCGAGAAGAAACGCTCGACGACCTCGGGATCCTCAGCGATGACGGCCTCCGTGTGGGCCGACGACCAGGTCCCGATGTGCTCGATCGCACCGGCGATCCCGTCAACCAGCTTCACGGAGATGATGGCGTCGAGATATTCCGTTGCCCAATCCTCGTCGGTCGCTTCCTTCAGGCCGTCGACCGCGCCTGAGAGCTCGTCGGAGACGCGTACTTCGCAGCCCGCTGACAGCAGGGCGTTCAGCAACGGCTTGACCAGTCGGTCGGCGTCGTTGCGGTCGATCAGCAGTGTTTCGGCAGCACCACAGATACCGGTGCGGCGCATCTTGGCGTTGACGACGATCTTTTCCGCCATGGCGAGATCGGCAGAGGCATCGACATAGATGTGGCAGAGGCCTTCGAGATGGGCAAAGACCGGCACGCGCGCTTCGTTCTGCACCCGGGCAACGAGGCTCTTGCCCCCGCGCGGTACAATCACATCAATCGTGCCGCCAAGACCCGAGAGCATGGCGCCGACGGCCGCGCGGTCAGAGACCGGCACCATCTGGATCGCATGTTCCGGCAGGCCGGCGGCTTTGAGGCCTTCGACGAGGCAGGCATGGATCGCGCTGGAGGAATGGAAGCTGTCGGAGCCGCCGCGCAGGATCACGGCGTTGCCGGCCTTGAGGCACAGCGCGCCGGCATCAGCCGTCACGTTCGGCCGGCTTTCATAAATGACGCCAATGACGCCGAGCGGCGTGCGGACGCGCTCGATGTGCAGGCCGTTCGGCCGGTCCCATTCGGCAATGATGTCACCGACCGGATCTTTGAACTCGGCAATCGCGCGAATGCCGTTTGCCATGTCGCGGATGCGGCCTTCGCTCAGCGTCAGGCGGTCGATGAAAGAGGCGGCGACGCCGCTTTCTCGGGCGTTTTCAAGGTCGATCGCATTGGCCGCCAGGATCTCGTCCGTGCGGGCGACGATCGCATCGGCCATGGCGATCAGGGCGGCGTGCTTGCGTTCGGCGCTGGCGATGGCAAGCGGTCGGCTGGCGGCCTTGGCGTTGCGGCCGATCTCCAGCATGACGGTCTCGACGTCGCCCTTGTTTTTCACCTCGTCAAGCATGGACTTCATCCTTCCGGCTGCCCTCGGCCTCAGCGCGTTTTCCGGTCATCACCATATCGTCGCGGTGCACCATGGCGGCGCGGCCGGCATAGCCGAGGATCGCGGCGATCTCGGCCGATTTCTTGCCGGCGATCTGGCGGGCTTCGTCGGCATCGTAGCCGGCAAGACCACGGGCGATCTCGCGGCCGGAGGTGCCGAGAATGGCGATGGTGTCACCGCGGCTGAAGCTGCCCGTCACGTCACGGACGCCGGCCGGCAGCAGGCTCTTGCCCGAGCGCAGCGCCTCTTCGGCACCGGCATCGACGGCAAGCGTTCCGGCCGGCAGCAATTGCCCGGCAATCCAGGTCTTGCGCGCGGTCACCGGCGAGCCTGATGGTGCGAACCAGGACGAACGGGCACCGTCCTCGATCGCCGCCAGCGGATGGTTCGGCTTGCCTGAGGCGATGATCATGGCGCAGCCGGCGGTCGTGGCGATCTTGCCGGCATCGATCTTGGTGCGCATGCCGCCGCGCGAAAGCTCGGATGCCGCACCCCCGGCCATGGCCTCGATCTCAGGGGTGATCTCGGCGATCGTTTCGAGGAAGCGGGCGTTCGGGTCGAGATGCGGCGGGGCCGTGTAGAGCCCATCGATATCGGAGAGCAGCACCAGCAAATCGGCGCCGACCATAGTGGCGACACGGGCGGCGAGACGATCGTTGTCGCCATAGCGGATTTCTGTGGTCGCGACCGTATCGTTCTCGTTGATGATCGGCACGGCGCCGAGTTTCAGCAGCTGGTTGATGGTGGCGCGGGCGTTGAGGTAGCGGCGGCGCTCTTCCGTGTCGCCGAGTGTCAGCAGCACCTGGCCGGCGACGATGGCATCGGTCGAAAGGCTCTCCGACCAGGCGCGCGCGAGCGCAATCTGGCCGACGGCGGCGGCCGCCTGGCTCTCTTCGAGCTTCAGGGCACCTGCCGGCAGGTTGAGCACGGTACGGCCGAGCGCGATCGCGCCCGAGGAGACGACCAGCACTTCGACGCCCTTGGACTTCAGGCCGGCGATGTCGGCGCACATGGCGTCAAGCCAGGCCTTCTTCAGCCCGGTGGCGCGGTCGACCAGCAATGCCGACCCGATCTTGATGACGACCCGGCGATACTTCAAAAGCGGCTTGCGGGTCTTGGTCATCTCAGAGGTTCTCCTCGCCATAGCCTTCACCGGCCTTGGCGGCGACGATGACGCTGCGCAACGCTCGCAGCGCTTCGGTCATGCCCTTGCCGACGGCGGCAGAGAGCAGCAGGGGCTGCTCGCCGCAGGCCTTGGCCAGCGCCTTGGCTTTTATCTTCAGCTCGTCCTCGTCGAGCACGTCGATCTGCGACAGTGCGATGATCTGCGGCTTGTCTTCCAGCCCGCCGCCATAGGCTTCGAGCTCGTGCCTGACCGTCTTATAGGCCTTGGCGACATCTTCCTCCTGGGCGGAGACGAGGTGCAGCAGCACACGCGTGCGCTCGACATGGCCGAGGAAGCGGTCGCCGATGCCCACACCTTCATGCGCACCTTCGATCAGGCCGGGAATGTCGGCGATAATGAACTCGTTGCCGTCGATGGTGGCGACGCCGAGATTGGGATGCAGCGTCGTGAACGGATAGTTGGCGATCTTCGGGCGAGCGCGCGTGCAGGCGGCAAGGAAGGTCGACTTGCCGGCATTCGGCAGACCGACGAGACCGGCATCAGCGATCAGCTTCAGCCGCAGCCAGAGCGTCTTCTCGTCGCCCTCGAGACCGGGGTTGGCCCAGTTCGGCGCCTGGTTGGTCGCGGACTTGAAGCGGGCGTTGCCGAAGCCGCCATTGCCACCGGCGGCCAGCCGATAGCGCTGGCCCTCGGCGACCATGTCGACGATCAGCGTCTCGTTGTCTTCCTCGAAGATCTGGGTGCCGACCGGGACCTTCAGCGTCACGTCGTCGCCGCCGGCGCCGGTGCGGTTGCGGCCCATGCCGTGCTGGCCGGTCTTGGCCTTGAAGTGCTGTTGGTAACGGAAGTCGATGAGCGTGTTCAGACCGTTGACGGCCTCAACCCAGACGTCTCCGCCACGGCCGCCGTCGCCGCCGTCCGGTCCGCCGAACTCGATGAACTTCTCGCGCCGGAACGAGACGGCGCCTGCGCCACCGTCGCCGGAGCGGATATAGACTTTCGTTTCGTCGAGAAATTTCATTGGGCTGCCATCTGTTCGGTGTAAGTGCGCGGTCTTAGAAAGTGTTACAGCGACCTTTGCAGGTCCTAAAGGATGCGCGGCGCTGTAATTTGCCGCCATCGATATAGGCGGTTTATTCGGAGGTCAAAGAATATCGTGCGGTTCGTTAGCTACAACATCCAATACGGCATCGGCCTCGACGGTCGCTTCGATCCCGAGCGTATCGCCGCTTCGATCGGGGACGCCGACATCATCGCGCTTCAGGAAGTGACGCGCGGCTTTCACCGCAACGGCCATGTCGATCTCGTCACCCGCTTCGAAAAGCTGTTTCCCGGCCATTTCTCCGCCTTCCACGCGCCTTGCGACATCGACATCGGTTCGGCGATCGAGGATGGACGCGCCGTCAGCCGGCGCTTCCAGTTCGGCAACATGATCCTGTCGCGCTGGCCGATCCTTGCAACCCGGCTCATCCCCTTGCCGCGCACCCGCACGATCAGCCCGATGAACCTGCAGCGCGGGGCGACGGAAGCGCTGGTCGCAACGCCCGACGGTCCGCTCCGGGTCTATTCCGTGCATCTCGATCATGTGCTGCCGGCCGAGCGTATTGCCCAGATCCGTTATCTCAAGGAGCGGCTGCTCGGTTATCCGCTCGAAGGCGGCGCGATCACCGGGGCGGCCGATTTCGGCATGGCCGAGCCGCCGCATCCGGAGGACTTCGTCGTCATGGGCGATTTCAACATGGAGCCGGAGACGCCGGAATACTGCGCGATGACCGGCTCGCGCGACGCCTTCTACGGCCGTTCGCTGCGGCTTGAGAATCCGGTCGATGCGCTTGCCCATCTCGGCCGCCTGACGCCTGAAAGCTATAGCTGGATCCATCCCGAAAACCCCGAAAAACGCATGCATCTCGACTATTGTTTCTTGAGCGCCGGCCTTGCGTCTCGTCTCACCGATGCCTGGACCGACTATGAGGCCAAGGGTTCCGACCACCTGCCTGTCGGTTTCACGCTCGCATGACAAAAAAGGTCCCCGCGAAGCCCGAGCTTCGCGGGGATGTTCTCTAGTGCGGTCGGCGCAGATCGGCGGCGGTCAGCCGCGTCTCGATATGGGCGACCATGGCGTTGCGCGCGAGCGCATAGACCTGGGCGCAGCCGGTGATCTGGAAGCCGATCTTCTCCTGCACCTTCAGCGATCCCGGATTGTCGGCAAAGACGCCGGAATGCAGGGTCGTTTCGGGCATGCGGCGGAAGAAGCGCTCGACCGCCGCATAGGTCGCCTCCGAGGCAAAGCCCTTGCCCCAGTAGAAGCGGTTCAGCCAGTAGCCGACATGCCATTGGCCGTGGCGGAGCTCGATGCCGACGCAGCCGATGTGCACGTCGTCACCGGTGGTGACGGCGAAGGTCCAGTCGGGCGTCAGCCCCGAAGTCTGCGCCGTCAGCCAGTCGAGCGCGTCCTGCTGATCGTAGGGCGCGGGAACGCGCGCCAGCATGCGCGCCACCTGGAAATCGCCGAGCGACTGGGCGATCGCCTCGGCGTCGTTTCGCCGATGCGGGCGCAGGACCAGGCGCTTGGTCTCGATGACCGGGCAGGGGCCGGGACCGGGGCGGGCAACGATCCGCTGGCGTTCGGAAGCGAGCGCGTTCATCGCATGCCTCCCCAGCTTCTCAAGGAGACCCAGGTCTTGCGGTCGAGCCGGTACCATTCGACGGCGATCGAGCCGCCGAGCGCCAGGCTGCCGACCATGCCGCTGCCCTGGAACTGGAAACCGCACTTCTGGATGACCCGGCGCGATGCCAAGTTCATGACCCGGCAGCGCGCATCGATCTGGTCGATGTCGCGGGTGCGGAAGGCCATGTCGGTCAGGACCTGGGCGGCCTCGGTGGCATAGCCCTGGTTCCAATAGGGCTCGCCCAGCCAATAGCCGAGCTCCGCCGTCTTGCCATCGGGATGCGGCTCGATACCGCAACAACCGAGAAATGCGCCATTGTCCGCTTTGGTAATCGCGTAGACGCACTTGCCAATCGTGCCGGCTTTCGCGCGTCGCACGAAGTCGGCGGCATCGGCCGTCGTATACGGGTGCGGCATGCGCGAAACCATGGTCGCGACATTGGCATTGTTGGCAAGATGGGCAAGGGCGTCGATATCGTCTTCATGGGGCGCGCGCAGAACGAGCCGGGGTGACAACAATATCGGGCAATCGGTCCTTGACCGTTGGGGCCTCAGCCTCTGCTCGGGAGACCGGGATTGGTCTTCCCTCAACAACTCGGTTTGCATGGTTTCCTCCAGAAACGAAAAAGGGGAGTTGGGTATTGCCCCATCTCCCCTTTGAAGTCTGGCTTGGAACCATCAGGTGCGTCAGCCGGGTCGATGAGACGCCGGCTGTTTTAGAGCGCTACCGGCTTATTCCGCTGCTTCGGCTTTCGGCATTACAGACACGTACACGCGGCCATTGGCCTTCGTACGGAAGTCCACGTTGCCGGCCGTAAGTGCAAAAATCGTGTGGTCCTTACCGAGGCCGACATTGGCGCCCGGATGCCACTTCGTACCGCGCTGGCGCACGATAATGTTGCCTGCAATGACGTTCTCGCCGCCGAACTTCTTCACGCCAAGGCGCTTGGACTCAGAATCGCGACCGTTACGCGACGAACCGCCAGCTTTTTTGTGTGCCATTGGTGTTCTCCTTTAAACCTTAGATCCCTGAACTCAGTTTGCAGCGGCTTCAGCGGCAGCTTCAGACTTCTTCGAAGCCTTCTTTGCCTTGCCACCGGCAGCAGCGATGTCCAGGATGCGGACGGTCGTCTGGTGCTGGCGGTGACCGCGCGAGCGCTTGGAGTTCTGGCGGCGACGCTTCTTGAAGGCGATGACCTTCTTGGCGCGACCCTGCTCAACAACTTCAGCGCTGACAACGGCGCCTTCGACAAACGGAGCACCGATGGTTGCATCGGCGCCAACGCCGACCATCAGGATCTCGGTGAATTCGATCTTGTCGCCTGCAACGCCTTCCAGCTTTTCGATGGTGAGGACGTCGTTGGCGGCCACGCGGTACTGCTTACCGCCGGTCTTGATGACTGCGAACATTTTTTATCCTTTCATGTTCGATCCGGCTCTCTGCCCGAAGACAAGGCCGTCTTTTTCTCAGTCGACAGTTGAGTGGATCTCCTTTTCGGATATCCACCGGTGAAAGGGCGCAAATCACACCCGCTGCGGTGAAGCTAGGCCACACCACTTCATTGCGCGGATTACAAGGATTTGCACAGGCGTGTCAAGGCGAAAGCAACGAGGCCGTTACATATTCTTCAAACAAGGCCCTTGCCAGCACCCGAATCTGCCGCTATGAACCCGACCGCGCCGAACAAGCGCCGACCAGCAAAGCGGAGAGGTGGCTGAGTGGTCGAAAGCACCGCACTCGAAATGCGGCGTACGGGCAACCGTACCGTGGGTTCGAATCCCACCCTCTCCGCCATAATCTATCTCACCACCATGTGCTATGCGAAGCAGCCCGACTTCAGGGCGGTTCACGGAAGCTTCCGGGGTTCGTTGTTTAAACGCGCGTCTCTATCAACTCGACTTCGGCGTCCAGGAAACAAAATCGCCAGCAGGCTCGATATCTGTTTCAGGATGGGGGCGGGCACGTTCCTGTTGTGTCGGAGGCGGGGCGATCGATCGTTCTCCTTGCCAGCGGTCATCCGGCGCTTCCGATAGCCCACCCTGATATGGCGATCGCGGGTCGTGCGCCGCGTCAAAGGGTGACCCATCTGACAACGATGTCGCGGCGTTGTCGCCAGCGATTGCGGTTTGCCGAACTATAGCCATCGATGCCGTTGCGAACCGGGCAAGGGCGTCGGCGGCCGGGCTGACGGCACGTTCGTGCTTCCGCGGCGAAACGCAGCTGCCTAGGCGACTTTCAGCGCCGCGGAAATTTCCGACAAGGTGGCCTTCTCAGCATCGCTGACAGCGACGCCGCCGAAGCCCAGGAAGCCGCCTTCCTTGGCGGCTTCCGCCACCTTCTGGCTGATCTGGTATAGCCATGTGCTGAAGGCTGCGACATCACCCTGCGCCTTGGTCTCGACGAGTGTCCGGGCCTGATTCAGCGTTTCAATGCACCTGGCCTTCATGTCCTCCGGCTTGGCACCCTTGAGTTTCGTCTGCAGCCCATCGCGAGCGGCGGTCCGGCCCTCCGAGGTTTCGAAGTCGGCGACCAGCGCCTTGACGAGCGGGCTTGCTGCGGCATCGGCTTTTGCCTGCAGAAGTGCGCTGCTGTTGGCGATGCCTTCCTTCATCATCCCCCAGAGGCCGCTCGGCTCCGCGGCCGTCACGGCAATGCCGGCCATCATCACGCTCTCCAGGAGCAGCGTCCATTCTTCCGGGGTGAATGTCGATTTGTCGGCCATGGCCGTCTTCCTTCCTATCCGGTTTCGTCGATGACAATCGCCAACGGTCCGTGCGGAATGCAGGGCCGGCAGCTCATGCTTGGGCTGGTTCTTCAGGTCGCCAGTGAGGCGAGCTTGGTCTTCAATGCATCGATTGCGGGTTTCACGATGTCGGAAGCGCCGGGTATCGCCAGCACCTTGTCGAAAAGCCCGTTGAGCGTTGGCATCATCGGCCCGACGAGCGCGGAAAGGGCTGCCTTCTGTTCGGCAGACAGTTGCCCGGTGGCGCCCGTGACTTTGTCGAGCCCGGCTGAAATCTCCTCCAGTTTCGGCAGGGCGGCCGTGGCCGAGGCGGCGTCCGTGACACCGGTCAGCGTTGTCTGCAGGCTCGCCATGCTGTCCTGGACCTGCCGGCCGATGTCGACCCCGCCGACCGTCAAGCTTTGCCCCGCCGTGCCAGCCTGTGGCGCGACCTCTCCGCTCGGTCTGCCGAACAGATAGAAGAGCACGGCTGCAAGCGCGAGCACGGCAATCACCCAGTAGAGCCAGTTGCGCGACCCGGACGGCGTCGCCGCCTCGGCTGCGCGCTGACCGGCTCCACCGACGGACGAAGCCGCTGTCGCGGCGTCGCGGGCGACCTGGCTCGCCGAGGCCGCGGCAGACTGTGCCGAAGCGCCGAGCCCGCCGAGCAAGCCTGTTCCGCCAAGCAGTTCTCTTGCGCCGGAGGGCAGGGCGGCCGCGATGTTGTCCTTCTGGCTCGCGAGCAGTCCGGCAATGCCATTGGCGCTGAGATCGCCGCCGCTCTGCCGGGCAAGGCCACCCAGCACGAGGGGAGCAAGCGTCGCCAGCAACGAACCGCTCGCCCGCGGGTCCATGCCGGAGATCCCGCCGATGGCGCTTGCCAGCGCACTGCCGTCCTTTGCCCCGAAGATTGACGAAATGATCTGTGACCCGTTCTGGCTAAGCGTCGCCTGATCGCCTCCCTGAAGCATCCCGATGAGACTGTCGAGCGATCCGCCTTGTTGACTGGCGGTATCGGCGATCTTCTGCGCCCCGCCCGGTTGCGCGGCGACACCCGTCAGTCCCGCCAGCACCGCGGGAATGGCGGCGCTGACGGCGCCCTGCACCTTGCTGCTGTCGAGCCCGAGCGCCGAAGCGATGCGTGCGATCATGTCAGGGGTAAGCATCTGCGCGATATACGAAACAAGATTGCTGGCCATTGGCTTTTCCTCCACGTTGATGTCGTCGGACATCGACGGCGCTCATGGAGCGGTCGTCCGACGGCGCGGCAATTGGCTGCAAGCAATTCGCGTTTATCTGATTGTCGGTCGCGAGGCGGGTTCCTCTGGAACCTTCGGCCCAAAAATATTAGCACTTGTGGATGTAAATGGCCAGTTCTCGGCAACTTGCGGAAACGGCAGAACGTGGCGCATTGAACACGCGCGCTAGTGCGCCAGCATGTTGAGCGGCCCGTGACCCGGCAGCCGAGGCAGGAGGGAAGCAGGCGGACCGTCGGCCGCAGGGCCGGTTTAAGGGTCGCGACGACAGCGCCGCAGGATGCTTGCGGTCACGCGCGGGCCGGCCTGACCTGATGCCCGCACCCATAGTCTGATCCCCAGCCGCGAGGCCAGGGATCCCGTCGGTTTCGCGTTACTTCTTCGGCGATTTCTCCGCCGGCGACGGTGCCGCCTGCAGGTTGCCGAGCAGCGACGAGATCGCATTTTCGCCGTTGAAGCCTGCTTCCTTCAGCAGTTGGTCGACGATCGGCTTGTTGGCCTGGTAGGACAGGAGCTGGCCCGCCAACCCGTCGCCAAGGCCGATGCCGTTGGCAGCACCGTCGCCGCCGCCGTTGCGGCCGAGCATGCCGCCGGTGTCGAAGATGCGGATGTCGGAGATCTTCTCGATCGGCTTGACCGCTTCTGCCAGCGCTTCGGGAATGATGCGGATGCGTTCGCGCAGGATCTCGAATTCAATGATGGCGGAGCTCAGCTTGTTGCGGGCCTCGTTGAGCAGCGCCTCGCTCTCGGCTGCGGCCTTGCCGGTTTCGAGCACGCCCTTCGCCTTGATGATCGCGGCGTCGGCCTCGGCGGTGGCCAGCGTCTTGATCGCATCGGCCTGGTCGAGGGCCGCCTGCTTTTCGGCTTCGGCGCCGACGGTCACGGCGGTCGCTTCGGTTTCGGCGTTCTTGCGGGCGTCGATGACGGCGATCTGGCGTTCGCGTTCGGCGATTTCCACGGCCTTTGCCGTCTCCACCTTTTCTTCCGCGGCGATGGCGAGCGCGCGGGCGGTTTCAGCCTGGGCCTTCGCCTCGGACTCTTCCCGGCTCTTGTTGGCAACCGCGATGGCGCTTTCCTGCGAAACGATCTGCAGGTCGCGGCGGGCTTCCGTGTCGCGCTGCTGCACGGCGCGGGTGGCGTCGATGTTGGCGCTTTCACGCGCCTGCTTGGCAAGCGCCTCGCGTTCGGCGATCGCCTGCTCGGCGGCGATGCGAGCTTCTTCCTCGGCGCGCTTGGCCGCCTGTTCCTGCTGCGCGGTTTCGGCGCGGGTGGCGGCCGACTTGTTGGCGATGTCGCGTTCCTGGTTCAGCTCCGCCTCGCGCTTGGTGCGCTCGATCGTCAGCGATTGCTGGCGGGCTTCCAGATCCTTCTGGGCGATCGCGACTTCGGTATCGCGCACGATCTCGTTGCGCTCCTTCTTGCGGCCCTCGGTAATGCGGGTCAGCGCCGCAAGACCATGCGCGTCGAAGAAGTTGTTGGCGTTGAAGTGCTTGATATCCGTCTGGTCGAGACGGGTCAGCGAAACGGATTCGAGTTCGAGACCGTTCGACTGCAGGTCGGCGCCGACCGCTTCCTGCACCGCCTTGACGAAATCCATGCGCTGTTCCTGCAGCGCGTCGAGGCTCATGGTGGCGGCGACCGAGCGCAGACCGTCGACGAACTTGGCCTCGATCAGCACGCGCAGCTGTTCGGCATCGTTGGTACGGTCGCCGAGTGTCTGGGCTGCAAGCGCGATCGAGGAGGCATCGGGCTTCACGCGGACATAGAATTCCGCGCCGATATCGACGCGCATGCGGTCCTTGGTGATCAGCGCGTCGCCTTCGCCACGACGGACTTCAAGGCGCAGCGTCTTCAGGTTGACGCGGGCGATCGAGTGGAAGATCGGCAGCACGATGGAGCCGCCGTCGAGGACCACCTTCTGGCCGCCAAGGCCCGTGCGCACATAGGCTTCGTCGCGGCTCGAGCGGGTATAGAGCGATGCAAGAACAAAGCCGATGCCGAGGATCAGGACGATGCCGATGCCGGCCGGCACCAAGAGTTCATAAAACATGGTTGCTCCGTGAGACTTTAAGACGTGGGAATTTTAAGGATTGGGCGGCGTCAGCAGGTCTGCCGGCGCCGATATCGCAATGAAAATGTTGGAAACGCGATCGACGACGAGCACCTGCGCGCCGATGGCGATCGGTTGCTCGTTGCGGGCGGCGCGCGCGCGCAGCACATGCCAGTTGCCGTGGCGATCCTTGAGGCGGATGCGTCCCGGCAGGCCCTGGTCCAGTGGGCCGACGGTGACTTCGCCGCTGCGGCCGACGAAATCGCCGAGATCGACGGCATAGCTTTCGTCACGCGGCACGATCTTTGCCACCCATCGGCTCGACATCCGAACTGCGGGCAGCGAGACGGCGAGTGCCGGTAGCGCCGCGACAAGGGCAGGCAGCGGCACCCACAGGGCCCCGGCCACCGCCTGGATGACAAAACCGATCATCGCGAAGAGGCCGAGGAAAAGCATCAGCAGCACGAGCAGCGGTACGCCGCCGACATTGAACCAGGACATCAGCCCGCCCAATGCGTTGTGGTCGTCCAGCCAGGCCTTGTCGATCGCCTCACCCAGTGAGAAGCCGAGCAGCAGGCAGAGGAGCTCGATGCCGGTGAAGGCGGCCAACATCACCGCCGCAACCGCGAAGGGTAGGGATTCCGGGGCGAGGAAGAACAGCATCGGCGTCAGTGCTGCTTTGCCTTGAGTGCGGCCAGTCTCGCGTCGATCGCCCGATCGCGATGCAGGCGGTCGAGTTCGTCCAGCTCGGCGCTGTTGCCGTGTTCTCCGCCCGGTACGCCCGTGGCGCGGGAGACGGCGGCAGCGGCGCGGGCGGCACCGTCCACCGGGCTGGGCTTCGCCAGGCCCGAAACCTTGCTCTCGGGGAACTGGGCGATGCTGCGCTTGAGATCGGCGAGCCGCGCCTCGGCCTCGCGGCGGGTGGCAAGCACCGCCTGCAGCGCCTGCTGGCCCTCTTCGAGATCGGTGCGGGCGCCGGCGAGCGCCTTGTCCAGGGCGGCGAGCTGCGATTCCAGGTCGATCTGGCGGGCGACGCCGGCCTTGGCAAGGTCTTCCCGGGCGGCAGAGATGGCGGTGCTGATCTTTTCGTCCAGCTTTTCGAGATCGGCGCCGATTTCGTCGCGGCGGCTGAGGATGCGATACTCCTCGGCGCGTGCCTGGCCGATATCGACCCGGGCCTCTTCAGCCGCCGCGTCGATTTCGCGGAGTGCCTGTTCGACGATCACGATCTTGTTGCTGCCTTCCGCCTTGTCGACGGCGGCATTGGCGAGACCGGCGATCAAGCGGCCCATACGGGATAGGATGCCTTCATTCGTCATCATTTTCTTCTCCGTTCGGTCGGAATGCGTGGTGACGCCAATGTGGATCTGATAGCCGCCGTGCTGTGCAACGAGCTGGGCGGCGAAGATATTCAGAGTGCCCGGCGAATAGCCGGCGACGTCGTATGGGATCGCGACGCGACCACGCACGGTGGCGACGGTCAGATCCGACGGTCCCTTGATTGCGAAAAGCTTGTCGTCCAGCGGCAGCCTTTCGGCATTGGCCTGCTGTCCGCGGTTTGCCGCGAAGTCACGCAGTCCAAGCGTGACCATGCGCGCCGGAAGCCCGGTGCGCTCCCGGACCGTTTCGTAGGCAAGTTCATGCAACGTTACGAGATTGGCGCCCGCCTTTTCGCCGGCGAGTTCATCGAGCATCGCCAGCATGTCGCCGTAGGCAACGAAGGTTTCTTCCAGCGCACGTCTGGCCTCCGCGTCCGGCGCGAGATCGTAGTACAAGATCGACGTGTGGTTGCCCTGAGCCATGAGCAATAACATAAAGCACCACTTTCGTGCTTTCAAGGATTGGCTCAGGTTTAAGTTGCAATTTTCTTCTGCTGAACGCGCGCAACGGTCGCGCGCCGGCAATGCGGGTTGCAGCGGGCGGAAGAGGGGCGCGTTGAAAGCGGACGATTGTCCGGCGGGTTCACTCCGCCGCGTTGTTGCGCAACCAGGTTTCCAGCGCGGCAATCACCGAGAGCCGCAGGCTTGCGCCCTTGGACAGGGCGCGGGTGAGGGACAGGTCGTCGCCGGCAAATCCCATCTCGGCCATGATGTCGTTCGCCCGCATCCGGCGGCGATTCATGATCGTGCGGATTTCGGCGATCGTTTCGGGGAGCAGGTAGCGACCGCTGGCAATCGCGGGGGGCGCTGCGAGCGGCGGATCGATATGAGCGTGTGGGGCAAGCCCGTCCGGGCCGCCATTGCTGCTCAGCCACTTGAGGAACGTTTCACGCTCGGTGGGGCTTGCCTTGGTCCAGGAATTCTTGAGCTTGTCGAGGCGCGTGCGCTCGTCCTTAAGCCCTGCCGCGATAAGCGCCTTGCGTAGCGACGGGATGCGGCCGGCGATCAGATCCGCATGGATGTCGGGAAAATCGAGTTTCAGGCGCTGCACGTCCGCGGTTTCGTCGCTCTTGGTTTTCTTCGACATGCTCATTCCCGCGTCGTTCGTCGGCGACATGCTCTAGCGTGCTCGTGCGCCCGGCGCGAGCGAAATAGGTCGCTATCCTCTATCCTTTGTCGGTCGACCCCGTTAGGGAGCGCATGGAGAATAACGCGACGCTGCGTGCTGTGCCCTTCGCCTGATGTCATGCATCCAGCTTTACGCAAGTCCCTTCGCCTATAGTCACCTCAATGGCCGGGATGTGACACGGCGAATGAAGGACAATGATATGTCAAACGATATCGAGCATTACCGCGACCCATCCGACACGATGGTTGCCCTCTATCTCGCGAACAATGACGGCGACGAACTGACCGATGTCTTGGTCGCCGCGCTTGAAGATGCCTTCCGCATCCTCCGTGACGAGATCTCCGGCGAAACGATGCATTGAGCGGAGCGCGTCTCCTCCACGAACTATTTTTCGAACGTAATCCACCATCGGTTGCGAATCGAATCAGGGATGTCCTGTTCTGACCGGGTTTCAATCGGCGACGCGTCGGATGTCGGGAGAGTTCGCGGCCACGTATCGCTTGCGCTAGGGGAGACGCACAAGCATGACATTTTCTATCTGGCATACGGTCATCGGCGTACCGGTCTGGCTGATCCTTCAGGCCTCGAAGCGCTCACGCTAAAGCGCGTCGCAGATCAAGTCTGCTTCATCGCATATCGCTGTCGCAAAATCGGCGCGCACATCGCTCGGCATGCTTGGCGCATCAAGGCGCGAGCAATTGGCCGTAGAGAACAAGGCGTTGCGGAGTTCCGATTTCAACGGGATCCATGCCCGCTTGATGTCCTTCGACGACGACTGCCGAACCGGACTGCTTGCAGGCTGGTGTTTCATTCGATGACCATCGGGCGCGCCGTTCAAGCTTCCTGAAGCAGCGCCTCGGCTGAAAGGGCTGACGCCAGTACGGTCGCATCGGTTCCGTTTCTCCCAACCAGCATCAGTCCGGCCGGCCGCACAAGGCCCGGCATCGGCAGGGTGATAGCGGCGAGATCGAACTGGTTGGCGACCTGGCAGTTGCGCAGCAGCAGGCTCTCCACGCGGTCGTATTCCGCCGCGTCGGTGTCGACGCTTGCGATGGACACGGCCGCAATCGGCGTCGTCGGCAGTGCGATGAGATCGTAGGGCGAGAGCCGCTCGTCCATGGCGGCAGCGAGCGCATGCCGGGTTTGCAGCAGGGCCGAGATCGTCGCGTCGGGCACCAAAAGGCGGCGGCGAAGCGAGAACTTGACCCTTTCGTCGACTGGGACGGCCGCATCACCCAGCCATCCGGCGTGGATACGGCTTGCCTCCAGGCCCGCAATCGAGCCGATCCGCGTCGCTTGGCCGAGCTTCTCGATCAAGTCATCGATGGTGCAGTCGACGATCTTGGCACCCGCTTTGGCCAGTCGGTCGAGGCTTGCCGCAAAGGCGTCGGCGACTTCGGGGGAGAGGTCTTCAAACAGCCTGCCACGGGGGATGCCGATACGAAGATCTGCGACAGGACGGGCGACAAGCGGCCTTGGCTGCTCGCCGGCCATCACAGCATCGGTCGCTGCACAATCGGCCGCGGTCCGGGCGAGCGGTCCGAGCGAATCCAGAACCGGCGAGAGCGGAAAGGCGCCATCGAGCGGGATGCGGTTCGCCGTCGGCTTGAAGCCGACGATGCCGTTCAGCGCCGCGGGGATGCGGATCGAGCCACCGGTATCTGAACCGATGGCAATGTCACAGGTGCCTTCTGCTGCCGACACGCCAGCGCCCGAGGATGAACCGCCGGGGATCAGGCTTTCGTCGGTGGCGTTTC
This sequence comes from Ensifer adhaerens, assembly GCF_000697965.2. Lineage (NCBI taxonomy): Bacteria > Pseudomonadati > Pseudomonadota > Alphaproteobacteria > Hyphomicrobiales > Rhizobiaceae > Ensifer > Ensifer adhaerens. Next base: position 3,444,044 of record NZ_CP015880.1, on the reverse strand, counting down.
CGGGCACGGGGTAGTGCGGATTGAGCCCGACGGCCGTAAACGCGAATTCGGTCATATGCGTCTTGCCGATAATGACCGCACCGGCAGCACGCAGCCGCTGGACAACGAGCGCGTCTTTTTGGGCCGGCGGCGCGTCGCGGCGGATGATGGAGCCGGCAAGCGTCGGTTCGCCGGCGATATCCAACAGGTCCTTGATTGAAACGATCTTGCCGTCGAGCGGCCCAAGGCTGTCCCCCGCCCGCCGGCGGTGGTCGGCCGCGTCTGCCTCGCTCCGCGCGCGCTCTTCGTAGAGCCGGACAAAAGCCTTTTCCTCGTGCCGACGATTGTTGAGCCGGCTCAGGATCTGTTCCAGGCGGTCGCGGACGGAGACGTTGGCGGCATGGGACACGATGATCACCTGTCGATTTGTGTGGCCACCGAACGGGGGCAGGAGGCGGGTTCGTTGCCCGGATTCACCAAGGCCAACGCTGATCGCCTTTGATAACAGCATTGGCGGCGTTTGCCATCGTCCCATTGTCGCCGCGGCCAGCTCCGGCCTTCACCGAACTGTCGCCAAACCGTTCAAATAGTTTCATGCGCCTGTTACGTCGCTGACACCCAGATGACCAAAGGTCCGGCACGCGCGGTGGCGCTGCCGAATCGGAGGTCTGTTTGGCCGATATCCTCAAGACGCTTTCGAGGCGTTCTTTCCTGCTTTCCGCCGGTGCCGCGGGCTTCGTGGCCTCATCCGGTCTTGCGACACCCTTTTATGCACGCGGCTACGGCCGGCCGGAATTCATTCACGGCGTGCAATCGGGCGATGTCGATACGTCCTCCGGCATGATCTGGACACGGGTGGATCGCCCGTCGAAGGTGTCGGTCGAATACTCGACCACCGAGAGCTTCTCTAACCCCCTTCGCCTTTCCGATCTGACGGCGACGCCGCAGACGGATTGCGCGATCAAATGTTCGCTCGACGGGCTGCTGCCGGACCAGGATATCTTCTACCGCTTCACCGCCACGGATCTCTACGACGTCAACCGCGTCTCCGCGCCGGTCACCGGCCGGTTTCGCACCGCGCCCTTGCGCAAGCGCTCGATCCGCTTCGTCTGGTCTGGCGACACGGCCGGGCAGGGCTGGGGCATTGATGATGTCGGCATGAAGACCTATTCGACCATGCGCCAGCACGAGCCGGACTTCTTCATTCATTCCGGTGACACGATCTATGCCGATAACCCGATCCCTGACGAGATAGCGCTACGTGATGGCGGTGTCTGGAAGAACCGCGTGGTGACGCATGAGAAGCGCGACGTGGCGCGGACGCTGGAAGAATATCGCGGGCAATGGAAATACAATCTGCTCGACGAGCATGTGCGGCAACTCAACGCCGTGTGCCCCACTTTCTATCAATGGGACGACCACGAGGTGCTGAACAACTGGTCGGCCTCGACCGACCTGCGCGACGACGCGCGCTATCCGGAAAAGGATGTTGCCGTCTATGCGGAGCGGGCGGCGCGGGCGTTCAACGAGATGACGCCGATCCGCATGCCGGCAACGCAGCCCGGCCGCATCTTCCGCAAGATCGGCTATGGTCCGTTGCTCGACGTGTTCTTCGTTGACCTCAGATCCTATCGCGGCGCCAACCAGGGAGAAGACGGCGGCGGCGCCCTGTTCGGCTGGCGGCAGGTCGACTGGCTTAAGCGCGAACTTGCTGCCTCGCGGGCCACCTGGAAGGTGATCGCCTGCGACATGCCGATCGGTCTCGTCGTCTGGGACGATTACACCAACCGGCGCGGCTCGGACGCGATCGCCAACGGCGACAACGGTCCGCCCGCGGGGCGCGAACGCGAATTTGCCGATCTCCTGCGCTTCGTCCGCGACAACGGCATCGACAACCTCGTCTGGCTGACGGCGGACGTGCACTACACCGCCGCGCATCACTACGATCCGGGGCGCGGCGCATTCAAGGATTTCACGCCGTTCTGGGAGTTCGTGTCCGGTCCACTGCATTCCGGCACCTATGGGCCGAAGGACCTCGACATGACCTTCGGGCCGGAGGTTCGCTTCATCAAGGCATCCGGCGGCGGCATCGACCAGAACCTGCCGCCATCAGCTGGTCTGCAGTTTTTCGGCATCGTCGATATCAACGGCCAGACGCAGCAGATGACGGTGCGGCTGATGGACCGGCAGGACCAGGAACTCTGGCGCGTGACGCTCGATCCGGCCGCAATTGCATGAGGAATTCGGTCGCGGCCAACAGCTTTGCAAACGGCGTTCGCGAGACCCCTGACGAGTGCAAACCCATGGCCTACCGGCATTTGAACACGACGCTCATGCGCGCGCCCCCCTTTCGCAATCGCAAAAAAACCTGTATGAGCGCGACCATTGAAAAAGCGGCGTGGCCCATCGGGGCTTGCCCTGAACCTTCCGAGACGAAAAATGAGCATTCGTAACATCGCGATTATCGCGCACGTCGACCATGGGAAAACGACCCTTGTTGACGAGCTCCTGAAGCAGTCGGGCTCGTTCCGCGAAAACCAGCGCGTTGCCGAACGCGTCATGGACTCCAACGACATCGAAAAAGAACGCGGCATCACCATCCTCGCCAAGGCGACTTCGGTCGAGTGGAAGGGCGTGCGCATCAACATCGTCGACACCCCTGGCCACGCCGACTTCGGCGGTGAAGTCGAGCGCATCCTGTCGATGGTGGACGGCGCCATCGTTCTCGTCGACGCTTCCGAAGGCCCGATGCCGCAGACGAAGTTCGTTGTCGGCAAGGCGCTGAAGGTCGGCTTGAAGCCGATCGTGGCGATCAACAAGATCGACCGTCCGGACGGTCGCCACGAAGAAGTCATCAACGAAGTCTTCGACCTCTTCGCCAACCTCGACGCCTCCGACGAGCAGCTCGACTTCCCGATCCTCTACGGTTCGGGCCGCGATGGCTGGATGAACGTCAACCCGGAAGGTCCGAAGGACCAGGGTATGGCGCCGCTGCTCGACCTGGTGCTGCAGCACGTGCCGGAGCCGACGGTTGCCGAAGGCCCGTTCCGTATGATCGGCACGATCCTCGAAGCCAACCCCTTCCTCGGCCGCATCATCACCGGTCGCGTTCACTCGGGCACCGTCAAGCCGAACCAGGCCGTCAAGGTTCTCGGCCAGGATGGCAAGCTGCTTGAAACCGGCCGTATCTCGAAGATCCTCGCCTTCCGCGGCATCGAGCGTCAGCCGATCGAAGAAGCGCAGGCAGGCGACATCGTTGCGATTGCCGGCCTTACCAAGGGCACCGTCGCCGACACCTTCTGCGATCCGTCGGTCGCCGAAGCGCTGACTGCGCAGCCGATCGACCCGCCGACCGTCACCATGTCCTTCATCGTCAACGACAGCCCGCTTGCCGGCACCGAAGGCGACAAGGTCACGAGCCGCGTCATCCGCGACCGCCTGTTCAAGGAAGCCGAAGGCAACGTTGCGCTGAAGATCGAAGAATCCTCGGAAAAGGACTCCTTCTTCGTATCGGGCCGCGGCGAACTGCAGCTTGCGGTTCTCATCGAAACCATGCGTCGTGAAGGCTTCGAGCTTGCCGTTTCGCGTCCGCGCGTTGTCATGCACAAGGATGACAACGGCCAGATGCTCGAGCCGATCGAAGAAGTCGTGATCGACGTCGACGAAGAGCATTCGGGCGTCGTCGTGCAGAAGATGTCCGAGCGCAAGGCCGAGATGGTCGAACTGCGTCCGTCTGGCGGCAATCGCGTCCGTCTGGTGTTCTTCGCTCCGACCCGCGGCCTCATCGGCTACCAGTCGGAACTTTTGACCGACACCCGCGGCACGGCGATCATGAACCGCCTGTTCCACGCCTACCAGCCCTACAAGGGCGAGATCGGTGGTCGCGTCAACGGCGTTCTGCTTTCGAACGACGCCGGTGAATCGGTTGCCTACGCGATGTTCAACCTGGAAGACCGCGGCCCGATGATCATCGACGCCGGCGAGAAGGTCTATGCCGGCATGATCATCGGCATCCACACCCGCGACAACGATCTGGAAGTGAACGTGCTCAAGGGCAAGAAGCTCACCAACATGCGCGCTGCCGGCAAGGACGAAGCTGTTCGCCTGACGCCGCCGATCCGCATGACGCTCGAGCGCGCGCTCTCCTGGATCCAGGACGACGAGCTGGTCGAAGTGACGCCGAAGTCGATCCGTCTGCGCAAGCTGCACCTCGACCCGAACGATCGCAAGCGCTTCGAAAAGGCCCGCACGGCTGGCGCTGCCTGATCGATCCTGATCGATCCTACGACTTTCAGAAAAACCCCGGAGCGATCCGGGGTTTTTTGCTGTGTGTGCCACCGATGGGCGACTTGCGGATAAAGTTAAAAAGGCGTTAACCTTCCATTGGGTGCCGTTAAAGTTGCCTGTGGGTTAACGCAGGCTGGCAACCGGGCGGGATTCCTGTTCGCCTTGTGTGTGTTTAGAGTCGCGAGTCATGAAGACTGTTTCGATAGAGATTCGGCCCGGAGAGCCGCAGGAAGCGTCGGCAATTGCCGATGTGCACCGCGTTTCGTGGCTGCAGACCTATGGCGGTCTCATTCCCCATCGTCCGCTCGTTCAGATGGTCAATCGCCGTGACGAGACCTGGTGGCGCAAGGCGACCCGCGGTCCTGCCACGCTGCTCGTCGTCGACGTCGCCGGAACCATCGCCGGCTACGCAACGCTCGGCCTCAGCCGCGCCAAGGCCCTGCCGCAGGAAGGCGAGATCTACGAGATCTACCTGAGGCCGGAATACCAGGGCATCGGCCTCGGGCGCATTCTCTTCGGCGAGGCCAAGAGCCTGCTGCGTTCGCTCGGCTGCCGTGGCCTCGTCGTCTGGTGCCTCGAAGACAGCGAGCATGCCTACCAGTTCTTCCAGGGTGCCGGCGGCACCGATATCGCCGAAGGCATGGAAGATTTCGGCGACAAGCACCTGAAGAAGGTCGGCTTCGCCTGGAACTAGGCCCGACGCCTCCGCGACACTGAAATCAAAGACTTACTCAGGCAGTTCGTTGTTGGGATCGGCCGCCTTGTCGCCCCGCGTGCCGTGATAGGCGGGCTTGTCGACGCCGCAGCGGAAGGTCGGTGCCACCTCGTCGGCGATCTTGCGGGCGAACGCATTCGGATCGGGATTGGCAAGCGCATCGACATAGCCGGCGACGCAGCCCTTGCCGTCATCCTTCTCGGCCACCTTGGAAATGACGAGCACCTGCCCCTGAAGTGCAGGAACCGAAGCGCCGGACTCGTCCGTGTTCTCGATGAACCAGCGCAGGATCGTCGCTACGGCCTTGCCATCCTTGGCAACCCGCCACTCCACGGTCGTGCCGGCGTGGTTGAATGGAATGAAACTCTCGAAAGCGTCGTCGGCATAGCGCTGGTTCAGGTGACCGAACGAGACACTCTGGCGGATGTCGGCTTCCTTGAAGCGAACGGGATAGTCCGCATGACCAGGGCAAGTCATCAACGCGTACATGCCCTCTTCTTCGGCGATCGTCTTGCACTTGTCGCGGCCGATGTCGGTATAGACGCTCTCATTGGCCAAGACGGGGCCGGCGGACAAAAGCACCAGCGCCAGGCATGCAACCCTTCCGTTCATACAAAACTCCCTCAAACGCGATTGGCAGACCTGTAGAGGTCGATGGGCAGGCGCAAAACGACCGGTTGAATCTGCGCTACGGACGAAAGTTATGTTGCATCGCGGCATGTTTCCCTTTATCCGACGGGCAAACTTCTCAAACCGACCCTGGAGTAGATCCATGCGCATCGACGCGATTTCCATCGGAAAGAATCCACCAGAAGATGTCAACGTGATCGTTGAGGTTCCCGTCGGCGGCCATCCGATCAAGTACGAGATGGACAAGGAAGCCGGCACGCTGGTCGTCGACCGCTTCCTCTATACGCCGATGACCTATCCGGGCAACTACGGCTTCGTGCCGCATACGCTCTCGGACGATGGCGATCCGATCGACGTTTTGATCTGCAACACCCGTCCGCTGGTTCCGGGCTGCGTCATCAATGTGCGCCCGATCGGCGTGATGATGATGGAAGACAATTCCGGCCAGGACGAGAAGATCATCGCCGTTCCGTCGGGTCACCTGACGCAGCGATACGACAAGGTTCACGAGTACACCGACCTGCCGGAAATCACGCTGAAGCAGATCGAGCACTTCTTCGAGCACTACAAGGATCTGGAGCCCGGCAAGTGGGTGAAGATCTACGGCTGGAAGGATGCTTCCACCGCCCGCCAGCTGATCAAGGAAGCCGTCGAGCGCGCCAAGGGCGCCAAGTAAGCTTTATCTGCCGGCCAGTTCGGCAAGGCGTTTCATCAGCTCCTCCGGGTCGCTCTCGATCCGGAGGATTTTTTTGCGCTGCGTTTCGCCTGAGATGAGGGAGAGCTTGCTCTTGGCAAGCCCGAGCGTCTTGGCAAGAAAGGCAAGCAGTGCCTGATTGGCCTTGCCTTTCTCCGGGACCGCGCGGACGCGCACTTTCAGATATTCTTCGCCATCAGCAGCCGCTTCCAGCCCGTCGATGGCATCACGGCCGCCGTTCGGCGTCAGGCGCACCGTCAGGCGAACATGGTCGCCATGCGCGGTGAAGGCCGTGCTACTCACCCTGCACCTGGCCGGCCGTCGTCAGCCCAGCAAGGCCGGCGCGATCGTCGTGTTCAGGAAAAGCTGGATGAAATAGAGGATTACCAGAACGACCAGCGGCGAAAGGTCGACGCCGCCCATGTCGGGCAGGATGCGGCGGATCGGGCGGTAGAGCGGCTCGGTCAACTGGTAAAGCGAGCGGCCGATCATGTTGATCGCCTGGTTGTTCACGTTGATGACATTGAACGCGTAGAGCCAGGAAAAGATGGCCGACGCGATGACCAGAAACCACGCGATGTTGATGATGAAGTTCAAGGTGCCGATAACAGCAAGCATGCCGGTCTCCAAATCGTTATTGACAGACATGTAGACATTGAGACCTAAACGAGCAAGTACGCCGGTTTATCGGGCGCGATCATGTTTAACGTGTGGCCGCTCGACAGTCGGTGCCGACGAGAGCATGTCGCGATCCTTCAGATGCGCTGCCTGCCTTTTGAATATTGACGTTTCACTTGTCGTTATCGCAAAACCGCGACCCAGTTTTGCGCGACCCGCTTCAGGAGCGACTTCCTCATGTCCGCCGTCCATGCCTCGCATCGTTTTGCCGCGTTTCGGCATGTCGGCTATCGTCGCTACTTCTTCTCGCGCTTCCTCGCCTATTTCGCGATCCAGATCATCTCTGTCGCCGTCGGCTGGCAGATCTACGATCTGACGCGCGATCCCTTCGATCTTGGCTTGATCGGCCTTTTCCAGTTCCTGCCATCGCTGGTGCTGATCCTCGTCACAGGATCCGTGGCCGACCGCTACAACCGGCGCATGATCATGGGCGTCTGCATGGTGGTCAGCACGCTTTGCGCAGCGGCGCTGCTCGCGCTGACAGTTACCGGGCTGTTTTCGCCGTGGCCGGTTTATGCGGTTCTCGTGGTCTTCGGCATCGAGCGTGCATTCCTTGCACCCGCGTCGCAATCGCTGGCGCCAAACCTGGTGCCGCCGGAAGATCTGCCCAACGCGATCGCCTGGAACTCCACCTCCTGGCAGATCGCGATGATCGTCGGCCCGGTCGCGGGTGGTCTCATCTACGCGCTTGGCGCGGTCTTTCCTTATGCCATCGGCTTCTGCTTCTTCCTCGCCTCCGCATTCATGGTCTTTGCCATTCCGAAGCCGGCGACGCGCACCCAGGCCTCGGCGCAAAGCTGGCAGACGATCACCGCCGGCTTTCGCTACATCAAGGCGGAGAAGGTGGTGCTCGGCGCCATATCGCTCGACCTTTTTGCAGTGCTGCTCGGCGGCGCCGTGGCGCTGATGCCGGTCTTTGCCCGCGATATCCTCGACCTCGGCCCCTGGGGGCTCGGCCTGTTGCGCGCGGCCCCGGGTGTCGGCGCCGTTGCCATGGCGGTCTGGCTGGCGGCGCACCCGATCCGCCATCGCGCCGGTTTCTACATGTTCATCGGCGTGGCGCTCTTCGGTCTCGGCACCGTTATCTTCGGCCTTTCAGCGACCCCCTGGGTCTCGATCGCGGCCCTCGTCGTCATGGGTGCTGCCGACATGGTCTCGGTCTATGTGCGCGAGACGCTGATCACGCTCTGGACGCCGGACGAACTGCGCGGCCGGGTCAACGCCGTCAACATGGTCTTCATCGGCGCGTCGAACGAACTTGGCGAATTCCGCGCCGGCATGATGGCGTCCGGCTTCGGCGGGGTCTTTGCCGTCGTCTTCGGTGGCATGGGCACGCTGCTCGTCTCAGGGCTTTGGGCGCTTGGCTTTCCGCAATTGCGCAAGATCGATACGCTCGACGTGCCCGATCACCACAAGTAAGCGGTGCGAGCGGACAGCACGTTACGCGCTTTCCGCCTTTTCTCCCGGCCGTTCATCGCGCAGGAAGATCAGTTCCAGGAAGTTCTCCATCCAGGTGCGCAACGGCCCGTCGTGCTGCATGCGGCCGTCGAGATGGGCCTTGCCCACCTGGGCACCGGGCATCTCGAAGCGATGGGCGCCGTGCACCACCCAGCGATGCATCATCGCGCGAGTGAGTTCGCCGTGGAACTGGATGCCCCAGGCATTGTCACCGTAGCGGAAGGCCTGGTTGGGATAGGTGTCGCCGGTTGCGAGCAGCTCGGCGCCGGAAGGCAGGTCGAAGCCCTCGCGGTGGAAATGGTAGACCATGGCCGGCCAGTCCATCAGCGCCTTGCCCGCTTCGGTCGCAACCAGCGGATACCAGCCGATCTCGGTCATGCCTTCGTGATGGGGTGCCACCGAGCCGCCGAGGTTGCGCGCGAGCATCTGCGCGCCGAGGCAGATGCCGAGATAGGGCTTGTTTTCCTTGAGTGGCACGGAAAGCCAGTCGATCTCGCGGCGGACGAACTCTTCCTCGTCGTTGGCGCTCATCGGACCGCCGAAGACGATCGTGCCGCTGTGCCGTTCCAGCGTTTCCGGCAGATCGTCGCCGAGCGCCGGACGACGGATGTCGAGCCCAAAACCCTTCTGCTCGAGTATCTGGCCGACGCGGCCGGCGCTCGATCGCTCCTGATGCAGGATGATCAGGACGGGTTTTCGGGCGCTGTCGTCGGGCATCGGCATTTCAGTTATCCTGTTGTGACTCGGCTTTCTCGACCGTGTCGCTTCTGGCCGCCGCCTCCTGGCGCTGCAACACCCGGTCGCGACCGGAAACGCCGAGCAGATCGGCAATACGCCAGATCACGTGATCTTCCATCTCACTGCGCTCGCCATCGGCATAGACAACGTCCCAGAGCATGCCGACGAGTTCGACGCGTTGCTCCTCGGAGAGGTGACGCTTGAGCTCGGCAGTGAATTGGTAGAAGTCGATCGCCTCGCTCTCGGCAGTCTCGCCGGCTTCGATCAAAGCGGAGAGCGAGGCATCGTCGAGCTTGTAATGCTCCTTGATGACCTTGCGCATCTTGCGCCGCTCGGACGCGAGGATCCGGCCGTCGGCCTCCATCACCTGGAAACAGAGAGCGATGACCGCCACGCGCGGATCGCCATGCTCTATGCGCTTCGCCGGGCCGGTCAGACCATCGAGAAACGTCCGTAAGCGTTCAAACATGTATTTTGCCACAGCCCCTTGAGAACTCAGAACAATCGGAAAGTCGTCTTTTCCGGCGCCTTCTCGCCAGCGGCCGGATCGCGCACGCCGGGGTCATCCGGCGGGCGGCCGAAGAAGGGATCGGGCCTGTGCTCGCCATTCGCGCCCTCTTCCTTCTCCGCCTTGACCGGAGGCTTGTCGGCAACCGGTTCCGGCGCCTTGCGCTCGGCGACCTTGATCGGCTGCGGTGCCGGACGCGGCTCCTCGCGCTCGGCCTCGAGGATCACGGGCGTCTCGCTGCGCCGGGCCGCGGGTGCGGGCTGGTGCACATGCGCCTCCACCACGGCGGGCAGGCTGCGGATCGCCTCGTCGGCGTTCGACTGGTCGTGGTCGACGGTGGCCGAAAGCGTATGCGGCGGGGCTTTCCATTCGAAGGCATCGAGCCGGCCGCTCACCGGCGAGACCGGCAGCCAGGTCGGCGAGGTCACGCCGTCGGCGGTCCAGGCCGGATCGCGCGGGCTCTTCAGCGCCTGCGCCATCCAGTGACGGATGCGGCCCTCGTCGCCGGTGTCGGCCTCTTCGATGTCGGCAAGCAGCAGGAAGATGCTCTCGGTCGGGTCGAGCCGGGCGGCGGCTTCCGCCTTGGTGCGAGCCAGAAGCAGTTCGCGCGCTTCGAGTGCGGCTTCGGCGACGGCAGCCATCGCCACGGCATTGTTGGGCTTCAAGGCTTCGAGCTTGCGCGCCCGTTTCAACCGGTCGACCGCAGTGTCGCCGCCGCGGGCGCGCACGTAGAGCCGGGCCACGTCCGGATGCGGCTCGTGCTTCCAGTTCTTCTCCAGGATCGAGGTGCCCTTGCGCAGGTTGTCCTCGCGAAACAGCGCCTTGGCGGCCGTCAGCGCCGCCGGCACGAGATGTTCGTCGAGCTTCAGCGCGGCAAGCGCATCGTCCCGTGCACCTTTCACGTCGCCCTCGAGCTTCGTCATTGCGCGCGCCGTCAGCAGCACTGCCTTCTTGCGATCGGCTTCCTTGCGATCGACCACGTGGGCGATGCGGCTCTGGTCGAGCAGACGCAGGGCATCGTCCCATTGACCGGCCTGGCTCTGGCTGTCGAGGGTTGCAAGCGCTGCCCAGGGCAGGTGCGGCGCCTTTTCGGCGGCGCGCTCGGCATATTGCCGCGCGGCCTCGTGGGCGCCGAGCCGCTTGGCCTCGAGATAAAGGCCGCGAAGCCCGAGTTCGCGCGTCTCCGGATCGTCGGCCATCAGCTCGAACTTGCGGCGGGCGTCGTCGTACTTGCCTTCGATCAGTGCGGTCTGGGCTTCGAGCAGGTGGATCAGCGGTTCCTGGTCGGCGCTGATCAGGCCGCGGGTGCGGGCGGTCATCTTGCGGGCAAGATTGGCGTCACCGGCGCCGGCGGCGATCAGGCCGGTCGACAGCGCCTGGTAGCCGCGGTCGCGCTTGCGGGCGCGGAAATAGCGGGTGACCGTGTGCGGCGAAAGCCAGATGGTGCGCACCAGCCAGACGACGATCAGCACCGCGGCAATCAGCGAGATCAGCAGCGATGCCGCGCGCATCAGGCTCATCTCGATCAACTGGCCCTGCCAGACGACCGAGAGTTCACCCGGCCGGTCGGCGAGCCAGGCGAAGCCGAGGCCGAGACCAAGCACGATCAGGATGAAAATCAGAATGCGGATCATATCTGGTTCCCTCAGCCTTCCGTGCCTGGTTTTGCCATCGTCGCAGCGACGGCGGCATCGATCGCGGCTTCGACCCGCAAACGCTGGTCGAGCTTGGCCTTGAAAGCCTCGCCCGCCGGCTTGGCGGTGTCGGGCAGACCATTCCATTCCAGAGCGGCGCCCTTGAGGTCGCCATTGTTCAGCTTGTCCTCGATCCGGGCGATGACGGCTTCGGGCGTTTCACCCTCGACGCTGCCGACGGGACGCACGCGAATGCCGGACATGGCGCTGGACACTAGCCGGTCGAAGATACCCTCGTTCGGGTCGGGCTGGTTGAGAGCGTCGAGCATGGCGTCGGCGGTTTTCGGGAACTCGCGGCGCAGATCCGTGCGGGTCGGCACGCCGACCTGGGCATCCTGGGCGAGCGCGGCGACGGCCTGTTCATCCGGCGCGATGCTGCGCAGCGCGTCGAGTTCGGCGAGGAAAGGCCCGCCGCGATCGATCGCCGACTTCAGTGCAGTGACCGCAACGGCTTTCGCCATCTGGATATCGTTGACCGGCTCGTTGAGCTTCTGCTCGGCGGTCTCGATGCGGCTCGTCAGTTCCGCCTTCTCGGCGGTTGCCGACTGCTGCGCATCGGCGAGCGCCGTCTTCAGGCCTGCAAGCTCCTTGGTGAGATTGTCGACTTCCGCCTTCAGCGTCTCGACCTCGGCGCTCGGCGCGCCGCTCGCAGCCGGTTGGGAGGCCGACTGTTCGAGCGCGGCGATACGACCTTCGAGTGCGGTGTTGTCGACGACGGCTGCGGGGGTGGGCAGCGCCGCGATCTGGTCGCGCAGGGCCTGCAGTTCGCCGGAAATGTTCTGCTCGACGCCGCGGGTCGGCCCAAGTCCAGGCACGATGCCGGCATATTGCAGGCCGCCGAAGCCGAGCAGCGTCACGAGACCGCCGACGATGCCGGCTGCGAGCGCACCGGAGTTCGATACCGGCTTCTGCGGCGGTGCCGGTTCGGGCTCGCGGGCCACATGCGGCGGCTCTTCGGCGAAGACGGCCGCGGCCGCGTCGGCGGCGGCATCGGCGCGCTGCTCCTCGATTTCTTCGTCCAGGCGGGATCCGGCGGCGCTGTCGTCGCTGGTGTCCCTTATCGGCTCATCCGTCTCGGCTTTGTGCGCTGTGTTCTCGGCCGCAGCGTCTGCCAGCGTCTCGCCGGTTGCTTCCGGGCCGGCCGGTTCCGCAACGGTTTTCTCCGCTTCGAGGTCGATCGTCAGCGGTTCCTTCTCGGACTTCGAGCGGCGCGGCGGGTTTTCCGATACCATGGTGACCTCTTACCGTTAGTGCCTGTCGGCTCTTCCTTCAAACCTAGTCAGCCGGAACGGTGAGGGAAAGCCCCTCCGTTCCGTTTTTGGATGAATTCGATGTTAGAGAAGACTGAAAAGGCTGTCTTCATCGGGCCTTGCGGCGGTCTCCGCCACGACGTTACCCGGCAGCGCCTCGGCCACCACGGGGCTGAGGCAGAGGTAGCGCGGCGCAAAGGAAGCAGCATCGACACCGGCTTCGGAAAGCAGGCGAACGAACTGTCGCGCGGTCTCTCGCGAGTATAAAAGCACGGCGTCGGGACGGCTGCTCCGCCGCAGATCTTCGATCGCGGCGCGCGAATGGGCGATCGGCTCCATGCGGTAGCACTCGACCGTCCGGTGCTCTATGCCGCGTTGTCTCAGCCCCTTTTCCAGCCCTTCGGAGCGCGGCGTTCCTGCCAGATAGAGCAGGGGAAGTGGCGGCAGCGTGTCGATGGTCGCGCCGATCAGTTCCGCCAGGGACTGGCCGGTACCCTCCGCTATGCGCAGATCGGAGAAACCGAGCCCGGCTGCTGCTTGCGCCGTGGCGGCGCCCACGCAGAAGCACGGGGTCGCCAGATGCTGTGACAGGTCTGCATCTGACGATACGAGCATCCGAATGGCTTCGGCGCTGGTGAGCACGATCGCCGCATGCGGCACTTCAAGCGCGGCAACGGAGACGGCAGCAAGATGTGTCGCCTGCATCAGGGGCAGCAGGATCGGCCGGTGGCCGGCGGCTTCCAGCCGGCGTACCGTCGCCTCGGCGGCGGGAAGCGGCCGGGTGACGAGCACGCGCATGGCTTTAAGTCCAGCTTGCAAAGAAGCCGGGGCCGGCCTTGGCGCGGATCTCTTCGCCGGCCTTTTGCCCAAGCGCTTCGGCGTCGGTGGCCCTGCCCTCGATCGTAACCCGGTGATGGGTCTGGCCGTCGGGCGTGAGGATCATGCCGGAAAAGCTGAGATGGGTGCCGTCCGAGGTGGCGAGACCGGCGATCGGCGTGCGGCACGAGCCGTCGAGCGTCGCGAGGAAGCCACGCTCGCAGGCGACTGCCTCATGGGTGCGGGGATCGTCGATGGCTGCGAGCAGGTCGTTGATGCGGCTGTCGCCGATGCGGCTCTCGATGCAGATCGCGCCTTGGGCCGGCGCCGGCGGGAATTCCTGGGGGTCGAGCAGTTCGGTCGGAACGTCGGTCATGCCGAGACGCTTGAGGCCCGCATAGGCAAGCAGTGTGGCATCGACCTGGCCCTCGGCGAGCTTTCTCAGCCGTGTTTCCACCTGGCCGCGATAGGTGATGACATTGATATCCGGACGCAGCCGGCGGATCAGCGCCTGGCGGCGCAGCGACGACGAGCCGACCGTCACGCCCTGCGGCAGTTCCAGCAGTTTTTTTGCCGTCCGACCGATGAAGGCATCTCGAATGTCCTCACGCGGCAGGAAGGCGGAAAGACAGAGGCCGTCAGGCAGTTTCGTCGGCATGTCCTTGGACGAATGCACAGCGAAATCGAGTTCGCCCGACAGCAATTGTTGCTCGATCTCTTCGGTGAACAGGCCCTTGCCGCCGATCTCGGCGAGCGAGCGGTCGGTGATCCGGTCGCCCTTGGTCGAGAGGATGACGACCTCGAACATTTCCGGCGCCAGACCATGCGCCGCTGCGAGGCGATCGCGCGTTTCATGGGCTTGAGCGAGCGCCAGCGGGCTGCCGCGCGTGCCGATCCGGAAAGGTTTTGTTTGCATCAAAGGCTATCCATTGTTACCGGAGTTCCGTGTACCCACCTTTCGGTGCGACCGCAATCTTTGAGTAGTTCCCGATGTCTCCGCCCCTGCGCATCCTCGGCATAGAAACAAGCTGCGACGAAACCGCCGCTTCCGTCATTTTGCGCGATTCCGGCGGTAAGGGCCATATCCTCGGCGACGTGGTCTTAAGCCAGCTGGAAGAGCACAGCGCCTATGGCGGCGTGGTTCCGGAGATCGCGGCGCGCGCCCATGTGGAGGCGCTCGACACGCTGATCGAGGAAGCGCTGCTCAGGGCCGGCGTCACGCTTTCCGACATCGACGCCATTGCTGCGACAAGTGGTCCCGGTCTGATCGGCGGCCTGATCGTCGGGCTGATGACCGGCAAGGCGATCGCGCGCGCAACCGGCAAGCCACTCTATGCCGTCAATCACCTCGAAGGCCACGCGCTGACCGCGCGGCTGACCGATGGGCTCTCCTTTCCCTATCTGATGCTGCTCGTTTCCGGCGGTCACACGCAACTGATCCTCGTCAAGGGCGTCGGCGAATACGAACGCTGGGGCACGACGATCGACGATGCGCTCGGCGAAGCCTTCGACAAAACGGCCAAGCTGCTCGGCCTCCCGTATCCGGGTGGTCCGGCGGTCGAGCGGGCAGCACTTGCCGGCGATCCGCAGCGTTTCGATTTTCCGCGACCGCTCGTCGGTGACGCCAGGCTCGATTTTTCCTTTTCGGGATTGAAGACGGCGGTGCGCCAGGTGGCGCAATCGCTGGAGCCGGTAACGGAGCAGGACATCGCCGATATCTGCGCCTCGTTCCAGCGGGCGATTTCCCGCACGCTCAAGGATCGGGTCGGGCGCGGCCTGAAGCGCTTCAAGGCGGAGCATGGCAGTGTGGCGCGCCCGGCGCTGGTGGTTGCCGGCGGTGTCGCCGCCAATCAGGTGCTGCGCTCGACGCTGCAGGCCTTGTGCGCGCAGTCCGGTTTCGACTTCATCGCGCCGCCGCTTTCGCTCTGCACGGACAACGCGGCAATGATCGCCTGGGCCGGTGCCGAGCGGCTGGCGGCAGGCATGGCGGCCGACGGCCTCGATGTCGCGCCGCGCTCGCGCTGGCCGCTCGACGCCCAGGCGCAGGCGCTGCTCGGTTCGGGCAAACGCGGCGCCAAGGCGTGACAAGATCTAAAGCATACGGATAGAGCATGAGCGACATTTCCAAGAACGGGCCGAAGATCGTCGTGGTCGGCGCAGGCGCCTTTGGCACCGCGCTCGCCGCGGTTGCCGCCTCGACCGAAGGCAGCGACGTGACGCTGCTTGCCCGTCGTCCGGAGATTGCCGAATCCTGCCGCGACACCGGCCGCAATGAGGACGCCCTGCCGGGCATCGACCTGCCGCCGGCGCTGAAACATACGGCCGATGTCTCGGTTCTTGCCGATGCCGAGGTCGTGCTCTTCGTGATGCCGTCGCAGGCGCATAGGGATGCGGCGAGACAGTATGGTCCTCATATCAATGCGGCTGCCACGATCGTCACCTGCGCCAAGGGTATGGAGCAGGCGACGGGACGGTTGCTGACCGACGTGCTGGCGGAGGAGCTGCCCGGCCATGCGGTCGGCGTGCTCTCCGGTCCGGGTTTCGCCGCCGATATCGCCAAGGGCCTACCGACGGCTATGGTGGTCGCCGCGGCCGATGGTCAGACGGCGACGATGCTGGCCGAGGTGCTCTCGGGTCCGACCTTCCGGCTCTATCCCTCGCAGGATCGCATCGGCGTGCAGCTCGGCGGCGCGCTGAAGAATGTGCTGGCGATCGCCTGTGGCATCGTCGAGGGCGCAGGCCTTGGCGACAGCGCCCGTGCCGCGCTGATCTCGCGTGGCCTTGCGGAGATGTCGCGCTTCATTGCTGCCGAGGGCGGCGAGGCCGATACTGTGCGCGGTCTCTCCGGCCTTGGCGATCTGGTGTTGACGGCGACCAGCCACCAGTCGCGCAACCTGCGTTTCGGCATCGCGCTCGGCAAGGATGGTCGCGCCAGCGGACGCAAGGGCGAACTGGTCGAAGGCGCGTTCGCCGCATCGGTTGCTGCCCGCGTTGCCCATGATCTCGGCGTCGAAATGCCGATCACCGAAGCGGTGGCGGCGATCATCGACGGCAAGCTCGATGTCCGCACCGCGCTCGAACAGTTGATGACCCGCCCGATCACTCAGGAATGAAGGGAGCGGCGATCTTCCGCCCGCATCCCGCACCAACGAAAACTCTAGGAGGAAGCATGCTCTTCGCACTTCATTGTACCGACAAGCCAGGCGCGCTGCAGCTTCGGCTCGATACCCGCCCTGATCACGTCGCCTATCTCAACGATCTTAACGCCAAGGGCATTTTGAAGATGGCCGGTCCGTTCCTCGGCGACGACGGCAAGCCGACCGGTAGCCTGGTGCTCGTCAAGGCAGAGACGATCGACGAGGCGCGTGCGATCGCCGAAGCCGATCCCTATGCCAAGGCCGGGCTCTTTTCCAATGTCGAGATCAAGGCCTTCAACTGGGTCTTCAACAATCCGGAGGCTTGAGACCAAGATGGCGCATTGGCTCTACAAATCCGAACCGTTCAAATGGTCCTGGCAGATGCAGAAGGATGCCGGCGCCAAGGGCACCGAATGGACCGGCGTGCGCAACTATCAGGCGCGCAACAACATGCGGGCGATGCAGATCGGCGACAAGGGCTTCTTCTACCACTCGAACGAAGGGCTTGAGATCGTCGGCATCGCCGAGGTCTGCGCGCTGTCGCATCCGGATTCGACTGCCGAGGGTGACGCCCGCTGGGACTGCGTCGATATCCGCGCGGTTGCCGACATGCCGCGGCCGGTGACGCTGAAGGAGATCAAGGACAATCCGAAGCTCGCCAAGATGTCGCTCGTCACCTCCATGCGCCTGTCGGTGCAGCCGGTGACCGAGGACGAATGGCTCGAGGTCTGCCGCATGGGCGGGCTCGACAATCCGCCGCGCTAGTCTTGTTTTCCGCCTGTCCGGGACGCTCGGGCAGGCGCGGAGAGTTTTGTGAAGACCGATCCGGAAAGCTTCATCCTCGAAAACACCGATGTGCTCACGCCGCCGCATGTGCCGGAGATCCGTCTGCATCTGGCGACCGAAGCGCATGAGCTCTGGCTGAAGACCGAGGAAGAGCTGCAGGAGATCGGCCTGCCGCCGCCGTTCTGGGCCTTCGCCTGGGCCGGCGGGCAGGGGCTCGCCCGCTACATCCTCGATCACCCCGAAGCTGTGCGCGGCCGCCGTGTCGTCGACTTTGCCTCCGGTTCGGGTCTGGTGGCGATCGCGGCGATGAAGGCGGGTGCAGTATCGGTGCTGGCCGCCGATATCGACCCCTGGGCGGAAACGGCCGTCCGGCTCAATGCCGCACTCAACGGGGTCACGCTTTCCTATACCGGCGAGGACATCACTGGCCGCGATCTTGAAGCCGAGGTCTATCTCGCCGGCGACGTCTTCTACGACAAGGCTTTTGCCGACCGGTTGAAACCGTGGTTTTCGGGACTTGCCGCGAACGGCGCCTCGGTGATCGTCGGCGATCCCGGACGTTCCTATTGCCCGCGCGAGATGATGACGGCGCTTGCCACCTACGAGGTTCCCGTCACCCGGGCGCTGGAGGACAGCGAGGTCAAGCGCACCACCGTCTGGCGCTTCGGCACCACCTCCTGCAATTGACGATGCCTGCACTTCCGACGATGCGCCCGATCATCGAAGCCGTTGGCCTGACGGGCTGATATCGCTGTAGCCGCGATTACCGGCGGATGACGCAGACGCCGTGTTCGTAGGCGCAGGAACCGTTCATGGTCTGTGGCGTGACGTTGATGATCTTGCCGCGTTTCGCCTCGGGCGGCGGCGCAGTATCTGCCTCATCCGCATAGCCGTAGTCGCCTTCCTGGCTGAAATAGATGCCATTGCCGACGTCGACATAGGCCGAAATGCCGCCGACATAGGTGCCGATACCAGGAATGATGTCCGGATATTCATCACCGCCGTAATAGCTCGGGCGATAGTCTCGGCCTTGGTTGCTCGATGTCCAGATCTCGCGCCCGGCCTGATCGCGCCCCCATCCACCGCCATTGCCCCACCGCTCGGGATAGGCCCGATATTGCGGCAGGCGGACATGGCGGGTGCGGGTCGAGACCTGCGGCGGCACGTCATAGATGCCTGGGCGACCGTCGTGCCTGCGGGCGTCGGATGTCCAGTAGTCGCGACCGGCTCCGTCGCGCACCCATCCGCCACGCTGCTCCCACCGTCCAGCATAAGCGCCGGGGTAGGGGCGGTAGCGCGGCAGGCGAACGTGCCGGGTGCGCGTGTTCACTTCCGGCGGGCCACCGTTGGACGCCCAGTCGCGGCGCGGTCCGCGATGGCGGTCCCAGTCGTTGCGATAACCCATGCGATCGAAATCGTGACGAGGATAGAAACGATCGGCATTCATCCTGACATGGCGTGTTCGCGTCTGCGCCTCCGGCAGTCCGCCCCGGTCTCGAGCTTCCATCGGAATGTAGCTGGTGGCGATGACCAGGCCGGCAAGCGCTAGCACTTTGGTCGCATGGATTGCCCTGAACAGAATCATTCTGCCCGCCCTCCGGGTGACGCTTAACAAATCGTTAAGGGCACTCTGGGCCACATCGTCGGGAAAGTCACGGAATTGCTTGGCTTTTTGTCGCTATCGTTAACGCCGGCCCATGTCTCCGGCTGGCAGGAAAATGGCGCAATTCGTCTAATCGATTAAATTGATTTTGCACCGCAAACACACTTGTCGTTAAGCTTTATGGTGATTAAAGGTCCGAATGACTGAATTGCGCACAATCAGGTGCGATACCGGACTAAAATCGTCCAGTTTTTTGGGCGGAAATCCGGGCATTCCGTGAGGTTCCGATGACGAATGTCACAAGAAGCCGGCCACTCTCGCCGCATCTTCAAATCTATAAACCTATCCCGACGATGGTCATGTCCATTGTGCACCGCATCACCGGTGGTGCGCTCTACTTCGGGACCATCCTCGTCGCCTGGTGGCTGATCGCCGCTGCGTCGGGTGCTGCCTATTACGACTGGGTCAGCTGGCTGTTCGGTACGCTGATCGGCAAGCTGGTGCTGTTCGGCTATACCTGGGCCCTGGTGCACCACATGCTCGGCGGCTTGCGCCACTTTGCCTGGGATCTCGGCTACGGCTACGAGAAGCACTTCGCCACCAAGATGGCCAAGGCAACGATCATCGGTTCGGTGGCGCTGACGCTGCTGATCTGGGTGGTCGGCTATCTCGTTCGCTGACTGAGGGAGAATACTCATGGATATGCGCACTCCTCTCGGCAAGGTTCGCGGTCTTGGCTCGGCCAAGGAAGGCACGGATCATTTCTGGCGCCAGCGCCTGACGGCCGTCGCCAACGTTCCGCTGTTGATCTTCTTCGTCATCTTTCTCGTTCGCTACGCAGGCGCGCCCTATGCGGATGTCGTCGCCGCGCTCGCGAACCCCTTCGTCGCCGTCGTCATGGCGCTCGTCGTGCTCTCGGGCCTCGTTCACATGCGGCTCGGCATGCAGGTGATCATCGAAGACTACGTGCATGGCGAAGGCATGAAGATCGTGCTTCTCATGCTCAATACATTTTTCACGATCGCGGTTGGCGGGCTCTGTCTCTTCGCCATCCTGAAGATCGCTTTTGCAGGGTAATTTCGCCATGGCATCGAACAGTTCACCCGCTGCAAACGGCAAGGCCTATCAATATGTCGATCACGCCTTCGACGTCGTCGTCGTCGGCGCCGGCGGTGCGGGCTTGCGCGCGACGCTCGGCATGGCCGAGCAGGGTCTGAAGACCGCCTGCATCACCAAGGTCTTCCCGACCCGCTCGCACACGGTTGCCGCCCAGGGCGGCATTGCCGCCTCGCTGCAGAACATGACGCCGGATAGCTGGCAGTGGCACCTCTACGACACCGTCAAGGGTTCCGACTGGCTCGGCGACGTCGACGCCATGCAGTATCTCGCCATGGAAGCGCCGAAGGCGGTCTATGAGCTCGAGCACTACGGCGTGCCGTTCTCGCGTAACGCGGAAGGCAAGATCTATCAGCGACCGTTCGGCGGCCACATGCAGAACTACGGCGAAGGCCCGCCGGTCCAGCGCACCTGTGCTGCTGCCGACCGTACCGGCCACGCGATCCTGCACACTCTCTATGGTCAGTCTCTGCGCAACAACGCCGAGTTCTTCATCGAGTATTTCGCGCTCGACCTGATCATGTCGGATGACGGCCGCTGCACCGGCGTCGTCGCCTGGAACCTCGACGACGGCACGATCCATCGCTTCTCCGCCAAGATGGTGGTGCTGGCGACCGGCGGTTACGGCCGCGCCTACTTCTCGGCGACCTCGGCGCACACCTGCACGGGCGACGGCGGCGGCATGATTGCACGCGCCGGCCTGCCGCTGCAGGACATGGAATTCGTCCAGTTCCATCCGACCGGCATCTACGGTGCGGGCTGCCTGATCACCGAAGGCGCACGCGGCGAAGGCGGCTACCTCGTCAACTCCGAAGGCGAGCGCTTCATGGAGCGCTATGCGCCGTCCGCCAAGGACCTTGCCTCGCGTGACGTCGTCTCGCGCTGTATGACGATGGAAATCCGCGAAGGCCGCGGCGTCGGCAAGAACAAGGACCACATCTTCCTGCACCTGGATCACCTCGATCCGGCCGTCCTGCACGAGCGCCTGCCGGGCATCTCGGAATCGGCGAAGATCTTTGCCGGTGTCGACGTGACCCGGGAGCCGATCCCGGTTCTGCCGACGGTGCACTACAACATGGGCGGCGTGCCGACCAACTACTGGGGCGAAGTCCTGAATGCCGACAGCCAGAACCCGGAGCGCATTGCGCCCGGTCTGATGGCCGTCGGCGAAGCCGGCTGCGCCTCGGTGCACGGCGCCAATCGCCTCGGCTCCAACTCGCTGATCGATCTCGTGGTCTTCGGCCGTGCCGCCGCCATCCGCGCCGGCCAGGTCATCGACCGCAACGAGCCGGTGCCGGAACTCAACAGGGCCGCCTGCGAACGGATCATGGACCGCTTCGACCGCCTGCGTAACGCCAATGGCTCCACGCCGACCGCCGTGCTGCGCGAAAAGATGCAGCACGCCATGCAGGAAGACGCGGCCGTGTTCCGCACCCAGGAATCGCTGGAATCGGGCTGCAAGCGCATTTCGGCGATCTGGAAGGAGATGCCCGACATCAAGGTCACCGACCGCTCGATGATCTGGAACTCGGACCTCGTCGAGACGCTGGAACTCGAAAACCTCATGGCCAACGCCATCACGACGATCTACGGCGCCGAAGCGCGCAAGGAGAGCCGTGGTTCGCACGCCCGCGAGGACTACACCGAGGGTCCGCTCGGCGGCCGCGACGACGTCAACTGGCGCAAGCACACGCTCGCCTGGGTCAACGAGGCCGGCGACGTCAAGCTCGACTACCGCCCCGTCCATACCGACCTGATCGCCGACGGCATCGATCCCAAGAAGATCGAGCCGAAGGCCCGCGTCTATTGATCTTGAGGAACAAGCCACATGGTTGAACTCGCTCTCCCCAAGAACTCGCAGATGACGGAAGGCAAGGTCTGGCCGAAGCCTGCCGGCGCGACCAACGTTCGCGAATACCGCATCTATCGCTGGAACCCGGATGACGGTGCCAATCCGCGCATCGATACCTTCTACATCGATGTCGACGATTGCGGCCCGATGGTGCTCGACGGTCTGCTCTACATCAAGAACAAGATCGACCCGACGCTGACGCTGCGCCGCTCCTGCCGCGAAGGCATCTGCGGGTCGTGCGCCATGAACATCGACGGCACCAACACGCTCGCCTGCACCAAGGGCATGGACGAGGTGAAGGGTGCGGTAAAGGTCTATCCGCTGCCGCACATGCCGGTCGTGAAGGACCTGGTTCCTGACCTCACCAACTTCTACGCCCAGCACCGCTCGATCGAGCCCTGGCTGAAGACGGTATCGCCGACGCCGGCCAAGGAATGGAAGCAGAGCCACGAGGACCGCCTCAAGCTCGACGGCCTCTACGAGTGCATCCTGTGCGCCTGCTGCTCGACCTCCTGTCCGAGCTATTGGTGGAACGGCGACCGTTACCTCGGTCCGGCGGTTCTGCTGCAGGCCTACCGCTGGCTGATCGATAGCCGCGACGAAGCGACCGGCGAGCGCCTCGACAACCTCGAGGATCCCTTCCGCCTCTATCGTTGCCACACGATCATGAACTGCGCCCAGGCCTGTCCGAAGGGCCTGAACCCGGCCAAGGCGATCGGCGAGATCAAGAAGATGCTGGTCGAGCGCCGTGTGTAATCGGCCGGACCGGACATGAAGTTTTGGAAACGGCGGGCCCTGGCTCGCCGTTTTCTGTTTTGCGCCTCTCCAGGGCGGCGGACAATTCGTGATTGTGCCGATGCGGGAGAGGCGGGCCGACGGCAGGAGGCGATGATACGCAGCGAGGACGTGGCGCGCGATCCGGCCCTGCGGACGTTTCAATCCTGCAACAGGTCGCCAGGAATCGTCGTCCCTTGATTTGTCAGGTGGATTTGCTGTATTTCGGCCTATATTATCGCGTTGCATCATGGTTCGCGGACACGAACAGGAGTAGGGATATGCGGGTAATTCATGCGGCGGCGGGGCTGGCGGTTGTGCTTGCGCTGGCCGGATGCCAACGGACGTCGATGGGCGGTTTCAGCTCCCAGGACGCCTCGCCCGCTCCCATCCAGGCCGCACCGGTCCCTTCGGTTTCGTCGAACCAGCTTCCGGCACCAACCGGAAACACGTCGCAATTCCCGGCTGCACCGGCGAGCGGCACGGCGGTTGCCGGCGGCGCTGTCCAGCAGCCCGGCACGCAGGTCGCCGCGGCTGCAGGTGGCGGGCTCGACGTCACCAAGGAAGCGATGGTTGGCAACTGGCGCGTCTCCAGCGCCGGCAGCTCCTGCGACATGTTCCTGACGCTCACCAATCTTGGTTCTGGTTCGCGCGGCGGCACCCGCGGTTGCGCCGGCGAGCTGACGACCATGGGCTCCTGGGAAGTGGCCGGCAAGCAGGTGGTCCTCAAGGACCGCAGCGGCAATGCCATCGCCCGCCTCTACAAGACGGCCGACGCGCGTTTCGACGGCTCGACCAATGGCGGCCAGCCAGTCAGCCTCAGCCGCTGACGCTTCTCCAGCCCGGTCTCGTGCCGGGCTTTTATTTTCCGTCCCATCTCGGGTGAGACGTGCTCAATCCTGACGACAGCATTTACCGCAAGCTCGAAGCGCTCGTCGCGAACGGCGAGCGCAAGCGTGACCCGGCGCAGTTTACGATCGCGCGGCGGTTCGATCATCTCTCGGCCGAGCTGCTCGCCAGCCGCCCGTCGCGCAAGACCAATGCGCTCGGCTGGCTGTTTGCCTCGCGCAAGAAGGACCATCCGCCGGTCAAGGGTCTCT
The DNA here is from genome assembly GCF_000697965.2 of Ensifer adhaerens. Taxonomy (NCBI): domain Bacteria; kingdom Pseudomonadati; phylum Pseudomonadota; class Alphaproteobacteria; order Hyphomicrobiales; family Rhizobiaceae; genus Ensifer; species Ensifer adhaerens. Next base: position 3,420,229 of record NZ_CP015880.1, on the reverse strand, counting down.
ACATCCACGGCGGCGTGGGGCGCGGCAAGACCATGCTGATGGACATGTTCTTCGAGGCGGTGCCGATCCAGCGCAAGCGCCGGGCGCATTTCCACGAGTTCATGGCCGATGTGCACGAGCGCATCTACAAGCACCGGCAGAAGCTGAAGAACGGCGAGACCAAGCAGGCCGATCCGATCCCGCCCGTCGCCTCCGAGCTCTTCGGTGAAGCGCGGCTGCTCTGCTTCGACGAATTCTCCGTGACCGACATCGCCGATGCGATGATCCTCGGCCGCCTGTTCGGCGAACTCTTCGCCAAGGGCTGCGTGCTGGTTGCCACCTCGAACGTGGCGCCCGACGATCTCTATCGCGATGGCCTCAACCGCAGCCTGTTTTTGCCGTTCATCGAACTCCTTAAGGCAAATGCCGAGGTTATCTCGCTGGACACGGACACCGACTACCGGCTGACGAAGACCGACGGCAGCCCGGTGTGGCTCTCGCCGCTCGGGCCTGAGGCGGATGCGGCGATGGCGCGCGCCTGGGCCCATGAGACCCGCAATGCGCCGGCCGCTCCGGCGGACGTGCCGCGTAAGGGGCGCAAGATCCCCGTACCGGCCGCGTCCGGAAAGAGTGCCCGCTTCAATTTCGCCGACCTCTGCCAGCAACCGCTTGGGGCTGCCGATTATCTCGCCATCCTCGAGCGCTATTCGACGATCTTCGTCGACCACGTACCGCATCTCGGTCCGCATATGCGCAACGAGACCAAGCGCTTCATCCTGCTGGTCGATACGCTCTACGACAACGGCGCCCGGCTCTTTGCCTCGGCGGCGGCAGAGCCGCAGGATCTTTTGACCCAGAAAAAGGGCACGGAAGGCTTCGAGTTCGACCGCACGGTTTCACGTCTGATCGAGATGCAAAGCGAGGAATATGCCGCTGCGCATCCCGCAAATGTTGCTGTTTCGTGACGCAGATGTGGCGCAAACTCTTACGTTTACGTAAGAATTTTATGATCTAACCGATTGAAATTGTTCCACCAAAAAGTATCGATTGATATTTTACCGATTGCCGTTTAATGGCTTCCGGCGAAGGTTTGGCGTTTGCCGCGTTTCAGGCCTTGATCATATTGGGATCACAAAGGAAGCACTTTCATGGCTCGCAACAAGATCGCACTTATCGGTTCAGGGATGATTGGTGGCACGCTGGCGCATCTCGCCGGCCTGAAGGAACTGGGCGACATCGTCCTCTTCGACATCGCCGACGGCATTCCGCAGGGCAAGGGTCTCGACATCGGCCAGTCCTCCCCGGTCGAAGGCTTCGACGTGAACCTGACGGGTGCGAGCGACTATTCCGCCATCGAAGGCGCTGATGTCTGCATCGTCACCGCCGGCGTCGCTCGCAAGCCGGGCATGAGCCGCGACGACCTGCTCGGCATCAACCTCAAGGTCATGGAACAGGTCGGCGCCGGCATCAAGAAGTATGCCCCGAACGCCTTCGTCATCTGCATCACCAACCCGCTCGACGCCATGGTGTGGGCGCTGCAGAAGTTCTCGGGCCTGCCGAAGAACAAGGTCGTCGGCATGGCCGGCGTTCTCGATAGTTCGCGCTTCCGCCTGTTCCTCTCGCAGGAATTCAACGTCTCGGTCCAGGACGTCACCGCCTTCGTTCTCGGCGGCCACGGCGACACCATGGTGCCGCTCGCCCGTTACTCGACCGTTGCCGGCATCCCGCTGACCGACCTCGTGCAGATGGGCTGGGTCACCAAGGAACGCCTCGAAGAAATCATCCAGCGCACCCGTGACGGCGGCGCCGAAATCGTCGGCCTGCTCAAGACCGGTTCGGCCTACTACGCACCGGCCGCCTCGGCGATCGAAATGGCTGAAGCTTACCTCAAGGACAAGAAGCGCGTTCTGCCCTGCGCGGCACACCTGACCGGCCAGTACGGCGTCAAGGACATGTATGTCGGCGTTCCGACCGTTATCGGCGCCGGCGGCGTCGAGCGCATCATCGAGATCGATCTCAACAAGGCCGAGAAGGAAGCGTTCGACAAGTCCGTTGCTTCGGTCGCCGGTCTTTGCGAAGCCTGCATCGGCATTGCGCCGAGCCTCAAGCAGTAATCGCCTCCCGTCGGGCGGACGCTGATCCGCTCGACCTCATTGTTTTTGCCGCATTGGTGCGGGTAGGTGCCCCACCTGCCCGCACAATGCTCAGACAGGAAAAACACCATGAACATTCATGAATATCAGGCCAAGGCTCTCCTGAAGAGCTATGGCGCACCGGTCGCGGAAGGTGTCGCGATCTTCTCGGCTGACGAAGCTGAAGCTGCTGCCAAGTCGCTCCCGGGCCCGCTCTACGTGGTCAAGAGCCAGATCCATGCGGGCGGCCGCGGCAAGGGCAAGTTCAAGGAACTGTCCGCCGACGCCAAGGGCGGCGTTCGTCTTGCCTTCTCGATCGACGAAGCCAAGGCCCATGCCAAGGAAATGCTCGGCAACACGCTCGTTACTGCCCAGACCGGCCCGGCCGGCAAGCAGGTGAACCGCCTCTACATCGAGGACGGCGCCGACATCGACCGCGAACTGTATCTATCGCTGCTCGTCGACCGCTCGGTCGGCCAGGTTGCCTTCGTCGTTTCGACGGAAGGCGGCATGGACATCGAGGCTGTTGCGCACGACACGCCGGAAAAGATCGTCAACGTAGCGATCAACCCGGAAGCCGGCGTCACCGCCGCTGATCTTGCCAAGCTCACCGCGGCCCTGAAGCTTGAAGGCGAAGCCAAGGCTGACGCTGAAAAGCTCTTCCCGATCCTCTACAAGGCCTTTGTCGAGAAGGACATGAGCCTGCTCGAGATCAACCCGCTGATCGTCATGAAGAACGGCCGCATGCGCGTTCTCGACGCCAAGGTCTCGTTCGACGGCAACGCGCTCTTCCGCCACGACGACATCAAGGCTCTGCGCGACGAGACCGAAGAAGACGCCAAGGAAATCGAGGCCTCGAAGTGGGATCTCGCCTATGTCGCGCTCGACGGCAACATCGGCTGCATGGTCAACGGCGCCGGCCTTGCCATGGCGACGATGGACATCATCAAGCTCTACGGCAAGGAGCCGGCGAACTTCTGTGACGTCGGCGGCGGCGCCGGCAAGGAGAAGGTTGCGGCAGCCTTCAAGATCATTACGGCCGACCCGAAGGTCGAGGGCATCCTCGTCAACATCTTCGGCGGCATCATGAAGTGCGACGTCATCGCTGAAGGCGTCGTTGCCGCCGTGCAGGAAGTCGGCCTCAAGGTTCCGCTGGTCGTTCGTCTCGAAGGCACGAATGTCGAGCTTGGCAAGAAGATCCTGAACGAATCCGGCCTGGCGATCACCGCCGCCGACGATCTGGACGATGCTGCCAAGAAGATCGTCGCCGCGATCAACGGCTAACTGAAGGACCAGACCACATGTCGATTCTCGTCAACAAGAACACCAAGGTCCTCGTTCAGGGCCTGACCGGCAAGACCGGCACCTTCCATACCGAACAGGCGCTTGCCTATTACGGCACGCAGATGGTCGGCGGCATTCACCCGAAGAAGGGCGGCGAAACCTGGACCGGCTCCAAGGGCGAAAGTCTGCCGATCTTCGCCTCGGTTGCCGAAGGCCGTGAAAAGACCGGCGCGGACGCATCCGTGATCTACGTTCCGCCGGCAGGTGCCGCGGACGCGATCATCGAGGCGATCGATGCGGAAATCCCGTTCATCACCTGCATCACCGAAGGCATCCCGGTTGCCGACATGGTACGCGTCAAGGCTCGCCTCGACCGCTCCAAGTCGCGTCTGCTCGGCCCGAACTGCCCCGGTATCCTGACGCCGGAAGAATGCAAGATCGGCATCATGCCGGGCTCGATCTTCCGCAAGGGTTCGGTCGGCATCGTCTCGCGCTCCGGCACGCTGACCTATGAAGCCGTGTTCCAGACCTCCAACGAAGGCCTCGGCCAGACGACGGCCGTCGGCATCGGCGGCGACCCGGTGAAGGGCACCGAGTTCATCGACGTGCTCGAGATGTTCCTGGCGGACGAAGCCACGACCTCGATCATCATGATCGGTGAAATCGGCGGCTCGGCCGAAGAGGATGCTGCACAGTTCCTCATCGACGAAGCCAAGAAGGGCCGCAAGAAGCCGATGGCCGGTTTCATCGCGGGCCGTACCGCTCCGAAGGGCCGTACCATGGGTCACGCCGGCGCTGTCGTTTCCGGCGGCAAGGGCGATGCGGAATCCAAGATCGCTGCGATGGAGCAGGCAGGCATCCGCGTATCGCCTTCGCCGGCTCGTCTCGGCAAGACGCTGGTCGAAGTCCTCAAGGGCTGATCTCAAACCATTTGTCCGGGCCGGTCGATCCGGCCCGGACAACGTGCCTGCCGCCTGTTTCCTTGGCTGATTGAAGATCAGGACATGCGGCAATGACTGCCACGGTGACCCAGCGCGTCCTGACGATGCGCGGCGCCGTAGGAAAAAGGCCCGGCGCCCGGACGCGCCGAACGAACATGAACGACCGGGATACCCGGCAACCCAACTTCAGTCAGGAGGCGGACAGATCAGTCCGCGTGAGACCATGACAAGGCAAGAGGCCAACGAGCAATTCCAGCTCACTTCGTTTCTGGACGGCGCCAACGCCGCCTATATCGAGCAGCTCCATGCACGCTACGAGGCGGACCCGGCGTCCGTGTCGGCTGAATGGCAGGCCTTCTTCAAGGCGCTCGCCGACCGGCCGGAAGATGTGGTGAAGGCAGCCAAGGGCGCCTCCTGGAAAAAGAACAACTGGCCGATCCCGGCCAATGGCGAACTGGTCTCGGCGCTCGATGGCGACTGGGGCACGGTCGAGAAGGTCATCGAGAAGAAGGTCAAGGCGAAGGCCGAGGAAGCGGCGGCCGCCACCGGCACCGTCGCCAGCGCTGCCGACATCCACCAGGCGACGCGCGATTCCGTCCGCGCCATCATGATGATCCGCGCCTATCGCGCCCGCGGCCACCTGCATGCCAAGCTCGACCCGCTCGGCCTGGCTGCCCCGGTTGAAGACTACAACGAGCTTTCGCCCTCGAACTACGGTTTCGAGGACAAGGATCTCGACCGCAAGATCTTCATCGACAACGTGCTCGGTCTTGAATACGCGACCCTCCGTGAGATGGTCGAAATCCTCGAGCGCACCTACTGCTCGACGATCGGCGTCGAGTTCATGCACATGTCCAACCCGGAAGAGAAGGGCTGGATCCAGGAGCGCATCGAAGGTCCGGACAAGGGCGTCGACTTCACGCCTGAAGGCAAGAAGGCGATCCTGCAGAAGCTGATCGAGGCCGAAGGCTTCGAGCAGTTCATCGACGTCAAGTACAAGGGCACCAAGCGCTTCGGTCTCGACGGCGGTGAGTCGCTCATTCCGGCGCTCGAGCAGATCATCAAGCGCGGCGGCCAGGAAGGCCTCAAGGAAATCGTGCTCGGCATGGCCCATCGCGGCCGTCTGAACGTGCTTTCCCAGGTCATGGCAAAGCCGCACCGCGCCATCTTCCACGAGTTCAAGGGCGGCTCCTACGCGCCTGACGACGTCGAAGGTTCGGGCGACGTGAAGTACCACCTCGGTGCGTCTTCCGACCGCGAATTCGACGGCAACAAGGTTCACCTGTCGCTGACGGCAAACCCGTCGCACCTGGAAATCGTCAACCCTGTGGTCATGGGCAAGGCACGCGCCAAGCAGGACCAGATGGCGACCGTCTTTGAAGGCGACATCATTCCGCTGCGCGAACGCTCCAAGGTCATGCCGCTGCTGCTGCATGGTGACGCCGCTTTTGCCGGCCAGGGCGTGATTGCTGAAATCCTCGGGCTTTCCGGCCTGCGCGGTCACCGCGTTGCCGGTACGGTCCACTTCATCATCAACAACCAGATCGGCTTCACCACCAATCCGGCCTTCTCGCGCTCGTCGCCCTATCCGTCCGACGTCGCCAAGATGATCGAAGCGCCGATCTTCCACGTTAACGGCGACGATCCGGAAGCGGTTGTCTACGCGGCCAAGATCGCCACCGAATTCCGGATGAAGTTCCACAAGCCTGTCGTCATCGACATGTTCTGCTATCGCCGCTTCGGCCACAACGAAGGCGACGAGCCGGCGTTCACGCAGCCGAAGATGTACAAGGTCATCCGCGCCCACAGGACCGTCGTCCAGGTCTACTCCGACCGCCTGATCGCCGAAGGCCTGATTTCCGAAGGCGAAGTCGAGAAGATGAAGGCCGACTGGCGTGCGCATCTCGAACAGGAGTTCGAGGCCGGCCAGTCCTACAAGCCGAACAAGGCCGACTGGCTTGACGGTGTCTGGTCGGGCCTGCGCTCGGCCGACAACCAGGACGAACAGCGCCGCGGCAAGACCTCGGTGCCGATGAAGCAGTTGAAGGAAGTCGGCCGCAAAATCTCCGAGATCCCGGCTGGTTTCAGCGCGCACCGCACGATCCAGCGCTTCATGGAAAACCGCGCCAACATGATCCAGACCGGCGAGGGTGTCGACTGGGCCATGGCTGAGGCGCTCGCTTTCGGCACGCTGGTCACGGAAGGCACCAAGATCCGCCTGTCGGGTCAGGACTGCGAACGCGGCACCTTCTCGCAGCGCCACTCGGTGCTCTACGATCAGCAGTCGGAAGAGCGCTACATCCCGCTCGCAAACCTGTCGCCGACCCAGGCGCGCTACGAAGTCATCAACTCGATGCTTTCGGAAGAGGCAGTTCTCGGCTTCGAGTACGGCTACTCGCTCGCCCGTCCGAACGCGCTCACCCTCTGGGAAGCTCAGTTCGGCGACTTCGCCAACGGTGCGCAGGTCGTCTTCGACCAGTTCATCTCGTCGGGCGAACGCAAGTGGCTGCGCATGTCGGGTCTCGTCTGCCTGCTGCCGCACGGCTATGAAGGCCAGGGTCCGGAGCACTCGTCTGCTCGCCTGGAACGCTTCCTGCAGCTTTGCGCGGAAGACAACATGCAGGTCGCCAACGTCACGACGCCGGCGAACTACTTCCACATCCTGCGCCGCCAGGTGAAGCGCGACTTCCGCAAGCCGCTGATCCTGATGACGCCGAAGTCGCTGCTGCGTCACAAGCGTGCGATCTCCAGCCTGTCGGAAATGGCCGGCGAGAGCTCGTTCCACCGCCTGCTGTGGGACGATGCCGAGGTGATCAAGGACGGCCCGATCAAGCTGCAGAAGGACTCGAAGATCCGTCGCGTCGTGCTCTGCTCGGGCAAGGTCTACTACGACCTGCTCGAAGAACGCGAAAAGCGCGGCATCGACGACATCTACCTGCTGCGCGTCGAACAGCTCTATCCGTTCCCGGCCAAGGCGCTCATCAACGAGCTCAGCCGCTTCCGCAACGCGGAGATGGTCTGGTGCCAGGAAGAGCCGAAGAACATGGGCGCTTGGTCGTTCATCGACCCGTACCTCGAATGGGTTCTCGCCCATATCGACGCCAAGTATCAGCGCGTGCGCTACACCGGCCGTCCGGCTGCCGCATCGCCGGCGACCGGCCTGATGTCGAAGCACCTGGCGCAGCTTGCCGCCTTCCTCGAGGACGCGCTGGGGGGCTGATGCTCCCCACGCTCTGAGCCAATAGAAACAGATATCTGATCAACGGAACAAAAATCATGGCAACAGAAATCCGCGTTCCCACCCTTGGCGAATCCGTCAGCGAAGCGACCGTCGGCACCTGGTTCAAGAAGGTCGGCGACGCCATCAAGGCCGATGAACCCCTGCTCGAACTCGAAACCGACAAGGTGACGATCGAAGTTCCGGCTCCGGCCGCAGGCACGCTCTCTGAAATCGTCGCCCAGGCCGGCGAGACCGTCGGTCTCGGCGCGCTGCTCGGCCAGATCGCTGCAGGTGCCGCTGGCGCCGCAGCGGCCGCTCCGGCTGCTGCCGCCGAAAAGAAGGCCGAGCCGGCTGCTGCCGCTCCGGCTGCCCCGGCCGCTGCTGCAGCACCGGCTGCTTCGTCGATGCCGCCGGCACCGTCGGCTGGCAAGCTGCTTGCCGAAAACAACCTCTCGGCCGATCAGGTCGACGGCTCCGGCAAGCGTGGCCAGGTGCTGAAGGGCGACGTCCTTGCAGCCGTCGCCAAGGGCATCTCGACGCCGGCCGCTTCCGAGCCAGCCAAGGTCCAGGCCCGTGCGCCGTCGACGGCTGAAGACGTCGTTCGCGAAGAGCGCGTCAAGATGACCCGCCTGCGCCAGACGATTGCCCGTCGCCTCAAGGATGCGCAGAACACTGCCGCCATGCTCACCACCTACAACGAGGTGGACATGAGCGCCGTCATGTCGCTGCGCAACAAGTACAAGGACATCTTCGAGAAGAAGCACGGCGTGAAGCTCGGCTTCATGGGCTTCTTCACCAAGGCCGTCACCCACGCGCTGAAGGAAATCCCGGCTGTCAACGCCGAGATCGACGGCACCGACATCATCTACAAGAACTACTGCCACATCGGCGTCGCCGTCGGCACGGACAAGGGTCTTGTGGTTCCGATCGTTCGCGATGCCGACCAGATGTCGATCGCCGAGATCGAAAAGGACATCGGTCGCCTCGGCAAGGCTGCCCGTGACGGCGCGCTGTCGATGGCCGACATGCAGGGCGGCACCTTCACCATCTCCAACGGTGGCGTCTACGGTTCGCTGATGTCTTCGCCGATCCTCAACGCGCCTCAGTCGGGCATCCTCGGCATGCACAAGATCCAGGAGCGTCCGGTCGCCATCGGCGGCCAGGTCGTCATCCGCCCGATGATGTACCTCGCGCTCTCCTACGATCACCGCATCGTCGACGGCAAGGAAGCCGTGACCTTCCTCGTGCGCGTCAAGGAAAGCCTGGAAGATCCGGAACGCCTGGTTCTCGATCTCTGATATCCGGAAACAGCGGGGGCGTCCTTCATGCCCCCGCCGTTCGCCGTCCGCGATCACGCGCGGCGAAAACCGTCTCTGCGGCCTGGCCGGAGAGATTGGCCGTCAGGGCCGATGATGTCGATCCGAACCGCTCCTGCGATTGCGAGGGATGATGGAAGCCGCCGCAGCGTCGACTGAAATCTGGGTGCTTGGCTGGAGCGTGGTGTTCCTGATCGTGCACATCCTGGTGCAGGCGCTGTCGCTCGATCTCGCCGGCGATCTCGGTTTCAAATATCTGCTCGGCCCCCGCGACGAACAGCGCATCGAAGAGCATCGTGGCAGGACGTTTGCTGCGGTCGCTTCGCAACATGCTGGAAACCTATCCGGCCTTCGTTGGGCTTGCGCTCGCCCTGGCGGTGACCGGCAAGACCGGCGGTCTCGGCGCCATCGGCGCAGTGACCTGGCTTCTGGCACGGCTGGCTTACACCGTTCTCTACGCGGCCGGCGTTCCCGTGCTGCGCACCCTCGTCTGGTTCGTGTCGATCATTGCGCTGTTGCTGATGGTCGTCCGGCTCATGGCATAGCATCCTGGCGACAAGGCAAGAGGAGACTGGCATGGCATTCGGACCCGACGTTCCGCCGATCCAGGCGCATATCTGCGTCAAGGACGGGCTTGCCGCCATCGCCTTTTACGCCAAGGCGCTCGGTGCGGTGAATACATTCCACGCGATGGCCGAGGACGGCAAACGCGTCATGCACGCCAATCTGGCGATCTACGGCGGCGAGGTGATGCTGCACGACGAATTCCCCGAATTCGGCGGCAGCGTGCTTTCGCCGAACACGATCGGCGGTACCGGCGTTGCGATCAGCATCAACCTGGCGAAGCCTGCCGATGTCGACGCAGCCTACGACAAGGCGGTGGCCGCCGGGGCATCGACAGTTCTGGAGCCGCAGGATACCTTCTGGCACGCACGCTACGCGCGCATCCAGGATCCCTTCGGCCACGTCTGGGCCTTCAACGCACCGGTCGCAAACCCATGAGCCAGTATTTCTTCGAACTCGCATCGCTGATGGCGATCTTCGCCTTCGCCATCGTCTCGCCCGGCGCAGACCTCGCGATGGTCATGCGCCAGTCGATCGTGCATGGCCGCCGTCCGGCGATCATCACGTCCTTCGGCATCGGCACGTCGCTGATGTTCCATGTGACCTACACGATCCTCGGCCTCGGCCTGATCATTTCGCAGTCGATCTATCTGTTCAACATCGTCAAATGGTGCGGCGTCGCTTACCTGATCTATATCGGCATCAAGGCGCTTCGCGCCGGCCAGACGGAGATCAACGTCGACCACACGGAAGGCAACCGGTCGATCAAGGGCCAGTCGGCGGCCAAGGCCTTCGGCCTCGGCTTTGCCGCCAACGCGCTCAACCCCAAGCCGGTGTTCTTCTTCCTGTCGATCTTCTCGACGGTCGTTCACGCCCATACGCCGATGATGATCAAGTTCGGCTACGGCCTTGTCATGGCGACCTGCCTGATCGCGTGGTTCGTCGGCGTCAGCCTGTTCATGACGACGCCGCGCATGCGTGCTGCGTTTACCCGCGCCAGCAAGTGGATCGACCGCGCCAGCGGCGTGGTCTTCATCGCGCTCGGCCTCAAGCTCGCGACGGAGAAGGCTGCCTGATCATGCGCTCCGGTCGTCTCCTTTCAGCCCTGTTCGGTCTTGCCTTTGCCGCGCCGGCGATTGCCGCCGACTGCAAGCAGTCGCACGCGATCTACGGCGACCGCGACGGAGCCTACGAGCTGCGTTTCGAACCGGTCGGCTCGGCAAGCGCCGCGACCAGCAACCACTTCAAGGTGGCGGTTCTCAAGCCCGGCCTGCTGCTCGATGGCGTCGTCATGCCGGCGGGCGAGCCGGAACGGGCGACCGGGCTGATCATGCACAATTGCCCCGAGGGGGATGCGACCGGCGAGGAACTGCGCGCCTGTACTGTGTGGCAGGGTGTCGTCTACGCGCTCGACAAGGCCGGCGCGATCAGCGAGATCCCGCAAGAGAGCGAGACGGCGGCCGAGCAACTGCTGCTTCCCGACTTCGGTCCGTCGCTTCGCGCTTCGACCGCCTGGGGCAAGGGCAAGGCCGAGGCCGACAGTTGGGATGCCTTCACGTTCAAGGGATGCGCCGCATGAGTGCGAGCCCTGTTCTTCTCGTGACCGGCGGCAGCCGCGGCATCGGTGCTGCAATCTGCCTTGGCGCTGCAAAAGCCGGCTGGCGGGTCGCTGTCAACTATGCGTCGAACCGCGATGCGGCCGATGCGGTTGTCGGCGCGATCGAGCGGGCTGGCGGCACGGCGATCGCAGTTCAGGGCGATGTCGGCTCCGAGGCGGATGTCCAAGCGATCTTTGCTGCCGTCGATTCGGCTTTCGGCCGGCTGGACGGGCTCGTCAACAATGCCGGCATCGTCGGACAGACGGCACGGGTCGACGAGATGTCGCCCGAGCGGCTTGAGCGCATGTTCCGCATCAACGTCACCGGCTCCATCCGCTGTGCAGCGGAAGCCGTCCGGCGCATGTCAACACGATACGGGCACCAGGGCGGTGTCATCGTCAACATCTCCTCGGTTGCCGCCACGCTTGGCTCGCCGGCGCAGTATGTCGATTACGCCGCCTCGAAAGGTGCGATCGACACCTTCACGACAGGGCTTTCGCGCGAGGTCGCGACCGAAGGCATTCGCGTCAACGCGATACGGCCCGGCATCATCGATACCGAGATCCACGCCTCCGGCGGCTTGCCGGACCGGGCGCGTGATCTCGCCTTCACCATACCCGTTCAGCGACCCGGCACGGCCGAGGAAGTCGCTGACGCGGTTCTCTACCTCCTGTCGGATAAGGCGACTTATGTGACGGGGGCAATTCTCAATGTCAGCGGCGGACGGTAACCGTCCTGAAGGAAGGATATTCTAATGGCTTATGATCTCATCGTTATCGGCAGCGGCCCCGGCGGCTATGTCTGCGCGATCAAGGCGGCCCAGCTCGGCCTGAAGGTCGGCGTCGTCGAAAAGCGCGCCACCTACGGCGGTACCTGCCTCAACATCGGCTGCATCCCGTCGAAGGCGCTGCTGCATGCTTCCGAGATGTTCCATCAGGTTGCCCACGGCGTCGACGCGCTCGGCGTCGAAGTCGCGGCACCGAAGCTGAACCTCGAAAAGATGATGGCCCACAAGGACGCGACCGTTAAGGCCAATGTCGACGGCGTCTCGTTCCTGTTCAAGAAGAACAAGATCGACGGCATCCAGGGCACCGGCAAGGTGCTCGGCCAGGGCAAGGTCTCCGTCACCAACGACAAGGGCGAGGAACAGATCCTCGAAACCAAGAACATCGTGATCGCCACCGGCTCCGACGTCGCTGGCATCCCGGGCGTCAAGGTCGATATCGACGAGAAGGTGATCATCTCGTCGACGGGCGGCATCGCGCTCGAGAAAGTTCCGGCCAACATGATCGTCGTCGGTGGCGGCGTCATCGGCCTCGAACTCGGCTCGGTCTGGGCCCGCCTCGGCGCCAAGGTCACCGTTGTCGAGTATCTCGACACGCTTCTCGGCGGCATGGATGGCGAGGTTGCCAAGCAGTTCCAGCGCATGCTCGCCAAGCAGGGCATGGACTTCAAGCTCGGCGCCAAGGTGACCGGCGTCGTCAAGGACGGCAAGGGCGCCAAGGTGACGTTCGAGCCGGTCAAGGGCGGTGACGCCCAGACGCTCGATGCCGATGTCGTGCTGATCGCCACCGGCCGCAAGCCCTACACCGACGGTCTTGGCCTTGCGGAAGCGGGCGTCGTCATGGACCAGCGCGGCCGCGTCGAGATCGACAATCACTTCCAGACAAGCGTCGCCGGCGTCTACGCGATCGGCGACGTCGTGCGCGGCCCGATGCTCGCCCACAAGGCGGAAGACGAAGGTGTTGCCGTTGCCGAGATCCTCGCCGGTCAGGCCGGCCACGTGAACTATGACGTCATCCCCGGCGTCGTCTACACCCAGCCGGAAGTCGCCTCCGTCGGCAAGACCGAGGAAGAACTGAAGGCGGCTGGCGTCGCCTACAAGGTCGGCAAGTTCCCATTCACGGCCAACGGCCGCGCGCGGGCGATGCAGGCGACCGACGGTTTCGTCAAGATTCTGGCTGACAAGGAAACCGACAAGGTGCTCGGCGGCCATATCGTCGGCTTCGGCGCCGGCGAGATGATCCACGAGATCGCGGTTCTGATGGAATTCGGCGGTTCGTCGGAAGACCTCGGCCGCACCTGCCACGCGCACCCGACCATGTCGGAAGCGGTCAAGGAAGCGGCACTTTCGACCTTCTTCAAGCCGATCCACATGTAAGGATCATGCAGGGGGCTGCGATCACGCGGCCCCCTGTTTCCGGCCGCGTTTCTGCGTGCCGGCTGGCCCTTGTGGCCATTGCTCACCTTATCGGCGTCAGCGCCCGCATTGCCGCTATCGGCGTTTCCGGTCGCCAAGCGACCGTATCATTCTTCTGAAGCAGACCTGAGGGCGTGGAAACGCTCCTCGAACTCGCGCCTCAGGCTGCGCCGGGCCTCGGCAGCGCGCTGCCGGCGTTTGCGGTCGGCCGTGTCGGTGACAAGGGTCGGAACCGGAGTCGGGCTGCCGTCGGCATCGACGGCGACCATGGTAAAATAGCAGGAATTGGTGTGGCGGCGCTCGCCGCTCCTGATGTTCTCGGCCTCGACCCGGATGCCGATTTCCATCGAGGTGCGGCCGGCATTGTTGACGGCTGCACGGAAGGTGACGAGCTCGCCGACATGGATCGGCTGGCGGAAGGTGACCTGGTCGACCGAGAGCGTCACGGCATATTGCTGAGAATAGCGCGAGGCACAGGAGAAGGCCACGCGATCGAGGAGATTGAGCAGCGCACCGCCATGGACCTTACCGCTGAAGTTCGCCATATCCGGCGTCATCAGTACGACCATCTCGAGTTCGCGTGTGTCGTAGCTGGTTTCCATTGTCCATCTCCAGATTTTGCAGCGTCCCGCCTGAGTTATGCAGCTTGCCGGAGCGAAGGGAAGGGGTGGAGGGCGGAGGATCTGGAAGAGGGGATGTGACGATTGGCCCGAGGGCTGCGACAAGCGGTCTTCTGTCCAGGCACGGGGGAGGGCGCGATCATGTCTGCAAGGACAGACGACGCGCGCGTCAGGAGGAAAGATGAAACCGAGAGCCGTGGCCATATCGTTGCCGAGCCGGCATCTACCGAATGCCGATTGGGCCGACCGCTTCGAGCTTGCCCTTGATGGCAAGGGCGTGACCGCGGCGGAAGCCGCCGAACGTTCGCTTGGCCGGTCGCCACGATGGGTCCGCATGTTGCTGCGCCTGCGCAACCGCATCGTCTCGATCATCGGCCTGAAGTCGGCGGCGCCGTCCAGCCGTCTGGGACTGATCGGGGCGTTTCCTGTCGTTTCGAAGAGTGATGACGAAGTGGTGCTCGGTTTCGATGACAAGCATCTCGATTTCCGCATCGTCGTCGATGTCCGGGCGGGGTCGGCGGTCAATCAGATCGTCGGCGTCACCACGCTTGTGCGCAGGCACAACACGCTCGGGCGGGTTTACCTCATGGCCGTCACGCCGTTTCACAAGGCGATCGTGCCGACACTTCTGGCGCGGGTGGCAGGTCCCGGCGGTTAAGTCCGGGGTTCAATTTTCAGTCCGGACAAAAGCAGGTCGAGATTGTCGCGTGCGCTGGTGAGGCGCATGGCCGGATCGTCCGCCTCGGCAATCCAGAGCGCCGCATCGGAGAGTGCGCCATTGATCAGCCGCGCCAATGTCTCGGCATTTCCCGGACGTACGACGCCCGCGGCGATCATCGCCGAAAGCCTGGTGGCAAGCGACGCGAGGCATTGGCGCCGGCTCGGTTCCAGCACGCTTGCGCCGAGTACGGCCGGCGCATCCTTCAACACGATCTGTCGGATTTCCGGTTCGAGCGCCATTTCCAGATACAGCCTGCAGCGGCGCACGAAACCGTCCCACGGGACCGGGGTCGCGGAGGCTGCGTCGAGCCGTGCGTCCATCTCGCCGTCCAGAGTCTCCACGACCGCACGCAGCAGGCCCTTCTTGTCGCCGAAATGATGATAGAGCGCGCCACGCGTGAGCCCGGCCAAGGCGGTGAAATCGTCCATCGAAGTCTCCGCATATCCGCGTTGCCTGAACGCTTCCCGGGCGGCGGCGATCAGCTTTGCCTTCGTTTCCGCGATCATGTCGCTGCGCGCGCGCCTTGTCATTTGCAGCTCCTCCTTTTGCATACGGTTCGTATGTTAATTGACATGCGAAGCGTATGTCAATATCACTGCCATACGCAGCGTATGTTAATGACGCGACGCTCAGACATGTATTGCAGGAGTTTTCATGGCCAATCCCTATGCACAGATCTTTGCTGCCAAAGGCACGGTGGGCTTCACCTTGGCGGGATTGGTGTCACGGTTGCCGTTGTCGATGATGGGCATCGGCATCATCACCATGCTGGCCCAGTCCCGCGGCAGCTACGGGCTGGCTGGCGGTGTGGCCGCCGCCTTCACGCTGGCCTCGGCGCTGCTGGCGCCGCAGGTTTCCCGGCTCGTCGATCGCTTCGGCCAGAGCCACGTCCTGCCGGTCGCCGCGGCACTCAGTCTTCTCGGCAGCTCGGCTCTCCTCGTCTTCACCCATTGGCGGGCGCCGGATTGGACACTCTTCGTCTTTGCCATTCTTGCCGGGTGCACGCCCAGCATGTCGGCGATGACCCGGGCGCGATGGACCGAGCTCTATCGCGGCCGTCCGGAGCTGAAGACCGCCTTTTCGCTCGAATCGGTCTTCGACGAGATCTGCTTCATCGTCGGGCCGCCGATCGCCGTGGGCTTAAGCGTCGGCCTGTTTCCCGAGGCCGGACCGCTGGCGGCTGCGGCATGCCTGGCCATCGGGGTCACCGCCTTCGTGCTGCAGAAAGGCACCGAGCCACCGGTCAAGCCGGCCGAGACGATGGCGCCCGGTTCGGTCCTTCGTTACCCGGCGCTGCGCGTGCTGATTGTCGCGCTTGCCGGCATGGGCATCATTGTCGGCACGATCGACGTGGTCAGCGTCGCCTTTGCCGAGGCCGAAGGGCGACCAGCGGCGGCGAGCCTCGTGCTCTCCCTCTATGCCCTCGGTTCCTGCATCGCCGGTCTGGCGTTCGGTGCGGTCCGGATCGGCCTGCCTTTGGCGAAGCTGTTCATGATCGGTGCGGGCATGACCGCCGCCAGCACATTGCCGCTGCTCTTTGCCGACGGGATCGGCAGCCTTGCGACGATGATGTTCATTTCGGGCGTGTTCTTTGCGCCGACGATGATCGTCGCCTTGAGCATCGGCGAAACCGCCGTGCCGCCGTCGAAGCTGACGGAAGGGCTGACCTGGCTGACCACCGGTCTCGGCATCGGTGTTGCGGCGGGCGCGGCGGTGTCAGGCGGCGTGGTCGCGCGCTTCGGCGTTCAGGCCGGCTTCACCATTGCGCTCGCCGCCGGGGCCTTGATCCTTGCCGCAGCGTTCTGGGGTTATCGCCGTCTGTCGTGGATCGAGAGTGATTCTACCACTGCGCGCGCGTCCGAGGTCGTTTCCCGTGCCGGTGCGCAAGGCTGAGAAGGGAGCGTCGTGCCGGCGGGCGCTCGCTGACGGCCGGCCCGTCAGTTGGCGCGCGTGACCGTAAAACCCTGGGCGCGAAGCAGTTCGACCAGACCTTCCTTGCCCGGCAGGTGCAGTGCGCCGACCGCCATGAAGGCGCCGCCGTCCTTGAGGATCGGTTCGGCGCGCGTCGCCATGGTTTTGTTGCGGTCGACGATGATGCGCTGCTCGAAATCGGCATAGCCGAAATCCTCGGCGCTCTTGTCCGAAACGGCTTTCATCATCGGCATGATCATGCCGGTGTCGCCTACGAGATAGAGATCGGTCATCGTCGCGAAGACGTCGTCGATGGTCTTGCCGAGCGCGAGCGTCTCGATGAGGGCGCGTAGATGCAGTTCAGTCGGCAGCGAGTCCATGGCGGCGAGCTGCTCGACCAGCGTTTCCAGCCCCTTCAGCCTCTTGCCCTGACTGACGGCATCCTCGGCGATCTTCTTGTCGAGGAAGGAGGCGCCTGCAGCCTTGCGGCTCATTTCGCAGGCGGGCAGCGCGACGAAGCTCGCGATCATCCAGGGCTTCATGCGGGAAACCAGGGTCAGCGGAATGCCGCGTGCCTTGAGGCCTGTTTCGAGCTGTTCGCGGTCGTCGGGCTTCAGGAAGTCGGCGATCGTCTTGTTGTCCGGAAGCATGGTGAGATCGGGCCGCATCAGGATCGCGGCGGCCGACTTCTTCTCGTCGATGATCTCGTCCGATTCGACGATGACGGTCGAGGCTGCCTCAAAGGCGGCGGGCGCCTCAGTCGGCAGGGCCAGCACGCGCGGATCGGTGACATGCATCGTGCCAAGCAGCCAGGACGGCGCGACACCGTCCTTCTCGATCTTCCAGAAGATGCCCTTGCTGTTCGGGATGGCGGCAGCTTCCGCTTCGAGTGCGGCCAGTTTCGTCGGGTCGGATTTTGCAAGCGCGGTCAGAACATTCGCGCCGCCACATTCGACCTCCGTGGCATCAGCCTCGGCGACGAAGACGAGAGCGACGAGGAGGCAGGCGGCGAGCATGACATGGAGCAGGGCGGCCAGCCAAAGTGCGCCATCGGCGAGCCGCGCAAGCAGGTGCCGCGGCAGGTTTTGCTGAGGTCTCGCAAAGGCGGTCATCGTTCTTCCCTGACAGTCGCATGGTCGATAGTCGACCCTAGGCCCGGGTCGGTCACGGCTTCCTTAACGGGCATGGTTAATCCGCTCTTTCGCCGAAAATCAGGCGCGCGGGTGGGCGCGGTCGTAGATTTCCAGAAGCCGAGCCGAATCGACGCCGGTATAGACCTGGGTGGTCGACAGGCTGGCATGGCCGAGCAGTTCCTGAATGGTCCTGAGATCGCCGCCGCCGGCCAGCAGATGGGTGGCGAAGGAGTGGCGCAGCGCATGCGGCGTTGCCGTCTCGGGCAGGCCGAGCGCCCCGCGCAGCTTCTGCATTTCGCGCTGGATGATCGCCGGCTGCAGCTTGGCGCCGCGCGCGCCCAGGAACAGCGGCGCATCGGCCGCGATCGGATAGGGGCAGAGCTTCAAGTAGGTGGCGACGGCCTCGCGCGCCGCTTCGATCAGCGGCACGATGCGGGTCTTGTCGCCCTTGCCGACGATGCGCAGCGACGAGGGCGCGCCGGCAAATGCTGACGGCGTGAGGCCGAGCGCCTCGGAAATGCGCAGGCCGCAGCCGTAGAGCAGGGTCAGCACCGCTGCGTTGCGCGCCGCGATCCAGGGTTCCTCGGCAAGTTGCGCCTCGGACGTCACGACATTCAGCGCTTCGCGATCGGTGAGCGGCTTCGGCAGGGATTTGGGCTGTTTGGGCGAACGCACCGCAGCCGCACCGGCCGCATTGGCAAGGCCGTTGCGTTCGAGATAGCGCAGGAAGGAGCGAAGCCCGGCCAGCCCGCGGCCGAGCGTGCGGGCGCCGGCGCCGCCCTTGCGACGCTGGGCGAGGAACCCGCGAAGGTCGGCCGGCCTCAGCGTGCGGATATCGGAAAGCCGTGGCGGCCCGGCGAGATGGCCGGTGAGAAATGTCAGGAATTGCCGGGTGTCGCGCTCATAGGCCTCGACGGTATTGTCGGAGAGGCGGCGCTCCCGCATGAGCCCGTCCAGCCAGCGCTGACGCTCGGCAAGTAGCTCGGGATGGCCGATGACGAGGAACTCGTTCATTGTCGTTTTCCTGAGTTTGTCGGTCCGCGACAATGCCCTGACGCATCTTAGGTTTTTGCTAATGCACCCTTGGAATCTGTCATCCTTCGATCATATAGAATTGCGATGGTCAGCCGCAAACAAACGGATCGGACTATGGCGGGACGGGATTCGGTGAACGGATTCGCGCATTTTGCAGAAGTAATCACCCTGGTCTCCCAGGGGCAGCCTGGCCACATCGTCGATACCCTGATCGCCGAGCGTGGCCAGCGGATCGTCAAGAGCCCGCTATGGCCGCTGATGCGGCCCTTTCTCTACACGTTGCTGAACTATCGCAAGGCGCACGAGTTCGCCGATGCCGTCGCCAATATGCCGGGATTCCAGGCCTTCGAGCACCTGAGCTCGCTGCTTTCGCTGGAGGTGCGGGTCGACCGGGCCGAGCGCATTCCCGCCAAGGGCGGCTTCCTGCTCGTCAGCAACCACCCGACCGGCATTGCCGATGGGATCGCCGTTTTCGACCTCTTGAAGAGCCGGCGGCCGGACATGATGTTCTTCGCCAATCGCGACGCCATCCGCGTCAATCCGCGCTTCGTCGAAATGGTCATCCCGGTCGAATGGCGCGAGGAACACAAGAGCAAGCTGAAGGCGCGTGAGACGCTGCAGGTGACCAACCGGGCGATCGGCGAGGGTAAGGCGACGGTGCTCTTCCCCTCGGGACGCATCGCCTACTGGGCCGAAGGATGTCTCAACGAGCGGCCATGGAAGACATCGGCCGTGGGCTTTGCGCGCAAATACGGCCTGCCGATCCTGCCGGTGCATATGAGCGCCCGCAATTCCGGCCTGTTCTACTGGTTCGCCAAATGGTCGACCGAGCTGCGCGACATGACCGTGTTCCACGAACTGCTGAACAAGAAGGGCGATCTTTTCGACTTTCGCATCGGCAACCTCATCCCGCCGGAGGCGCTGGAAGGTGAAACGGGCGAGGTGACGAAGGCGCTCGAACGACACACGGTCTTCGATCTGGCGCTGGATGCCGACGCGGCCTTCAAGCCCCGGCTGCAAACGGCGGCCGCGCTCTAGCGACTGTCGTGGCTTACGGAAACGCTGGCGGGCTTCACCCCGCGCGGCGGATCGGCTAGGTCTGAGCCATGCAGCTTCAATCCATGTTTGCCGAAAACTACCGTTCGCTGAGGTCGATCCGCATGGATCTGACCGGGGTCAACCTGTTCATCGGCGAAAACGGCGTCGGCAAGTCCAATCTCTACCGGGCGCTTCAACTCGTGCAAGCCGCCACGCGGGGCACTTTGGCGCGCGAGATTGCCGAAGAGGGCGGAATGTCGTCGGCGCTCTGGAGCGGCCGCCGGCGTGCCGACAAGCCGGCGCGCATAAGGCTCGAAACCGAGCTTCTGGACGAGGAGCGGGCCATCACCTTCCGCTACCGCATCGAGGCCGGGCTGCGTCCGCCGAAGGCTGCGGCCGGGTTCGCCTATGAGCCACAGGTCAAGGAAGAGGAACTGACGGTCGAAACCGGCCGCCGCCCGGTGACGATGATGAAACGCGTGGGCCCCGGCATCTTCGTGCGCGGCGAACGCGGGCGGATGGAGGATTATCCGGAGCAGGCGCTGACGTCCGAAACGGCGATCTCGCTGCTCGGCGATGCCGGCCATTATCCGGAGGTCGGCACCTTCCGCCGAGCGGTCGAGCAGTGGCGCTTCTTTCACGGCTTCCGCACCGATCGCGATTCGCCGTTGCGGCTGCCCTGCCTTGCGGTGACCGCGCCGATGCTCGACGAGACCGGCGTCAATATGGCGGCCGTCTTTGCAACGCTCCGCCACACGCGCGAGGACACGGTCGATCTCGACCGGGCCATTGCCGATGCGTTCGGCGGCGCTTACCTCGATGTTCCCGAACCTGGCCAGTTCGCCGAATTTTCGCTGGTCTTTCCGGATTTTCCCAACAGACCGTTTTCGCCGCGCGAGCTTTCCGACGGCCAGATGCGTTTTCTGGCGCTGGCGGCCGCACTGCTTTCCTATCGCCGGCCGCGCTTCATCGCGCTCAACGAACCGGAGACGAGCCTGCACCCGGACATGCTGCCGGCGCTTGCCGACATGATCGCCAGCGCGTCGCGCGAAAGCCAGATCTGGATCGTCACCCATTCGGAGCGGCTGGCGCAGGAAGTGCGTCAACGCTCGGGCATTCGTCCGCGGCGAGTGATCCGCAAGGACAGCGCCACCTGGATCGACGGCATGCGGCTGACAGGGCTGATGGACGATGACGAGTAGGCAACAAAAAAGCCCGGCGCGGTGGCCGGGCTCTTTCTGAACTTTCCTGAAAGTATCAGGCGATCTTCTGGCCGGTCTTGGCCCAGTCGGCCAGGAAGGTTTCGAGGCCCTTGTCGGTCAGCGGGTGCTTGACCAGCGCCTTCAGCGTTGCCGGCGGTGCGGTGACGACGTCCGCGCCGATGAGGGCGGCTTCCTTGACGTGGTTCACGGTGCGGATCGAAGCTGCAAGGATTTCGGTCTCGTAGCCGTAGTTGTCGTAGATGTGGCGGATCTCGCGGATCAGGTCCATGCCGTCAAACGCGATGTCGTCGAGGCGGCCGACGAAAGGCGAGACGAAGGTCGCGCCGGCCTTGGCGGCGAGCAGCGCCTGGTTGGCCGAGAAGCACAGCGTCACGTTGGTCTGATGACCGTCAGACGTCAGCGCCTTGCAGGCCTTGAGGCCGTCGAGCGTCAGCGGCAGCTTGATGCAGATGTTGTCGGCGATCTTCGAGAGAACGGCGGCTTCCTTCATCATCTCGGCGTATTCGGTTGCGGTCACTTCAGCCGAAACCGGGCCTTCGACGATGCCGCAGATTTCCTTGGTGACTTCCGTGATGTCACGGCCCGACTTCAGGATCAGCGACGGGTTGGTGGTGACGCCATCGAGAAGGCCGAGATCGTTCAGCTCACGGATTTCCTTGACGTCGGCGGTATCAACGAAAAATTTCATGGGGTCACTCCCTTGGGGCACGATTGCCGTTCGGCGCATATCTACCGGGGAGGAATTCCGTTGGCAGAGATCGCGCGCGTTGAAACTCTGGTGGAACCGTGACAAACCCTGCGGCCTGCAAGGCTGCGGTTCGCAGCGCAGTTTTCTTTAACCGAAACACGTGGCAAGGTCACGGCAAAATGACTCGCGATTCAACCGATTTATTCGGCGATTTGCTCGGGCCCGTTTCGGCCCGTCGCGTCGTGCCGGTCCTGGTGCCCTTGCCGGCGCCGAAAGCCTATTCCTATGCGGTTCCCGACGGCATGGCGGTCGAACCGGGCTCGATCGTGCAGGTGCCTCTGGGCCCCCGTCTCGTCGTCGGCGTGGTCTGGGATGGCGATGATGACGGGAGCGTCGATGCCAAGAAACTTAAGACGATCGAGAAGGCTTTCGACTGCCCGCCGCTGACGCGCGACATGCGGACCTTTCTCGATTGGGTGGCCGCCTATACCGTCACGCCGCCGGGGCTGGTGGCGCGTATGGCGCTCCGCGCACCGGCGGCGTTCGATCCTGAACCGATGGTGGAGGCACTGCGTCTCACCGAGATGCGGCCGGAGCGCATGACGGCTGCGCGCGAGCGCGTAATCGCTGCCGCCAGTGACGGTTTTTCCTGGACGCGCTCGGGGCTGGCGCATGCCGCCGGCACGTCATCGAGTGTGATCGAAGGGCTAACCCAGCAAGGCGTATTCGAGACCGTCTTCATGGCGCCGCCGCCTGTCGTCGCCTTGCCAGATCCCGATTTCACCGCGCCCCGGCTCGAAGGCCCGCAGAAGGATGCGGCCGCCGATCTGCTGGCAGCGGTAGAGGAGGGCGGCTTCTCGGTGTCGCTCATCGACGGCATCACCGGATCCGGCAAGACCGAGGTCTATTTCGAGGCGATCGCTGCGACCCTTCGCGCCGGCAAGCAGGTGCTGATCCTGCTTCCCGAAATCGCGCTGACGTCGAGCTTCCTCGAGCGCTTCCAGGATCGTTTTGGCGCCAAGCCCGCCGAGTGGCATTCGGACTTGGCTCCCCGCACCCGCGAAAAGGTCTGGCGCCAGGTGACGACAGGCACCGTCCGCGTCGTGGCCGGCGCCCGCTCGGCGCTGTTCCTGCCCTTCGAGGAACTGGGCCTCATCATCGTCGACGAAGAGCACGACCCCGCCTACAAGCAGGAAGATCGCGTCTTCTACAATGCGCGCGACATGGCGGTCGTTCGTGGTCGCATCACCGGCTTTCCCGTCGTGCTCGTCTCGGCGACGCCGTCGCTCGAAAGCCGGGTCAATGGCGATGTCGGCCGTTACAAGCCGATCCACCTGCCGACCCGTTTCGGCGATGCGGCGCTGCCGCGGCTCGGCGTCGTCGACATGCGTCAGCACCCGCCGGCACGCGGCGGCTTTCTGTCGCCGGTGCTCTTGAACCAGGTCGGCAAGGCGGTCGAGCGTGGCGAACAGGCGTTGCTCTTCCTCAATCGTCGCGGCTACGCACCGCTGACGCTCTGCCGCGTCTGCGGCCATCGCTTCCAGTGCCCGGATTGTTCGAGCTGGCTCGTCGAGCATCGCTTCCGCGGGCAGATCCAGTGCCACCAGTGCGGCTACTCCGAGCGCACGCCGGAAGCCTGCCCGGAATGCGGCACGCTCGATCATCTGGTGGCCTGCGGGCCGGGGGTCGAGCGCATCGCCGAAGAGGTGGAGCGGCATTTCCCCGAGGCGCGCACCATCGTGCTTTCTTCCGACCTGATGGGCGTCAAACGGTTGAGGCTGGAGCTTGAAGCCATCACGCGTGGCGAAGCCGATATCGTCATCGGCACGCAACTCGTCGCCAAGGGACATAACTTCCCCCTGATGACACTGGTCGGCATTGTCGATGCGGATCTGGGTCTTGCGAACGGCGATCCGCGTGCGGCGGAGCGGACCTTCCAGCTGCTCTCGCAGGTGACGGGTCGTGCGGGCCGAACGGGTCTCAAAAGCCTCGGCTTGCTGCAGACCTATCAGCCGCAGCATCCGGTGATGCAGGCGATCGTTTCCGGCGATGCCGACGCCTTCTACGACCGCGAGATCGCCGAGCGCGAGAAAGCGCTGCTGCCGCCTTTTGGCCGGCTTGCCTCGCTGATTGTTTCGGCCGACACGCGCCAGGATGCCGAGGGCCACGCGCGCGGCTTGCGGATGGCCGCCCCCCGCACCGAGGGTATCAGTATTCTCGGTCCGGCCGAGGCGCCGCTGGCGCTGGTGCGCGGGCGGCATCGCTTCCGGCTGCTGGTGCATGGCCGGCGTAACAGCGACATGCAGGCCTTCGTCAAGGCGATGATCGCCGCCGGTCCCAAGGAGCGCGGCTCGATCAGCGTCCAGCTCGACATCGATCCGCAGAGCTTCCTGTAGTTCAAGTTTCCTGTGATCGCCGCATTCTGAAGCCCGTGGGCGATTCACAACCGGGGCGACATGCGCTAGAGGTCAGGGACGCATTGCTCCGGCCGACGACGGGGCAGCATGACAACGGGCTCATCTGCGGGAACGGGCATGGAGTTTTATATTCCGACGGAAACCGGCGAGTTCCTCGCCTTCTGCGCGGCGGCGGTAGCAGCGTTGATCGGCGTCGTCATGCTGTTTGCTCCGCGGCTGACCTTTCGCGCAGCCGGCATCGGTATTGCCGAGGGGCGGCGCGGCGGCCTTGCCGAGGCGCGCTCGACCATGGGCGGCATGCATGTGGGGCTCGGTCTTGCCGCCATTCTGCTCGCCCAGCCGATGGTTTATCTCGCTGTCGGCGCGGCCTTTGCGCTCGCCGCCTTCGGCCGAATCCTCTCGATGATGAGCGACAACGGCAGCACGCTCTACAACTGGGCGGCGCTCATCGTTCAGGCGGCACTCGCCATCCTTCCGCTCGCCTATGTCTTCGGCATGATCTGATTGCGATTGCGGGCTTCCCCGCGATTCACAGCGCAGGACCGAATTTACGGCAAAATTCGGCCAAAGGTGGCCGACTTATGCCGCATTCCTGCCCTTCGCGTGTTGCGAGTCCAAACATCCTATGCTAGACGAACCGCGAATTGCGGGGGAAGTGGGTCGCCAGGCCTCGATATCCTGCAAATTATTGCAGCAAATTCAAGATTTTAAGTTGACGGCCCACCGCCAGCGCAGTTCTTGGATGAAATTGAGAGAAGCTTGTGCCCGTGGCAGACACATCCCAGCTTATTTCCGGTGTTGCAGAAAGATATGCGTCCTCGCTTTTTGAACTCGCGCTCAGCGCCGGTTCGGTCGAGGCAGTCGGTGCGGATCTTACCCGCGTCCAGGCCCTGATCGACGGCAGCGACGATCTGAAGCGGCTGATCGCCAGCCCGGTCTTTTCTGCAGACGACCAGTTCAAGGCCATTTCGGCAGTTGCCGCGAAGGCTGGCATCTCCGGGCTCGTCGGTAACTTCCTCAAGGTCGTTGCCCGCAATCGCCGCCTCTTCGCGCTGCCGGGCATGATCAAGGCGTTCCGCCTGATCGCCGCGCGCCATCGTGGTGAAATTTCCGCCGACGTCACGTCGGCCCATGCGCTCTCCGCGGCGCAGGAAACTGAATTGAAGGCGACGCTGAAGAGCGTCACCGGCAAAGACGTGGCGGTCAACGTCACCGTCGACCCGTCTATTCTTGGAGGTCTGATCGTCAAGGTCGGGTCCCGCCAGATTGACACTTCCCTTCGCACCAAACTCTCTACCCTTAAGCTTGCACTGAAAGAGGTCGGCTGATGGATATCCGCGCCGCGGAAATTTCCGCAATTCTCAAAGATCAGATCAAAAATTTCGGCCAGGAAGCAGAAGTCTCCGAAGTCGGTCAGGTGCTTTCCGTCGGTGACGGTATTGCCCGCGTCTACGGCCTCGACAATGTCCAGGCAGGCGAAATGGTCGAATTCCCGGGTGGAATTCGCGGCATGGCGCTGAACCTCGAAGCCGACAACGTCGGTGTCGTTATCTTCGGTTCGGACCGCGACATCAAGGAAGGCGACACCGTCAAGCGGACTGGCGCCATCGTGGACGTTCCGGTTGGTCCGGAACTGCTCGGCCGCGTCGTCGACGCGCTCGGCAACCCGATCGACGGCAAGGGCCCGATCAACGCCAAGCAGCGCTCGCGCGTTGACGTCAAGGCTCCGGGCATCATTCCGCGCAAGTCGGTGCATGAGCCGATGTCGACCGGCCTCAAGGCCATCGACGCCCTCATCCCGGTTGGCCGTGGCCAGCGCGAACTCGTCATCGGCGACCGCCAGACCGGCAAGACCGCGATCATCCTCGACACGATCCTCAACCAGAAGGCCATTCACGACAATGGTCCGGAAGGTGACAAGCTGTATTGCGTCTACGTCGCAATCGGCCAGAAGCGTTCGACCGTTGCCCAGTTCGTGAAGGTTCTGGAAGAGCGTGGCGCTCTGCAGTACTCGATCATCGTTGCTGCGACCGCTTCCGACCCGGCTCCGATGCAGTACCTCGCACCGTTCGCCGGTTGCGCGATGGGCGAATACTTCCGTGACAACGGTAAGCATGCCCTGATCGGCTACGACGACCTGTCGAAGCAGGCTGTTTCCTACCGCCAGATGTCGCTCCTGCTGCGCCGCCCGCCGGGCCGCGAAGCTTACCCCGGCGACGTTTTCTACCTGCACTCCCGTCTGCTCGAGCGCGCTGCAAAGCTGAACGACGACATGGGCGCTGGCTCGCTGACGGCTCTGCCGGTCATCGAAACGCAGGGTAACGACGTTTCGGCGTTCATCCCGACCAACGTGATCTCGATCACCGACGGCCAGATCTTCCTCGAAACCGACCTGTTCTACCAGGGCATCCGTCCGGCCGTTAACGTCGGTCTGTCGGTTTCGCGCGTCGGCTCGGCTGCGCAGATCAAGGCGATGAAGCAGGTTGCCGGCTCGATCAAGGGCGAACTCGCCCAGTATCGCGAAATGGCCGCCTTTGCGCAGTTCGGCTCGGACCTCGACGCCGCTACGCAGCGCCTGCTGAACCGCGGTGCCCGCCTGACCGAACTCCTGAAGCAGCCGCAGTTCTCGCCGCTGAAGACGGAAGAACAGGTCGCTGTCATCTTCGCAGGCGTCAACGGTTACCTCGACAAGCTGCCGGTCAACCAGGTCGGCAAGTTCGAGCAGGGCCTGCTTTCGTACATGCGTTCGGAAGGCAAGGACATCCTGGAAACCATCCGCAAGGACAAGGCGATCTCCGACGACGTCAAGGGCAAGCTGAAGGCTGCAATCGACAGCTTCGCCAAGTCTTTCGCCTGAGCGGATTTCATTTAGGACGGATAACGGATGCCTTCACTTAAGGATCTGAAGAACCGGATCGCCTCCGTCAAGGCGACGCAGAAGATCACCAAGGCGATGAAAATGGTCGCCGCGGCGAAGCTTCGGCGCGCGCAGGAGGCGGCCGAGGCCGCCCGGCCTTACTCGCAGCGTATGGCTGCCGTTCTCGCCAACATCGCCCAGGCGGTTGGCGCGGACGACAGCGCGCCTGCGCTGATGACCGGAACCGGCAAGGACGATACGCACCTTCTGGTCGTCTGCACGGCTGAACGCGGCCTTTGCGGCGGCTTCAACTCGCAGATCGCCCGTCATGCCCGTGACCACGTTCGCAAGCTGCTTGCAGCCGGCAAGACGGTCAAGATCATCTGCGTCGGCAAGAAGGGCTTCGATATTCTGCGCCGCGAATACGCGTCGCTGATCATCGATCGTGTCGACCTGCGTGAGGTCAAGAAGATCGGCTTTGAAAACGCCGACCAGATTGGCCACAAGATCATCGCGCTCTTCGAAAAGGGCGAGTTCGATGTCTGCACGCTGTTCTATTCTGAGTTCAAGTCCGTTATCGCCCAGATTCCGACGGCTCAGCAGCTGATCCCCGCTTCGGCCGGCCCGGTCGCAGCGGAAGCATCGGATGCTTCGGCTGTCTACGAATATGAGCCGGACGCGGGCGCGATCCTCAGCGATCTCATTCCGCGCAACATTTCGGTGCAGATCTTCCGGGCCTTGCTCGAGAACGTCGCCGGCGAAATGGGCGCCAAGATGAGCGCGATGGATAACGCGACGCGCAATGCTGGTGAGATGATCAACAAGCTGACGCTGAACTACAACCGTCAGCGCCAGGCTCAGATCACCAAGGAACTCATTGAAATCATCTCGGGCGCGGAAGCGCTCTAAGGTCACGAGAAGAGGGTAAGGATTATGGCTAAGGCAGCTACCCCGAAAGAAACCGCAGCGGAGAAGAAGCCCGCTGCACCGAGGAAGGCAGCTTCCGCCAAGACCGCAGCAGCAGCCGCAACCGGCGCTGTCGGTCGCGTAACGCAGGTCATCGGCGCCGTCGTCGACGTCGCGTTCGATGAAGGCCAGCTTCCGCAGATCCTGAACGCGCTGGAAACCGACAACAACGGTAACCGCCTCGTTCTCGAAGTCGCACAGCACCTCGGCGAAAACGCCGTCCGTACGATCGCCATGGACTCGACCGAAGGTCTCGTCCGCGGCCAGTCGGTCACCGACACCGGCGCACCGATCACGGTTCCGGTTGGCGACGAAACGCTCGGCCGCATCATGAACGTCATCGGCGAGCCGGTTGACGAAGCGGGCCCGCTCGTCACCTCGGGCAAGCGCGCCATCCACCAGGAAGCGCCGTCCTACGTCGAGCAGTCGACGGAAGCGCAGATCCTCGTCACCGGCATCAAGGTCGTCGACCTTCTCGCTCCTTACGCAAAGGGCGGCAAGATCGGCCTCTTCGGCGGCGCAGGCGTCGGCAAGACCGTTCTCATCATGGAACTGATCAACAACGTCGCCAAGGCGCACGGTGGTTACTCGGTGTTTGCAGGCGTGGGTGAACGTACCCGCGAAGGCAACGACCTTTACCACGAAATGATCGAGTCCGGCGTTAACAAGCACGGCGGTGGCGCAGGCTCCAAGGCTGCCCTCGTGTACGGCCAGATGAACGAACCGCCGGGCGCCCGCGCTCGTGTCGCTCTGACGGGTCTGACGATCGCTGAAGACTTCCGCGACAAGGGCCAGGACGTTCTGTTCTTCGTCGACAACATCTTCCGCTTCACCCAGGCAGGTTCCGAAGTGTCGGCTCTGCTCGGCCGTATTCCGTCGGCCGTGGGTTACCAGCCGACGCTGGCGACCGACATGGGTCAGATGCAGGAACGCATCACCACGACGACCAAGGGCTCGATCACCTCGGTTCAGGCCATCTACGTTCCGGCCGACGACTTGACCGACCCGGCACCGGCAACCTCGTTCGCCCACCTGGACGCAACGACCGTTCTGTCGCGCTCGATCGCCGAAAAGGGTATCTACCCGGCCGTTGACCCGCTCGACTCGACCTCGCGCATGCTCGACCCGATGATCGTCGGCGAAGAGCACTACGAAGTGTCGCGTAAGGTGCAGACGACCCTGCAGCGCTACAAGGCGCTCCAGGACATCATCGCCATCCTGGGCATGGACGAACTGTCTGAAGAAGACAAGCTGGCCGTTGCCCGCGCTCGTAAGATCGAACGCTTCCTGTCGCAGCCGTTCTTCGTCGCCGAAGTCTTCACGGGTTCGCCGGGCAAGCTCGTCGCTCTCGAAGACACGATCAAGGGCTTCAAGGGCCTGGTCAACGGCGAGTACGACCACCTGCCGGAAGCTGCCTTCTACATGGTTGGCTCGATCGAAGAAGCGATTGAAAAGGCCAAGAAGCTGGCTGCCGAAGCCGCTTGATAGCACTGTTAAGCCTCGGCGCTGCACAAGCGCCGAGGCTTTCATCCTGTCCTTTCGCAAGGATAGGGAAGACATGCACAGCCGCCTCTCAGGTGGCGCGCCCACAAGAAGTGAATGGTCATGGCCGATTTCAACTTTGAGCTTGTTTCCCCCGAGCGCCTGCTCGTCTCCGAAAAGGTGACGGAAGTCGTCATTCCGGCGACCGAGGGCGAGATGACCGTGATGGCCAATCACGCGCCGACGATGACGACGGTGAAGCCCGGCGTGGTCACGGTGAAGCTGGCCGACGGCAAGACGGAGCGCTTTGCGGTGTTTGGCGGCTTTGCCGACATCCTGCCGACCGGCTGCACGCTGCTCGCCGAATCCGCCGTTCATGTCGATGAACTCGACCGCACGGCTCTCGAAAGCCGTATCGACGCGGTTCGTGCCGAGCTGGAAGGCGCCGGCGACGAAAAGAAGACCCGTCTGGAGCAGTTCGTCGCCGAACTGACGAAGCTCGGCGAGATCGTGATCCCGGCCTGAAAGGGACACCCGGAAGGGTGAAGCGAATGAGAAAGCCCCGCCTTCGAGCGGGGTTTTTTGTTGCCTGTTTTGCCCGATCTTGTAACCAATAGCAGCCGGACCGGCCGCTTTAGCCATTCTTCATTAGAGCTGCTGTACTGAGCCGGCATCGTTCAGCCTAGGAAGAGAGACCGCTGGCATGACGTCGAAGATTGTTCCTGTCATCATGGCCGGCGGAAAGGGCACCCGACTGTGGCCGCTCTCGCGCTCAGCCGCGCCCAAGCAGTTCCTGCAGATTCTTTCCGAGCGATCGCTGTTCCAGCAGACGCTCGAACGCGTGGGCGACCGCACGCGATACGAGCCGGCCATCGTCGTCACCAACAGCGACTTTCGCTTCATCGTCGCCGAGCAGGCCCGTACGATCGAGGCTGAGCTCGGCGACATCCTCTTGGAGCCGGTGGCGCGCAACACCGCACCGGCCCTTGCGGCCGCCGCCTTTGCAGTCCTTGGGCGCTACGGCGAAGGGGCGATCATGCAGGTGCTCGCCTCCGATCACGAGATCGATGCCGGCGTCCTCTACGAGGACTGCATCCTGAGAGCGCAGGCGGCCGCCGGGCGGGGAGAGCTGGTGACCTTCGGCATCACGCCGACCGAGCCGGCCACCGGTTACGGCTATATCGAGTGTGGCGACGAGCTGGCCGAAGGTACGAACCGGGTGGCGCGTTTTGTCGAGAAGCCGGATCGGGCGAAAGCCGAGGCGATGATCGCGACCGGGCGCTATCTCTGGAACTCCGGCCTGTTCATGCTGCCGGTGACGCTCTTTCTCGACGAGTTGAAGCGCTTTGCGCCCGAAGTCTTCGACGCAGCGAAGGCTGCCGTCGAAGGTGCCTACAAGGATCTCGATTTCACCCGGCTGCACGGCGAGAGCTTCGCAGCCGCTCCGGATATTTCCGTCGACTACGCCGTGTTCGAAAAGACCGACCATGCAGCCGTTGTGCCGTCGTCCTTCCCCTGGTCGGATCTCGGAAGCTGGGATGCGGTGTGGAAGACCGGGCGCAAGGATGACGACGGCAATGTCGTCACGGACCGGGCGACGGTGTCGAACACCCGCAACTCGCTGGTTCTGTCACGCGACATTCACCTGGCGGTGCAGGGGTTGGAAGACGTGGCCGTCATTGCCGGCGAGGACGCCGTCTATGTCGGGCGGCTGGACGACAGCCAGAGCGTCGGCCATATCGTCAAGGCGCTGGCGCGTTCTCCCAAAACCGCGGCGCTGACGGAGGTGCACCCGACCTCCTACCGCCCCTGGGGCGCGGTGGCCGCGCTTTCCGACGGCGAGCGCTTCTCGGTGAAGCGGCTACGTGTGACGCCCGGCAAGAAAATCTCCCTGCAGAAGCACCATCACCGCGCCGAGCACTGGATCGTCGTGCGCGGCACGGCGGAGGTCACCATGGGCGGCGAGACGCGGCTCCTGCACGAGAACGAGTCGGTGTTCATTCCGCAGGGCACGGTGCACCGGCTGCACAATCCGGGCAAGATTCCGCTGGAGCTGATCGAGGTGCAGACCGGCTCCTATCTCGGCGACGACGACACCGTTCGCATCGAGGACGAATTCGGCCGCAACTAAGCGCATCGCATCGTTGGCGGACCGTGAAACGAAAAATACCCGGGCTGAACCCGGGCATTGAAGTCGGCGCATCAGGACTGATTGGCTCAGCCGGCGACGCGCGCGCTCTCGCCCTTCTGGGCGTAGTAGTGACCGAAGCGGTTGGCGAGGAAGGTGTCGAGGCCGATGTCTTCCTGACGAACGAAACCCTTCTGGGCGATCTTGCCTTCGGCGAGCAGATCGAGCACGGCGCAGATGCTGCCGGCCGTGGTGATCTGGATGCCGCTCTGCATGCGACCGGCAACGACGCCGCTATAGACCTTGTTGGCGTAGGTTTCCTGGATCAGGCGACCGTCGCGGAAGCCCGAAACGGTAACGAAGATCACGACGACGTCCTGGGTGGTGGTCGGCAGCGAATTTTCGAAGATGTCCTTGAGGACTTCGCGGCGGTGACGCAGGCCGAGGTCGTTCAGCAGCGCCTTCATGATGGCGGCGTGACCCGGGTAGCGGATCGTCTTGTAGTTCAGCGTGCGGACCTTGCCCTTCAGCGTTTCGCAGAGCGTGCCGAGGCCGCCCGAGGTGTTGAAGGCTTCGTAGGTGACGCCATCAAGCGAGAATTCTTCGCGTTCTTCCATGGCCGGAACTTCGATCAGGTTGCTCTCAACGATCGCCTCGCAGGGCTCGATGTATTCGTTGATGACGCCGTCGGTGCTCCAGGTGAGGTTGTAGTTCAGAGCGTTCGACGGGTACTGCGGCAGGGCGCCGACGCGCATGCGCACGCTTTCCAGCGTCTGGAAGCGGCTGGCGAGATCGTTGGCGACGATCGAGATGAAGCCCGGTGCGAGGCCGCACTGGGGGATGAAGGCGGTGTTCGCCTTGGCGGCGATCGCCTTGACCTGGCGGGTGGATTCGACGTCTTCGGTAAGATCCAGGTAGTGGATGCCGGCTTCGGCAGCGGCTTCGGCGATTGCGACCGTCAGGTGGAACGGAGCGGCGCTGAGCACGGCGAACTTGCCGGAGAGAAGGGCGACGAGCGCCTTCTTGTCGCCGATGTCGACGGTTGCCGTCGTGATCGCGGCATGCTTTTCGACCTGTTCCAGCTGCTCGGCGGCGCGGTCGGCGACGCAGACGCTGTAGTCGCCGGTGTGGGCCAGCATGCGAGCGATGGTGGAGCCGATCTTGCCTGCTCCGATGACGACGATATTCTTCATTCTTTCCCCCGGGGTATGAGAACTGTTTGTGTCTCTATTGTCGAGGGAGGGGCCGTTGATTTGAAGCGCTAATATGACTAAATCGCCTATCTAAATTCGGCAGATTGCCCAACAGGACAGACGAAATGCAGATCACCGACAAGGATCGCGAGCTTCTCGCCATCTTGAGCGAGAACGCCCGCATGCCGACGGCGACGATTGCCCGAAGGCTTGGTCTGTCGCGCACGACGGTGCAGGCCCGTATCGAGCGGTTGGAGCGCGAAGGCATCATCGCCGGCTATGGCGTGCGCCTCTCGGAAAGCTACGAGAAGGGGCTGGTCAAGGCGCATGTGCTGATCACCATTGCGCCGCGGGCGCTCTCGCGCGTGACCCCGGAACTGAGCGCCATCCGGGAAATCCAGACGCTGCATTCGGTCAGCGGCAGCTTCGACCTGATCGCCGTGGTCGCCGCGATGTCGATCAGCGAACTCGACCTGCTGATCGATCGGATCGGCGAAATCGACGGTGTCGACCGGACGCTGTCGTCGATCATCCTCTCGACGCGGATCGACCGCTAGGCCGTCCTTCGGCTCAAGCGACAAGCGACGCGGCCGTCAGGGTGGGCTAACGGACGGCGCGGATTCCTCTTTGTTGCTACCCGTTCCGTCGGGCACCTTGGCTGGAGCGTTCCAGGCGCTCGGTCCCCGAACGAAACTGCGCAGGCTGCCATCGCCATAGGCGAGCCACTTGCTGCGGTCGAAATATTGTTCGGCAATGTTCTTCGGGCGGGCGCGGGCGGGTTGATTGGCGAGGAAATTGTAGCGCTGCGTCTCCTCGTCGGATTCACGCTTGAGCTGGATGCGGCTGCCGAAGCGCTTGAGGTCGAATTCCCTCAGCGCCTGGATCTGCAAGGTGACGCTGGCCGCATCCGCCCAGCGCACGTGGTCGAGGAACACGGATGCCGCGCGCGCCGCCGCCGTCGTCACCGCCTGGCTGTCCTCCTGGCGCTCGATGTTGAGCTTGACCCGGAACGATGAGATCTCTTCCTCGCCGCTGCCCTTGACGAAGATGAAGATCGAGGAGGGTTTGTCCTCGCCCGGCCGGGGGAAGGAAATGAGCGAGGAGCATTCCCATTGAGCCTGTTCGCCGGCGCTCGATTTCCATTCGAGTTCCCGAAAGCCGGCGTCGCGCAACTCGTCGCAAAGCGCCTTGGGGTCGCTGCGGATGGCGCGCAGGAACGGCTGCTCCGGCGTCTGCAGATCCTGGAAGGTCCAGGCGGGCAGGGCGATGCGCGGTGGCACGCGCCTCGCGCGCTTCGTGCCCGTCGTCTCGTCTGGCTTTCCCCGTTCGAGGAAGGTCGTCGGCAGGCCGAATGCGAGCAGAACCCTTTTCAGATTGCGCTGCTCGTTGGCGAGCAGGGCCGTCGCGACGATGGCGGTGACGATCAGCAGCAGGGCCACGATGAAGAAGCGCAGACCGGTGCTGCGGGCCGGCTTGCCGGCGGGCGTCTTGCCCTTGGCCGTGCTCATGCAGCCTCGCCCGCCCGATGATGGGCGATGAGCTGCGGAGCCTCCAGCGAAGGGCGATCGGTCTGCCGGGTTTCCATGATCTCAGGCTAGCAAGATGTCCAAGCTTTCTTCATCCTCGAAATCCGTCGCGGCGGCAATATGCAACCGCCGATAACCGCGCGGCGACTGTTGCATCTCGGCACAACGCGCCGGTGAATGGTTGTCGGCGTGAACTAAAAAGTTGAAATCCGGAAGCGATTGCATAGCTTGCGTCCGCAGACATTCAAACGGGGCGTACGTTCGTCATGACAGAGCCGACATCCGCAACTCCCTCGATCGACGTACCACTGGTGCACCGGCTGCTCGCGGCGCAGTTTCCGCAATGGTCGGAACTCGACGTACGGCCGATCGACCCGGGCGGCTGGGATAACCGGACGTTTCGCCTCGGCGACCGGATGACCGTCCGGTTGCCGAGCGCCGAACACTACGTTCTGCAGGTCGAAAAGGAACATCGCTGGCTGCCGCTGCTGGCGTCGCAACTGCCGCTGCCCATTCCGGTGCCTCTCGGCAAGGGCGTGCCGGGAGAAGGTTTTCCCTGGCCCTGGTCGGTCTATCGTTATCTCCCCGGGCAAACACTGGCTGTCGAGCGGGTCGACGATGTCAGTCAGGTGGCGAAGGACCTGGCGCGGTTCCTGCGCGCGCTGATGCAAGCGGATGCCATCGGGGCACCCTTGCCCGGCGATCACAATTTCCATAGCGGCGGACCGCCCGCCTTCTATGATGCGCAGACGCGTCAGGCGCTCACGCTGCTTGCGGACAATGTCGATACGACAGTGGCAGCAGAGGTGTGGGAGGCCGCACTTGCCGCGCCTTTCGAAGGAGCGCCTGTCTGGTTTCACGGCGATATCGCCTGGGGCAACCTGCTGGTCGAGAACGGCAGCTTGAGCGGCGTCATCGACTTCGGCACCTCCGGCGTCGGGGATCCGGCCTGCGATCTGGCGATCGCCTGGACGTTTTTCGACGGCGAGAACCGCGAGGTTTTCCGCGACGGCATGGCTCTCGATCGCGGCGCCTGGGCGCGCGGCCGCGGCTGGACCCTGTGGAAGGCGCTGATCGTCCTTGCCGACATGACTGGCGCGCCCGCGAGCGAAAAGGCAAAGCAGCGCGTGGTGATCGACGAGGTGCTTGCGGATCACCGTCGCTACGGCTGAGACCGGTTGGGCGGCGGCCAAGCGCCGACTTGACCCCGGCGCAAATTGCCTCTAGGTCAGGCGCACGCGGGACGACCCGCGTCGGTGTTTCGCCTGGGGACGGCCCCATTATCTCGACCGAGATATTGGAGACGATCGTACCATGCAGCCCCGTAGCCCGCGGCACGTCCGCGTGACCAATTCCTTCATCGAGCAGCCCGATTGCCCCGCCGGAAGCCATCGTTTCGTGGAACGATCTCGGCCGCCGATCGCTTTCCCAACATATTGAAGCGCGCAGGTGGCCGCCTGCGCGCGCCGCCGACGTTTCGTCACCAACGCACGAGGTTGATGATGGCCGGACCCATCGAACAATTTGAGATCAAGTCGCTCTTCCCGATCGCCGAAGTCGGCGGCTACCAGATCAGCTTTACCAACTCGGCCGCCTACATGGTGCTGACGATCGCGATCGCCAGCCTGTTCCTGATCCTGTCGACCAGGAGACGCGGCCTCGTGCCGAACCGGGCGCAATCGGCGGCCGAAATCCTCTACGAGTTTGCGGCGAAAACACTGCGCGACAATGCCGGCGAAAAGGGCATGCGCTTTTTCCCGCTGGTCTTCTCGCTGTTCATGTTCATCCTGACCGCCAACCTGATCGGCATGTTTCCCTATGCCTTCACGGTAACGAGCCATATCGCCGTCACCTTCGCGCTGGCGATGCTGGTGTTCCTGACGGTCACGCTCTACGGCCTCTACCGGCACGGCCTCGGCTTTCTCAGGCTGTTCATGCCCTCAGGCGTGCCGTTGATCCTGGCACCGATCATCATCCCGATCGAGGTGGTCTCCTACCTGTCGCGCCCGGTCAGCCACTCGGTCCGTCTGTTCGCGGTCATGCTCGCCGGTCATATCACGCTCAAGGTTTTCGCCGGCTTCGTCGTGGGCTTGAGCGGTTTCGGCGCGCTGGGCATTCTGGCGGCGATCATGCCCCTGCTGATGACGGTGGCGTTGACGGGGCTGGAGCTGCTGATGGCCCTGATCCAGGCCTATATCTTCACCATGCTGACCTGCATGTATCTCAACGACGCGCTGCATCCGAGCCACTGAAATAAGGCAAGGAGGCTCCCCGCCAAGGGGAGCCTTTTTTTCATTCGGCCGCCACGCGCCGGGCTTCGTTTCGGTAGGTCCGCCAGGACGACCAGGCGAAGGCCATCAGGAACATTGCGGTCATCAGGAGCACGATGGTCGGCGCCGGCGCGCTGTCGATGAAGAAGGACAGATAGACGCCGGTGAAGGACGCCGTCATCGCGATCAGCACGGCGACGATGAGCATCATGCCCATTGTCCGGGTTATCAGGAAGGCGATGGCGCCGGGCGCGATCAGCATGGCGATGGCGAGGATCAGCCCCACCGCCTTCAGCGCACCGACAATCGTCAGCGACAGGATCGCCAGCAGCCCATAGTGCAGCCAGTTGACCGGCAGGCCGACCGCCTTGGCCTGGGCCGGGTCGAAGGCATGCAGCAGGAAATCCCGCCACTTGACCGCGAGGATGCCGGCGGCGACGAGCGCGATCACGCCGGTCTCGACAATGTCCGGCCAGCCGATGCCGAGCATGTCGCCGAAGAGGATGTGATCGAGGTGCACGTCGCTCTGGATCTTGGTGTAGAGCACCAAGCCGAAACCGAACATGCCGGAGAAGACCACGCCCATGACCGTATCCTGCTTGATGCGGCTGTTTTCCTTGAGATAGCCGGTGAGCAGCGCGCAGGACATGCCGGCGGCAAAGGCACCGACGGCGAGCGGCAGGCCGACGATGTAGGAGATCACCACGCCGGGAAAGACGGCATGTGAGATCGCATCGCCCATCAGCGACCAGCCCTTCAGCACCAGGAAGCAGGAGAGCATCGCGGTCGGGATCGCCACCAGCACCGAGATCAAAAGCGCGTTGCGCATGAACTCGAATTCGAACACGGCAAGCATCATGTCGAGCGAGATCATCGGCCGGCCTCCACCGGTTCGGCGCCGCGCCGGCGCGCGGCCAGAAGCCCGTGCTTCGGGGCAAAGACGAAGGCCGTCAGGAAGATCAGCGTCTGCAGCACGATGATGATGCCGCCGGTGGCGCCATCGAGGAAATAGCTGAAATAGGCGCCGAAGAAGCTCGTCAGCGTGCCGATGGCGACGCTGATGAGGATCAGCCGCGGAAAACGATCCGTCAGCAAATAGGCGGTGGCGCCCGGTGTTACGACCATGGCGATGACGAGAAAGGCGCCGACGGTCTGGAGGGCCGCGACCGTGCAGGCCGAAAGCAGCGTGAAGAACAAGACCTTGAGGAAGGTCGTCGGGATGCCGATCGAGCGGGCGTGGCTCTCGTCGAAGAAGGTCACCATCAGGTCCTTCCACTTGGCCGTCAGGATGATGAGCGAGACGATGCCGATGATCGCCAGTTGCAGCGTGTCGGCGGGCGTGATCGCCAGGATGTTGCCGAGCACGATTGTCTGGATGTTCACCGACGTCGGCGACAGCGAGACCATGAAGAGGCCGAGGCCGAAGAAGGAGGTGAAGATCAGCCCGATGATCGTGTCTTCCTTGAGCCTTGTGCGCTGATTGAGAAACAGCATGGCGCCGGCGGCAAGGGCGCCGGAGAAGAAGGCGCCGAGCGAGAAGGGCAGGCCGAGCATGTAGGCGCCGGCAACGCCGGGCACAATCGAGTGCGAGAGCGCGTCGCCGATCAGCGACCAGCCTTTCAGCATCAGATAGGAGGACAGGAAGGCGCAGACGCCGCCGACCAGTGCGCTCACCCACATGGCGTTGAGCATGTAGCCGTAGGTGAAGGGTTCGGAGAGCGTGGCGATCATTTGCCGTTCTGTTCCCCGTTGGTCTCGGGCTTTGCCGGCTGCGCTACCATGCGGTCCTTGTCGCCATACATGACGAGCGGACGCTCGTCGTCGGTGATGACGGCAAGCTGGCGGGGATCGGCGTCGTCGTGCAGGCTATCGCCGCCGAGCACGAAGTGCCGCAGCACGCCGCCGAAGGCGAGCTCGAGGTTCTCGCGGGTGAAGGTCGTCTCGGTCGGGCCATAGGCGAGCACGGTGTTCTTCAGAAGCACGGTGCGGTCGCAGAATTCCGGTACGCTGCCGAGATTGTGGGTCGAGACCAGCATGACCCGGCCCTCGTCGCGAAGGCCGATCAAAAGCCGAATGATCGCGTCCTCGGTCTTGACGTCGACGCCGGTGAAGGGTTCGTCGAGCAGGATGACCTTGCCGTCCTGGGCAAGGGCGCGTGCGAGGAAGACGCGCTTCTTCTGGCCGCCGGAGAGTTCGCCGATCTGGCGCTTGCGGTAGTCGCTCATGCCGACGCGGGCAAGGGCTGCCTCGACCGCTTCGTGATCGACTTTCTTCGGGATGCGCAACATGTTCATGTGGCCGTAACGGCCCATCATGACCACGTCCTCGACCAGCACCGGGAAGTTCCAGTCGACTTCTTCGGCCTGCGGCACATAGGCGACGAGGTTTTTCTTCAGCGCGTCCGGCACGGAAAGACCGAGGATCGCGATCTCGCCGCGCGACAGGCGGGCAAAGCCCATGATCGCCTTGAACAGCGTCGACTTGCCGCTGCCGTTGACGCCGACGAGCGCAGTGATCGTGCCGGTCGGGATCTCGAAGCTGGCGTCACGCAGCGCCCGCAGGCCGTTGCGGTAGGTGACGGTGGCACCCGCGACGCGGATGCCGCTTCCTTGCTCACCGGAAGAAGGTGCTGGCCCGGAGCGCGTCTTCACCTGAAGGTTCATTGTGCAAGACCCTTGGCGATGGTTTCCGATGTGACGCGCAGCAGGTCGACATAGGTCGGAACCGGGCCGTCCGCTTCGCTCAAGGAATCAACGTAGAGCACACCGCCGTATTTTGCACCGGTCTCGCGCGCCACTTGTTCTGCCGGGTCCGGCGAAATCGTGCTTTCGGAGAAGACGACCGGGATATGGTTCGCCCGGACGGCGTCGATCACCTTGCGGACCTGCTGCGGGGTACCCTGCTGGTCGGCGTTGATCGGCCAGAGATAGAGTTCCTTCATTCCGAAATCGCGGATCAGGTAGCTGAAGGCGCCTTCGCTCGAGACCAGCCAGCGCTTGTCCTCGGGGATCTTGGCGATCTCGGCGCGGATCGGTGCAATGGTCGCCTCGATCTTCTGCTTATAGGCCTCGGCATTGGCCTTGTAGGTCTCGGCATTATCAGGGTCATACTTCACGAAGGCGTCGCGGATGTTGTCGACATAGATCAACGCGGCCGATGGCGACATCCAGGCATGCGGATTGGGCTTGCCGGTATAGGGGCCCTCGGCAATGCCCATGGGGTCGATGCCGGTCGAGACGACGACACCGGGAACATCGTCGAAGTTCTGGAAGAATTTCTCGAACCAGCGCTCCAGGTTCAGGCCATTCCAGAGGATCAGCTTGGCGTCATGCGCCTTCAGGATATCGCGCGGCGTCGGCTGGTAGTTGTGGATCTCGGCGCCCGGCTTGGTGATCGATTCGACGATGGCCGCGTCGCCCGCGACGTTCTTTGCCATGTCGGCAATGACCGTAAAAGTCGTCACTGCCTTGAATTTCTCCTGCGCGTAAGCGGCGCCTGGAACGAGCGCAATGGCTGCGACGGCCGTCATTGCCGCCAGGATCGCGCGCCTCGTCTGATCGATCATCCTTTACTCCCAGATGTTGATGCTCACAGGAGTAGGGGAATGATTTGCATAAGTCAATGCAAATGAGAAGCATTCGCAACTGGCTATTTTCAAAGGCCGTGCCCTTGGCTAGTGTACGACCATGAAACAGAACAAGAATCGTGTCGAAGAACTGGAAGGCGTGTTGAGGGATGGCGGCGTGCGCGTGACGCGCCAGCGTGCCGCTATTCTGAAGATCCTCGCCACCGCCGAAGACCATCCGGATGCAAACGAACTGCATCGCCGGGCGAAGGAAATTGACGCCACCGTCTCGCTATCGACCGTCTACCGGACGTTGTCTGCGCTTGAGCAACAGGGCGTGGTGCAGCGCCATGCCTTTGAGAGTGCGACCGCTCGCTTCGAGACCGCCGACGCGCCGCATCACGATCATCTGATCGACATCGACACCGGTGCGGTGATCGAGTTCCGCTCCGACAAGATCGAGCAGCTTCAGGCGGAAATCGCCGCCGAACTCGGCTATGACCTCGTACGTCACCGGCTGGAACTCTACTGCCGCAAGCGCAAGGACTGAGGCGTCGGCAATGGCGCGCCAGACGGCGCGCGCAATCTCTTCTCTTTATCCGTAAGTGGCCTCAGCCGCGGTCGGCGATCGCGTCGCCGCGTCGCCGCGCCGGAATGGTCATGGCCGCGACCCCGACGATGACGCAGCCAAGGCCGATCCAGGCGGTGTCCGACAGCCGTTCGCCGAGGAAGAGCGCGCCGATGGCAACGCCGATCGGCACGCGCAGATAGGCCTGTGCCGTGGCGCCGACCGAGCCCAGTGTCTGGATCAGCCGGAAGTAGATGGCAAAGGCAAGGGCGGTCGAGAAGACGGCGAGGCCGAGCAGTGCCAGCAGCGACTCCGTCGACGGCGCAAGCGTCCAGGGCCTGTCGACGACGAGGCTTACCGGGATCAGCAGGGCAGCACCTGCGATCAACGAGCCGGCGGCGGGCATCATCGGGTCGAGTCCCTTGAAGCCGCGACCGAAGATGGCGGCGCCCGCGTAGCAGACGGTGGCGAGCACCACGGCCAACTGTGGCAGCAACTGTTCCCCGAGGCCGCCGAAGGCCTCCATGCCGATGATCAGGCTGATGCCGGTCATGCCGGCGACGATGCCAACGAGCTTGCGGGCCGTGACCGCTTCGTGGCGGGTGATCAGCGCCGTCATCAGGAAGGCGAAGATCGGTGTCGTCGCATTGAGGATCGAGGCGATGCCGGCATCGATCGTCTGCTCGGCCCAGGCGATCAGCGTGAAGGGCACAACGCTGTTGAGGCAGGCCTGGAACAGGAAGCGCCGCCAAGTCGCCGCGTCACGCGGCAGGCTGAGACCACGCCAGCGCAGAACGGCAAGAAGAAGCGCGCCGGCAATCAGGGTGCGGGCGGCGATCAGCGTGACCGGCGGAATGGTCTCGATGCCGATCTTGATGAAGGTGTAGGAGGCGCCCCAGAGCGTTGCGAGCGCAAGAAGCAGCAGGAGTTCGAGAGAAAGGTTGGTCTTGGCCATCGGGATCGCATCCTTGTGTCGTCATTGTTGCCATCGTTCTAGCGCGACGCTTACGGCGGATGCTTCGTTGGCGATCGAAGTATCGGGATCCTCCGAGATGTGGAAAAGCGAAACCCCAGCTTTCGCGGGCCGGGGTTCCGTGATTGCGGGTGGCTCAATGGCTGTCGGCGAGCTTGGCCGCGTTGACGCTGGCTGTGCTTTCGAAGCTGAGGCCATTGAAGAAGGCGTTGAGCACGACGGCCGAGATCGAGGCAAGCACGATGCCGGACTCGATGATCGGGTGGATCGCATGCGGCAGCCAGATCAGGAAGTTCGGCGCGATCAGCGGGATCAGGCCGAAGCCGACCGAGACGGCGACCACGAACAGGTTGTTGCGCGACGACTTGAAATCGACGGTCGACAGGATGCGCACGCCGGTCGCAGCGACCATGCCGAACATCACCAGGCCGGCGCCGCCGAGCACGAAGGTCGGAACCGCTTCGACCAGTGCGCCCATCTTCGGGATGAGGCCGAGCGCGATCATGATGACGCCCCCCATCACGCAGACGTAGCGGCTCTTGACGCCGGTGACGCCGACAAGCCCGACATTCTGCGAGAAGCTCGTGTAGGGGAAGGTGTTGAACAGGCCGCCGATCATGGTGCCGAGGCCATCGACCCTGAGCCCCGCCGTCAACTGCTGCCGCGAGACTTCGCGATTGGTGATTTCGCCGAGTGCCAGGAACATGCCGGTCGATTCGATCATCACGACGATCATCACCAGCGACATGGTGGCGATCAGCACCGGATCGAAGATCGGCATGCCGAAGCGCAGCGGCGTGACCACGGCAAACCAGCCGGCATCGGCCACCCGGTCGAAATGCATCATGCCGAGTGCTGCGGCGACGACGCAGCCGACGACGACGCCGGTCAGCACCGCGATGTTGCTGATCAGTCCGCGGCCGAAGCGGGCGATCACGAGAATGGAGAGGAGCACGAAGCCGGCCAGCGCGATGTGGCTCGGCTCGGCGTAAAGCGGGTTCGGCACGCTGGCGCCAAGCACCAGGCCGTCCGGTACCGCCGGGCCTCCGGTGGCCGCGGCCTTCTTGAGCTCCGCCAGCCATTCCGCATGGCTCGGATCGACGAGCTTGGGTGCGGTCGGACCGAAGGGATTGCCGAAGATCCAGTTCACGCCGACGCGCATCAGCGAAACGCCGATGACGAGAATGATCGTGCCGGTGACGACGGGGGGGAAGAACCTCAGAAGCCGGCCCATGACCGGCGCGAGCAGGAGCGCGACGAGGCCGGCGCCGATGATGGCGCCGAAGATCATCCGGG
The DNA here is from genome assembly GCF_000697965.2 of Ensifer adhaerens. Classification (NCBI taxonomy): domain Bacteria; kingdom Pseudomonadati; phylum Pseudomonadota; class Alphaproteobacteria; order Hyphomicrobiales; family Rhizobiaceae; genus Ensifer; species Ensifer adhaerens. Next base: position 3,377,385 of record NZ_CP015880.1, on the reverse strand, counting down.
CACCCTCTTGCCCGGGTGTCATCGCCGCCATCGAGACCATCGGGCCGACTGAGGCGAAAGTAACGCCCATCATGACCGGAAGCCGGATGCCGATGCTGCGGCCGAGGCCAAGCGACTGGATGATGGTGACGAGGCCGCAAACGAAAAGATCGGCGGAAATCAGGAAAGCGACGTCCTGGGGGCTGAGCTGCAAGGCGCGGCCGACGATCAGGGGCACCGCGACGGCGCCGCCATACATGACAAGGACATGCTGCAACCCGAGGGTCGCAAGTCTGCCCACGGGCAGCATCTCGTCCACCGGGTGTATGCTGGAAACGTCGCTCATGGTTCCTCCTCCCATTACATCGACCAGTCCGGCCCCCCGTCCTCCAACAGGGGAAACGCTATCTTCGGTTGTCGAGACAGAATGTCGCAAGTATCGCCGGAACGAAAACACTTTCCGGATTTCGGGGGAAGTTGTCGAGGGGTGATCGGGGCGGGAAAGGTTCGGATTTGACCGTCGAACGGCGCCGACCGGGCAGGTATTGCCGAAGAAGGCCTCAAGGCGCGCCAACGAACAGCTTGATCCTAGCAACGATGCAACGTTGCTGCAATGCGAAGCGACGATGGTTCGTCGCGCCGGGTGCGAAGGCTCCGCCGCGGTTCGTTTGGGATCATGTCGATGAATTCTTGCAGAGTGGCCTTTTCGTCTCCCTGCCGTGCGCTTTTCGTGCTGCTGATCGTTCTCTGGCCGGCGGTCGCCGGGGCGAGCGGCGTCAGCTTCCAGGGGCAATGGCAGCAGGTCACGTCCGGCGCCGGTGACTGCGAGAGCTGCTCGGTCGAGATCCGGCGGAACGGCCCCGTGCTGAAGGTGACGGGGAGGGATGGATGGTTCGCGGTGACCCATCTCGGGCGCGTCGGCGGCGGTTCGAGCGCTGCGGGCATCGGGCGCTGGAACGAGGACGGCGCCGGCCGCTATCGCGGCAAGCCGTTCGACATCCGCATCACGATCGTCGATGAGCATCTCCACATGGATATGAGCGTGCGGATGGATGATGGCTCGACGCAGGCGGTCAGGGCCATCTTCGACAAGCGACGATCCGAGAAATCCGGACGCTTGCGGCTTGCCCACATGTAGGCGCGACAGGTCCTTTCACGCCTATGGGCAAAGAAATACCGGGGCCGTTGCCGACCCCGGTGCCGCATCTCCCGAGGAGATGAGGGCCGCCCGTTTTGCAGGCGGCCGTTGGTTTCTTACTTCTGCCAGCTCTTGACCAGATCGTCGTAGTTGACGGTCTGCGGCTTTTCCTTCTCGTTCTCGATCTTCAGCTGCGGAGCGAGGTTGCCCTTGGAAACGGCATCCTTGTTCCAGTACTCGAGATCGTGCTCTTCGGCGAGCTTCGGACCGATGTCGCCCTGAACGCCCGAGCGTTCGAGACGGGAGAGAACCTTCTCCTGCTCGGCGCACAGCGAGTCCATGGCTTCCTGAGCGGTCTTGGCACCCGAGGATGCATCGCCGATCGCCTGCCACCAAAGCTGAGCCAGCTTCGGATAGTCAGGAACGTTCGTGCCGGTCGGCGACCACTGCAGGCGGGCCGGCGAACGGTAGAACTCGATCAGACCGCCGAGCTTCGGAGCGCGGTCCGTGAAGCTCTTGTGGTCGAGCGTCGACTGGCGGATGAAGGTGAGGCCGACATGGCTCTTCTTCACGTCGACGGTCTTCGAGGTGACGAACTGCGCATAGAGCCAGGCGGCCTTGGCGCGGTCGTCAGGCGTGGACTTCAGCAGCGTCCAGGAACCGGCGTCCTGGTAACCGAGCTTCATGCCGTCCTTCCAGTAGACACCATGCGGGCTCGGAGCAAAACGCCACTTCGGCGTGCCGTCCTCGTTGACGACGGGCAGGCCCGGCTTGACGAAGTCGGCGGTGAACGCCGTGTAGGTGAACATCTGCTGGGCGACTTCGCCCTGCGACGGAACCGGGCCGGATTCCGAGAAGGTCATGCCCTGCGCAGCTGCCGGTGCGTAGGCCTTCATCCAGTCGAGATACTTCTGGATGGAGTAGACAGCGGCCGGGCCGTTGGTGTCGCCACCGCGGGCAACGCAGGAGCCGACCGGGCGCGAGTTTTCGTCGACCTTGATGCCCCACTCGTCGACCGGCTTGCCGTTCGGGATGCCCTTGTCGCCGTTGCCGGCCATCGACAGCCAGGCGTCGGTGAAGCGCCAGCCGAGCGACGGGTCCTTCTTGCCGTAGTCCATGTGGCCATAGACTTTCTTGCCATCGACTTCGCGACCGGTGAAGAACTCGGCGATATCCTCATAGGCCGACCAGTTGACCGGAACGCCGAGGTCGTAGCCGTACTTCGCCTTGAAGTCCGCCTTGTTCTTCTCGTCGTTGAACCAGTCGTAGCGGAACCAGTAGAGGTTCGCGAACTGCTGGTCGGGAAGCTGGTAGAGCTTGCCGTCCGGTGCTGTCGTGAAGGACTTGCCGATGAAGTCGTCGATGTCGAGGTTCGGGTTGGTGACGTCCTTGCCTTCATTGGCCATGAAGTCGGTCAGGCTGCGGGCCTGCTGGTAGCGCCAATGGGTACCGATCAGATCCGAGTCGTTGATGTAGGCGTCATAAACGTTTTCGCCCGACTGCATCTGAGTCTGCAGCTTTTCGACGACGTCGCCTTCGCCGATCAGGTCGTGGGTGATCTTGATGCCGGTGATGTCGGAGAAGGCCTTGGCCAGGGTCTTCGATTCGTATTCATGAGTGGTGATCGTTTCGGAAACGACCTTGATTTCCATGCCGGCAAAGGGTTTCGCCGCATCGACGAACCACTGCATTTCGGCTTCCTGGCCGGCGCGGTCGAGCGAGGACATGTCGCCGATCTCGCTGTCGAGGAATTTCTTGGCTTCGTCCATGCCGGCAAAAGCGCTGCCGGTGAAAGCCAGCAGCATAGCTGCCGTCGTAGTCAAAAGATGCCGTCGCATAATTCCCTCCCTTAGGTTTGCGAATGCGGTTCTTTATCTTTCGAGGGGCCGCCCGTCTGGCGGCCCCTCAAATCGGTTCGCCTCAGACGTAGCGGAAGACGCCGACGGCATAGACCAGGGAGAGCGCGAGCGCCCACCACAGGTTCTGCCCGCCGACGAAGCCGAGCCATGCGAGGTGAATGAAGGCGCTGCCGAGCAGTGACACGAAGAGGCGATCGCCCCGTGTCGTCTCGAAGCGCAGGATGCCGACGCGCGGGTTGCCGCCGGGCGAGGCATATTCCCAGACCGCCATCATCGACAGCAGTGCGAAGATCGTCAGGAAGAACATGGCCGACGGAAACGACCAGGCCATCCAGCCACCGGGGATGAGCGGCGCGAACCAGTCGCGCGCGCCGTCCTTGATGGGCAGCATGCTGAAGAGCAGCCCGGCAACGGCGGCGTAGACGACGAGAACGGCGGCAAACGGCAGTTGCCAGCGGGCGTTGCGAACGGGTTGAGCGGTCATCATACCCTCCCCAGGGCAAAGCCCTTGGCGATGTAGTTGCGAACGAAATAGATCACGAGTGCGCCCGGAATGATGGTGAGCACGCCGGCGGCCGCCAGCACGCCCCAGTCGAGACCGGAGGCGGAGACCGTGCGGGTCATGGTGGCGGCGATCGGCTTGGCGTCCGTGGTCGTCAGCGTGCGGGCAAGCAGCAGTTCGACCCAGGAGAACATGAAGCAGAAGAACGCAGCGACACCGATGCCCGAGGCGATCAGCGGCATGAAGATCTTCACGAAGAAGCGCGGGAACGAGTAACCGTCGATATAGGCGGTCTCGTCGATCTCCTTCGGCACGCCCGACATGAAGCCTTCCAGGATCCAGACCGCGAGCGGCACGTTGAACAGGCAGTGCGCAAGGGCAACCGCGATGTGCGTGTCGATCAGGCCGAAGGCCGAATAGAGCTGGAAGAAGGGCAGCGCGAAGACGGCCGGCGGCGCCATGCGGTTGGTCAAGAGCCAGAAGAACAGGTGCTTGTCGCCGAGGAAGCGGTAGCGCGAGAAGGCGTAGGCCGCCGGCAGCGCTGCCGTCACCGAGATCACCGTGTTCATGACGACGTAGATGATCGAGTTGATGTAGCCGTTGTACCAGGAGGGGTCGGTGAAGATCACCTGGTAGTTCCGGAGCGTCGGATTGACCGGCCAGAGCGAGAAGGTGCTCAGGATCTCGCTCGTTTCCTTGAAGCTCATGTTGACGAGCCAATAGATCGGCAGGAGCAGGAAGACGATGTAGACCGTCGGCACCAGCCAGGAGAGGCGTTCGGTAAGTGGTTGTTTTTGCATTTTGTTTCTCCTCCCGCCTTTGTCAGCCCTGCGCGTCGCTCGTGGTCATCACGGTGTAGAAGATCCACGAGAGCAGCAGGATGATGAGGAAGTAGATGATCGATAGCGCTGCCGCCGGACCGAGGTCGAACTGGCCGATGGCCGTCTTGACGAGGTCGATGGACAGGAAGGTTGTCGAGTTGCCGGGACCGCCGCCGGTGACGACGAAGGGCTCGGTGTAGATCATGAAGCTATCCATGAACCGCAGCAGGAAGGCGATCAAAAGCACGCGCTTCATCTTCGGCAGCTGGATGTAGCGGAACACCGACCAGCGCGAGGCGCCGTCGATCTTGGCCGCCTGGTAATAGGCGTCGGGGATCGAGACGAGACCGGCATAGCAGAGCAGGACGACGAGGCTCGTCCAGTGCCAGACGTCCATGACGATCAGCGTGACCCAGGCGGCAACGGGGTTCTGCACGTAATTGTAGTTGATACCGATCGCTTCGAGCGTACGGCCGAGCAGGCCGATGTCGACGCGGCCGAAGACCTGCCAGATGGTGCCGACGACGTTCCACGGGATCAAGAGCGGCAGCGCCATCAGGACGAGGCAGACCGGTACGCCAAGACCCTTCTTCGGCATGTTGAGCGCGATGATGATGCCGAGCGGGATTTCGATCGCCAGAATGATCGCCGAGAAGATCAGGTTGCGGCTGAGCGCGTCCCAGAAGCGGTCCGACGTCAGCACCTGCACGTACCAGTCGGTGCCGGCCCAGAAAAACTGGTTGTTGCCGAAGGTGTCCTGGACCGAATAGTTGACGACGGTCATCAGCGGGATGACGGCCGAGAAGGCGACGAGCACGAGGACCGGCAGCACCATGAACCAGGCCTTGTTGTTCCAGGTTTTCTCCATGGTCAGGCCTCCTCGCCGACGCGCCAGGAATCGGCGTAGATGTTGATGGCTTTCGGATCGAAGGTGACGCGCGGCTCGGCGGGGATCTCGCCGTCCTCATCGACGATGATCGAGATCGGCTGGTCGGCAAAACGGGCGCGCACGATCTTGTGGCGGCCGATATCCTCGACCTTGGTGATCGCGACCGGCATGCCTTCGCGACCGAGCGAGACGAATTCCGGGCGGATGCCGAGCTCGGTCTTGGCGCCGGCCTTGACCTTGGGTTGGAAGGTGAGGCCCAACTGCTCGCCGCCGATCGTCGCGGTGCCGCCGTCGAGCTTGACCGGCAGCACGTTCATGCCCGGCGAGCCGATGAAGTAGCCGACAAAGGTGTGGCGCGGGCGCTCGAAGAGTTCCGCCGGCGTGCCGATCTGCACGATCTGGCCGTCATACATGACGACGACCTTGTCGGCGAAGGTCAGCGCCTCGGTCTGGTCGTGGGTGACGTAGACCATGGTGAAGCCGAACTGCTTGTGCAGGCGCTTGATCTGTGAGCGCAGCACCCACTTCATTTCCGGATCGATGACGGTCAGCGGTTCGTCGAAGAGGATCGCGCTGACGTCGTTGCGCACGAGGCCGCGGCCGAGCGAGATCTTCTGCTTCTGGTCGGCGGTGAGGCCCCGAGCCGTCTTCTTCGCCCAGCCGCCAAGGCCGATCATCTCGATCGTTTCCTTGACGCGGCGGTCGACCTCGGCCTCCGGCACATGCCGGTTGCGCAAGGGGAAGGCCAGATTATCGTAAACCGTCATCGTGTCGTAGATGACCGGGAACTGGAACACCTGGGCGATATTGCGTTCCTGGGTCGACAGATGCGTCACGTCCTTGCCGTCGAAGAGGATCTCGCCTTCGGACGGGTTGATCAGGCCAGAGATAATGTTGAGCAGCGTGGTCTTGCCGCAGCCGGAGGGCCCGAGCAGCGCATAGGCGCCGCCGTCGTTCCACTCGTGGTGCACTTCCTTCAGCGCGTAGTCGTTTTCCGACTTCGGCTTGGCGCCATAGGCGTGGCGGATATGGTTGAGATTGATGCGTGCCATGTTTTCCTCCCAGCGCCTCCTTTAGGCCGTGCCGCCGATGGCGCGTCCGTCCGGCCCGAAGGCCATGAGATGGCGGGTATCGACGAAGACCTCGAGGGTTGCGTCGGGTTCGATGTCGTGAATGCCCGGCGCCAGCATCACCCAGCGCGCATTGGCAAAACCGACGTGAATGAAGCTTTCGGAGCCGGCAATTTCGGAGATCGCCGTCTTCACCGTCAGGGCATCGCCGCCACCCTGCGGGCGGTCAAACGACAGGTGATGCGGCTGGAACGCGACGGTGCAGGGACCGTTGCCGATGCCAGCCAGATGTGCCGGGACGGTGAGCACAGACTTGCCGTCGAGCGTGAAGGCCGAGCCCGCTTTGACCAGCTCGATGCAGTTCAGCGGCGGATCGGCGAAGGTGCGGGCGGTGATCAGGTCGACCGGGCGGCGATAGACGTCGATTGTCTTGTCGAACTGGGTGATGCGGCCCTGGCTGAGGGCTGCGGTGTTGCCGCCGAGCAGCAGCGCTTCCGAAGGCTCGGTCGTCGCATAGACGAAGATGGCGCCGGAGGCGGCGAAGATCTTCGGCAGTTCCTCGCGCAGTTCCTCGCGCAGCTTGTAGTCGAGGTTGGCGAGTGGCTCGTCGAGCAGCACCAGATCGGCGTTCTTGACGATGGCGCGGGCAAGTGCCGTGCGCTGCTGCTGGCCACCTGAGAGGTTCAAGGGCGTGCGGTCGAGATAAGGCGTCAGCTTCAGCAGATCGGCCGCCTTGCGCACCTCGCGGTCGATGGTGGCGGTGTCGGCGCCGCTGATGCGCATCGGTGAGGCGATGTTTTCGTAAACGGTCATCGCCGGATAGTTGATGAACTGCTGGTAGACCATGGCGACCGAACGCTTCTGCACCGGCAGGCCGGTGACGTCGGCGCCGTCGAAAAGGAGCGAACCGGAGGCGGGCTTGTCGAGACCGGCCATCAGCCGCATCAGCGACGTCTTGCCGGAAAGGGTCGGGCCGAGGAGAACGTTCAGCGACCCCCTCTCCAGCACCAGGTCGGTCGGGTAGATATGCGTCTCCCCGCCTACGACCTTGGATATCTTCTTCATTTCAAGCATTGAATTCTCCACCCAGCCTGTCGGCAGTCCGAGCGTTTTCCACCCCAGCGCGGAAACGCTCTATCTCATCGGTTTTCTGCATTTCCGGGCGCGCGCGCCCGTGTTGGAAATGCATTGAATGCGAGCGTTGTCAGGCGGCTGCGTTGGCCGCGCCTCGCATGTATTCCTCCAGCGCTGCCGCCTCGCCCGGCGTCAGCTTCAATCCCAATTTCGTGCGCCGCCACAGCACGTCCTCGGCGTGCCGCGCCCATTCCTGCGTCATCAGCCACTTGACCTCGGCCTCGTAGAGATCGGCGCCGAAATGGTGGCCGAGACCGGCCTCGTTCGACGCCGAACCCAGAAGTGCTGCGGCGCGCGTGCCATAGAGGCGCACGAGGCGACGCGCATGCTGGGGCGCAAGGAAGGGATATTGCTTTCGCAGTCTTGCGACTTCGTCGGCATAACCCTGGGCGGGAAAATCGCCGCCCGGAAGCCTGGAGCCGGCGGTCCATTTCGAACCCTTGACGCCGATCGCCTCGCCGATCTTTTCCAGCGCGGATTCGCCGAGGCGGCGATAGGTCGTGAGCTTGCCGCCGAAGACGTTGAGCAGTGGTGCCGCACCCTTGTCACCCTCGACCCGCAGCACGTAGTCGCGCGTCGCTTCCTGCGCCTTGCTGGCGCCGTCGTCGTAAAGCGGGCGAACGGCCGAATAGGTCCAGACGATGTCGTCCTTTTCCACCGGCTCAAGGAAATACTCGCTTGCTGCCCGGCAGAGATAGTCGACCTCCGCGTCGCTGATGCGCACCTCGCCCGGATTACCGGTGTAGTCGCGGTCGGTGGTACCGATCAGCGTGAAGTCTTCTTCGTAAGGGATGGCGAACATGATGCGGCCATCCGGGTTCTGGAAGAAATAGGCGCGCGGATCGTCGAACTTCTTCTTCACGACGATGTGGCTGCCCTGAACGAGGCGGACATTGTGCACGTCGTTCTTGCCGAGCGCGCCCGAGAGAACCGCGTCGACCCAGGGGCCGGCGGCATTGATGAGCATGCGGGCCTTGAGCGTCTTGCGTTCGCCGGTTGCCTGGTTCTCGGTTTCGATGGCCCAGAGCCCACCGTCGCGACGTGCAGCGACGACGCGGGTACGGGCCATGATGACGGCGCCGCGGTCGGCAGCGTCGCGGGCATTCAAGACCACGAGGCGGGCGTCGTTGACCCAGCCGTCGGAATATTCGAAGGCCTTGTTGAACAGGCGCTTCAGCGGTTTGCCGGCGGGATCGCGGTTCATGTCCAGCGTCGCCGTTGCCGGCAGCAGCTTGCGGCCGCCGATATGGTCATAAAGGAAGAGGCCGAGGCGGATGAGCCAGGCCGGGCGCAGGCCGCCCTTGTGATAGGGCAGCACGAAGCGCATCGGCCAGATGACGTGCGGCGCCATTGCCCACAGCACCTCGCGCTCCATCAGCGCTTCGCGCACGAGGCGGAATTCGTAATGTTCGAGGTAGCGCAGGCCGCCGTGAATGAGCTTGGTGGAGCCGGAGGACGTGCCGGAAGCGAAATCGTTCATTTCGGCCAAGGCGACCGAGTACCCACGGCCGACCGCGTCGCGCGCGATGCCGCATCCGTTGATGCCGCCGCCGATGACGAAGACGTCGTAGATTGCCTGCTCTGACACTGCTGTTTCCCCTCCACATTTCGCGATGCACAAATTGATGCATCAGCGAAAGTGAAATCAGTTAAAACGAAAACATATCGAATGTCAAACGAATGCTCCCCGAATCTTTAGGGGTGGCTAAATCTCCCGTGTCAGGCGTCGGTTTCGATCAGGCGAACGTCCTGTTCAACACAGATTTTCCTGACGTTTTCGAGCGTGCAGCGGTCGGTGATGAAGGTCTGGACCTGCGATATATGGCCGATGCGAACAGGCGCGGTTCTTTCGAATTTGGTCGAGTCGGAAACCAGAATGACATGGCGCGCATTGGCGATGATCGCCTGGGCGACTTTCACTTCGCGAAAATCGAAATCCAGCAGCGCGCCGTCATGGTCGATCGCCGAGGCGCCGATGACGGCGAAGTCGACCTTGAACTGCTTGATGAAATCGACGGCGGCCTCGCCGACGATGCCGCCGTCCGAGCCGCGCACGACGCCGCCGGTGATCACCACCTCGATCGAGGGGAAAACGCGTAAGCGATTGGCGACATTGATGTTGTTGGTGATGACCATCAATTCCTTGTGGTCGAGCAGGGCCTCGCCCACAGCTTCGGTGGTGGTGCCGATATTGATGAACAGCGACGCGTTGTCGGGGATGAGTTCGGCGGCGGCCTTGCCGATCGCCTGTTTCTCCGGTGCCGCGATCTGGCGGCGGGCGTCGTATTTGACGTTTTCCTTGCCGCTCGGGAAGATCGCGCCGCCATGAATGCGGTTCAGGATCTTGGCGTCGCAGAGGTCGTTCAGGTCCTTTCGGATGGTCTGCGGCGTGACAGAAAAGCGCTGCGCCAGCTCCTCGACCAGTACCCGGCCCTCGCTTTTTGCCAGTTCCAGGATCTCCTCCTGCCGACCGGTCAAATACATTCCATCCTCCCCATTTTCGTTTTGTTTCATAATATGCAAAAACGAAAGCCGCGCAATTTCAGAATCGGCGTTTGCGGCGAAATCGCTTTCGCAGCGGGTCCAGGGTGTCGGCGCGCGTTGCATTCGCTACGGCGATAGGCGACCCTGCCTTAGGAGTGAAGAGGGGAAAGACATGTTTCATCCGGCCTTGTTCAAGGGCATGACCGTCGTGATCACCGGTGCCGGGCGCGGCATCGGGCTCGAGGTTGCCCGGCAGTTCCTGGATTGTGGCGCGCATGTACTCGTCCATGCCGGCCGGTCGATCGGCGACCTGCCCGATTTTCTCGAATCTGCGGCGACGGAAGGCCGGGCCTATGTGGCGACGGCGGATTTTCTCGCGCCGGATGGTGTCGAGGGGCTGGCCGACGTGGTGCGCAGCCGCTTCGAGAGCATCGATATCCTCATCAACAATGCCGGCACGATGGTCGGCCGCTTCCCGGCGGCGGAGCTGTCCGACGAGCAGTACCAGACCGTCGTCCAGCTCAACCAGACCGCGGTCGTCGAGATGACGCGGGCGATGCTGCCGCTGTTGCGCAAGGGTACGCATCCGGCGATCGTCAACACCGTCTCGATCTCTGCGGTTACCGGCGGCAGCGCCGGATCGTCGATCTATTCGGCGACGAAGGCGTTCGTTTCCACCTATTCCAAGGCCTTGGCGCGGGAACTCGCGCCCGATGGCATCCGTGTCAACTGCGTTTCGCCGGGGACGATCACCACCGAATTCCACGAGCGCTACTCATCGCCGGAGAAGCTGGAGGCGACCCGCAAGACCATTCCGCTTGGTCGGCTCGGGACGGCGGAAGACTGCGCGCCCGCCTATCTCTTCCTCGCCTCGCACGCGCTGTCGGGTTACATCACCGGGCAGGTGCTGGAGGTGAATGGCGGGCAGCTGATCGTTTGAGCGGTAGATGAAGTCGGCTGCCCCTCATCCGCCTACCGGCACCTTCTCCTCGCTTGCGGGGAGAAGGAAGGCTGCGGCGCCCGCTCGCGTCCCCCACTCCATTCGGGGCCTGCATCATGAAGGGGCGACCTCGCGAAGCGCCACGTCCCGCGAGCGGGAGAGGGTTAGGGTGAGGGGCAGAGCCACAACAACTGAAGGCCGGACATGATCGACAAGCTGGAAATGTTCCTCGTTCTCGCCCGCGAAAGGCATTTTGGTCGCGCGGCGGAGGAGTGTGGGGTGACGCAACCGACGCTGTCGGCGGCCATCCGCCAGCTTGAGGATCAGCTCGGCGTCATGCTCGTCAGCCGCGGGTCGCGCTTTCAGGGCCTGACGCCCGAGGGCCAGCGCGTACTCGAATGGGCGCGGCGCATCGTCGGCGATACCCGCACCATGCGTGAGGAGATGCGGGCGGCGCGCAAGGGTCTTTCTGGCCATATCCGGCTGGCCGCGGTGCCGACGACACTTGCCATGGTGCCGATGATCACGGCGCCATTCCAGGAAAAGCACCCTGATGTCACCTTTTCCGTGCTCTCGACGACGTCGGTGCAGATCCTGGCGCTGCTCGAAAATCTCGAGATCGATGCGGGGCTCACCTATCTGGAGAACGAGCCGCTCGGCCGGGTGACGAGCGTTCCGCTCCAGGTCGAGCGCTATCACCTCGTCACCGCCGCCGGAACACCGCTTTCGGAGCGGGAAAGCGTGACGTGGAAAGAGGTTAGCGACGTTCGGCTTTGTCTATTGACGGCCGATATGCAGAACCGCCGCATCATCAACCAGCATTTTTCGGAGGCCGGTGCCGTCGCCAAACCGACGCTCGAATCGAACTCGATGATCGTGCTTTTTTCGCATGTGCGCACCGGCCGCTGGGCCAGCATCATGCCATTCAACGTCGCGAAATCATTCGGTTTTCACGAAGATATCCGGATGATCCCGATCGTCGATCCGGACGCTCGTCACACGGTCGGCCTGGTTGCGACGCATCGTGAGCCGTTTACGCCGCTGGTGTCGGCCTTGCTGCACGAAGCACGCATTCTCGGCGAGCGAAATCAGGCTCGATAGATTTTTTCTATCGATCGACGGAACAGCCTTATTGACCCATGCGGCCATAAGCGCGAAGCTTTTTGATCATGGCCGGAGACCGCCGAGGAACGGCCTTCGCCAGAAGTGAAATGTCGGCTGGGCCGGTCGTCCGTTTCGGGTGCTGCCGCCTCGCCCATGAGCCGGGAGGGCTCCCGTTGAACATCCATCAGCCGCGCGCCGATATCGCGGAAACCACGCTCGCCATCGTCGAGGAGCTGAAGAGGCTGGAAGGGCCCTTGCTGCCGATCCTGCACGAACTGCAGGAAGAGTTCGGCTATGTGCCGCAGGAATGTCTTCCGGTGATTGCCCGCGAACTCAACCTCTCGCGCGCCGAAGTCTATGGGGTGATGAGCTTCTACCATGATTTCCGCGATCACCCCGCGGGGCGCCACGTGCTGAAGCTCTGTCGCGCCGAAGCCTGTCAGTCGATGGGCGGCGACCAGCTGGCCGAGCGCGCGAAGCGGCTGCTCGGCATCGATTTTCACCAGACGACCCCGGATGGCGCGGTGACGCTGGAGCCGGTCTACTGTCTCGGGCTCTGTTCCTGCGCACCCTCCGCCATGCTGGACGGAGAGGTGCATGCCCGGGTCGATGCCGCCGATCTCGAAGCGCTCGTTCAGGAGGCGCGTCGATGACCGCAAAGATCTACATTCCGCGGGACGCCGCGGCCGTGGCGCTCGGCGCCGACAAGGTAGCCAAGGCCATGGCCGAGGCGATCGGCGCACGCGGCCTCGACGCCACGATCGTGCGCAACGGTTCGCGCGGCATGCATTGGCTGGAGCCGCTGATCGAGGTGGAAACGGCTGACGGCCGCGTTGCCTATGGCCCGGTCAAGGCACATGACGTTTCCTCACTGCTCGATGCCGCCCTGCTCGACGGCGGCGATCATGCCCTCTGTCTCGGGAAGACCGAGGAGATCCCCTTCCTGAAGCAGCAGACGCGGCTGACCTTTGCCCGCTGCGGTATCATCGATCCGCTTTCGCTCGACGATTACCAGGCCCATGGCGGGCTCGCCGGTCTGCGCAATGCCATTGCCATGGCGCCGCAGGACATTGTCGCGCAGGTGACCGAAAGCGGCCTTCGCGGCCGTGGCGGCGCAGGCTTTCCGACCGGCATCAAGTGGAAGACCGTTCTCGATGCGGCGGGTGATCGGAAGTACATCGTCTGCAACGCCGACGAGGGCGATAGCGGCACCTTTGCCGACCGGATGATCATGGAAGGCGATCCCTTCGTGCTGATCGAGGGCATGGCGATCGCCGGCATCGCGACCGGCGCGACCAAGGGCTTCATTTACACCCGCTCCGAATACCCGCATGCGATCGCGGCGATGGCTGAGGCGATCGAGATCGCCCGCAAGGCCGGCGTGCTCGGCACCTCGGTGCTCGGTTCCGGTCGGGCCTTCGATATGGAAGTGCGCGAGGGCGCAGGTGCCTATGTCTGCGGCGAGGAAACGGCGCTGCTCAATAGCCTCGAAGGCAAACGCGGCATCGTGCGGGCCAAGCCGCCGCTTCCCGCGCACAAGGGCCTCTTCGACTGTCCGACCGTGATCAACAACGTGATCTCGCTCGCCTCCGTCCCCATCATCATGGACAAGGGCGCCGCCTATTACCGCGACTTCGGCATGGGCCGGTCGCGCGGCACGATCCCGATCCAGATCGCCGGCAACGTCAAGCATGCCGGTCTCTACGAAACCGCCTTCGGCCTGGCGCTCGGCGAGATCATCGATCACATCGGCGGCGGCACGGCGAGTGGCCGGCCGGTCAAGGCCGTGCAGGTCGGCGGTCCGCTCGGCGCCTATTTTCCCCGTGCCCTGTTCGATACGCCGTTCGACTACGAAGCCTTTGCCGCGCGTGACGGTCTGATCGGCCATGCCGGCATCGTCGTCTTCGACGACACCGTCGACATGCTGCACCAGGCGCGCTTTGCGATGGAATTCTGCGCGGTAGAAAGCTGCGGCAAGTGCACGCCCTGCCGCATCGGTTCGACGCGCGGTGTCGAGGTGACCGACAGGATCGCCGCTGGCATCGAGCCGGAGAAGAACCGCGAACTGCTCGCCGATCTTTGCAACACGATGAAGTTCGGTTCGCTCTGCGCCCTTGGCGGCTTCACGCCCTATCCGGTCATGAGCGCCATGACCCATTTCCCGGATGATTTTCAGCCGGCACCGCGCGTTCAAGCGGCGGAGTGAGGAAAAGACCATGTCTCTCATTCATGAAATCGACTACGGCACTCCGGCCTCCAAGTCCGAAAAACTGGTGACGCTGACGATCGACGGACGCGAGGTCACCGTGCCCGAGGGCACTTCGATCATGCGCGCGGCGATGGATGCCGGCATAGAAGTGCCGAAGCTCTGCGCTTCCGACATGATGGATGCCTTCGGCTCCTGCCGGCTCTGTCTCGTCGAGATCAAGGGACGCGCCGGCATGCCGGCCTCCTGCACGACGCCGGTTGCAGCCGGTATCGAGGTCTCCACCCAGACGCCGCGGCTGAAGGACGTGCGCCGCGGGGTGATGGAGCTCTACATTTCCGACCACCCTCTCGACTGTCTGACCTGTGCTGCCAATGGCGATTGCGAGCTGCAGGACATGGCCGGCGCAGTCGGCCTGCGCGACGTGCGCTACGGCTATGAGGGCGAGAACCACGTCACGGCGCGCAACAATGGCGAGATCAACGCCAAGTGGATGCCGAAGGACGAGTCCAATCCCTATTTCACCTACGATCCGGCCAAATGCATCGTCTGCTCGCGCTGTGTGCGCGCCTGCGAGGAAGTGCAGGGCACCTTCGCGCTGACGATCGGCGGCCGCGGTTTCGACAGCCGCGTTTCGGCCGGGATGGCGGAAGACTTCATGTCGTCGGAATGCGTCTCCTGCGGCGCCTGCGTCCAGGCCTGCCCGACGGCGACGCTCATCGAAAAGTCGGTGATCGAGATCGGCCAGCCCGAACATTCCGAAGTGACGACCTGCGCCTATTGCGGCGTCGGCTGCTCGTTCAAGGCGGAAATGCGCGGCGAGGAACTGGTGCGTATGGTGCCGTGGAAGGATGGCCAGGCCAATCGCGGCCATTCCTGCGTCAAGGGCCGCTTCGCTTACGGCTATTCCAACCACAAGGACCGCATCCTCAACCCGATGATCCGCGAGAAGATCTCCGATCCCTGGCGCGAGGTCACCTGGGAGGAGGCTTACGCGCATGTGGCCTCCGAGTTCCGGCGGATCCAGTATCAGTACGGCCGCGATTCCGTCGGCGGCATCACCTCGTCGCGCTGCACCAATGAAGAGACCTATCTGGTGCAGAAGCTGGTGCGCGCCGGCTTCGGCAACAACAATGTCGATACCTGCGCCCGCGTCTGCCATTCGCCGACCGGCTACGGCCTCGGCCAGGCCTTCGGGACCTCGGCCGGTACGCAGAACTTCGACAGTGTCGAGTTCACCGACGTCGCCGTCATCATCGGCGCCAACCCGACCGACGGCCATCCGGTCTTCGGCTCGCGACTGAAGAAGCGGCTGCGCGAAGGCGCCAAGCTGATCGTCATCGATCCGCGCCGCACCGACATCGTGCGCTCGCCGCATGTGGAGGCCGCCTATCACCTGCCGCTCCAGCCCGGCACCAACGTCGCGATCTTGACGTCGATCGCCCATGTGATCGTCACCGAAGGCCTCGCCAACGAACAGTTCATCCGCGAGCGCTGCGACTGGTCGGAGTACGAGGATTGGGCCGCCTTCGTCGCCGAGCCCTACCATAGCCCGGAGGCGACCGAAGCCTATACCGGCGTGCCGGCCGATCTCGTGCGGGGCGCGGCCAGGCTCTATGCCACCGGCGGCAACGGCGCGATCTATTACGGTCTCGGCGTCACCGAGCACAGCCAGGGATCGACGACGGTCATGGCGATCGCCAACCTCGCCATGGTCACCGGCAATATCGGTCGGCCGGGCGTCGGCGTGAACCCGCTGCGCGGCCAGAACAACGTGCAGGGTTCCTGCGACATGGGTTCGTTCCCGCACGAGCTGCCGGGCTACCGTCACATCTCCGACGATGCCACCCGCGAGACCTTCGAGAAGCTCTGGGGCGTCGAGATCTCCAACGAGCCGGGTCTGCGCATCCCCAACATGCTCGATGCCGCGGTCGACGGCACCTTCAAGGCGCTCTACATCCAGGGCGAGGACATCCTGCAGTCCGACCCGGACACCAAGCATGTGGCAGCCGGCCTCGCCGCGATGGAATGCGTCGTCGTGCACGACCTGTTCCTGAACGAAACGGCCAACTACGCGCACGTCTTCCTGCCCGGTTCGACCTTCCTCGAAAAAGACGGCACCTTCACCAATGCCGAGCGCCGCATTAACCGCGTGCGCAAGGTGATGACGCCGAAGAACGGTTATGCCGACTGGGAGGTCACGCAGAAGCTCGCCCAGGCCATGGGCCTCAACTGGAACTACCGCCATCCGTCCGAGATCATGGACGAGATCGCCGCGACGACGCCGAGCTTCGCGCTGGTTTCCTACGATTATCTCGAAAAGATGGGCTCGGTGCAGTGGCCCTGCAACGAGGCGCATCCTGAGGGTTCGCCGATCATGCATATCGACGGTTTCGTGCGTGGCAAAGGCAAGTTCATCCGCACCGAATATGTGGCGACGGATGAACGCACCGGCCCGCGCTTCCCGCTGCTTTTGACGACCGGCCGCATCCTTAGCCAGTACAATGTCGGCGCCCAGACGCGACGCACCGACAACGTCGTCTGGCATGCGGAAGACCGGCTGGAGATCCACCCGCACGACGCCGAGCAGCGCGGCATCCGTGATGGCGACTGGATCCGGCTCGCAAGCCGCGCCGGCGAGACGACCCTGCGTTCGCTGATCACCGATCGCGTCGCGCCCGGCGTCGTCTACACCACCTTCCACCACCCGACGACGCAGGCAAACGTCATCACCACCGACTTCTCCGACTGGGCCACCAACTGCCCGGAATACAAGGTGACGGCGGTGCAAGTGATGCCGTCGAACGGCCCGTCGGACTGGCAGGTCGACTATGACGAGCAGGCCCGCCAGTCGCGCCGGATTTCCGGTAAGCTGGAGGCGGCGGAGTAATGCCTTTCGCTGCGACCGATCATGGCGACGTTTAGGACATCCAAGACCGTTCCCGAGGCCGCCCGCCGCAACGGCGCGCTTCGGGACGGTGCGCGCGCCGTGCCGGAGGAGACGCCGGTCGCTTTCAGCTATGGTGGTTCGACCCATGCGGTGATGATGGCGACGCCCGGCGATCTCGAGGATTTCGCCGTCGGCTTCAGCCTGACCGAAGGCATCATTACCGATCCCGGCCAGATTGAAACGGTCGAGGTCGTCTCCGAGACGGTCGCCGGCAATCTCGGCATCGACTTGCAGATCGTGCTTCAGGACGAAGAGAACGACATGCTGCGTCAACGCCGACGGCACATGGCGGGGCCGGTCGGTTGCGGTCTTTGCGGCATCGAATCGATCGAGCAGGCGGTACGGCCGACGCCGGACGTTTCCCGTTCGAGACTGACGTTGTCGCAGGAGGACGTGGTTTCGGCCGTAGCGCTGCTCAATGGCCAGCAGCCGCTGCATTTCGAAACGCGCGCCGTGCACGGTGCCGCCTTCTATGTGCCGGGCCGCGGGCTGATCGCTGTGCGTGAGGATGTCGGCCGCCACAATGCGCTCGACAAGCTGGTCGGTGCCGCCGCACGCGCCGGCTTCAAGGGCAGCGAGGGCGCCGTGGTCGTCACCAGCCGCGTGTCCGTCGAGATGGTGCAGAAGACGGCAGTCGTCGGCAGCCCTGTGATCATCGCCATTTCGGCGCCGACGGCGCTTGCCATTCGCACGGCGGAAGCTGCGGGCATGACGCTGATTGCGCTCGTGCGCGGCGACGAATTCGAGATTTTCACCCATGCCGAACGCATCAAGTCCGGAGCTGCCGTCGATGTCGCATGACAATACCAACGCCAAGCTGATCTATATGGCGAACCAGATCGCCACCTTCTTCAAGAGCCAGCCCGAGAGCGAGGCGGCGCAGGGCGTTGCCACCCATATCAACAAGTACTGGGAGCCGCGCATGCGGCGCAAATTGTTCGAGCATATCGACAATGGCGGCGAGGGGCTGACGCCGCTGGTGCTGGAGGCGGCCGCAAAGATCAAACGTCCGGAAGCGGCCTAGCCTGCATTCCTTACCCGCCAGCGCTTTCTGCGCGCTCATCGAGAGTGTTTTCCTAAGCGGGCACTCTCCTGAAAAGATTTAAGGGAAGGCGGCTACCGGTCGCCGCCTTCCCCATTCCCGAGCGCGGGGTGCAGGGATGTGCGCTCAGAAATTCTGCCAGCCATCCGCGGCCGGTGCCGCGGCCAGGCTTGTTCGTTGTCCGCCGCGCATGGCGCGGGCGGTGGCATGCAGGCGTGATGGCTGCGCGCGATCTTCGAGGTGGCGGTTCGCGTCGACGACCTGGGCCTGCTCGCCGTAGCGGAACTGGCGGAGCAGTTCGTGCAGGGCTTCGGCCTCGCGGGCCATGGCGTGGCTTGCGGCCGTGCTTTCCTCGACCATCGCGGCGTTCTGCTGGGTCGCCTGGTCCATCGAGTTGACCGCCTGGTTGATCTCCTTGAGGCCGGTCGACTGTTCCCGTGCCGCTTCCACGATCGCCGAGACGTTGGCGTTGATCTCCTGGACCTGGACGAGGATTTCCTCAAGCGCCGCCCCGGTCTGGCCGACCAGCGACACGCCGTTCTTGACGTGTTCGGTCGAGGTGCCGATCAGCGACTTGATGTCCTTGGCGGCACTGGCGGAGCGTTGGGCCAGTTCACGCACTTCCTGGGCGACGACGGCGAAGCCCTTGCCGGCTTCACCGGCGCGCGCCGCCTCGACGCCGGCGTTCAGCGCCAAAAGGTTCGTCTGGAAGGCGATGTCGTCGATCACGCCGATGATGTTGGAGATTTCGCGTGACGACTGTTCGATCTGGTCCATGGCGCCGATCGCGCTCTTGACCACATTGCCGGAGCGTTCGGCACCGGCCTTGGTCTTGGCGACCAAGCCTCCGGCCTCCTCGGCGCGGCGGCTGGAGTCCGAGACGGTCGTGGTGATCTCGTCGAGCGCTGCGGCGGTCTCTTCCACGGAAGCGGCCTGTTGCTCGGTGCGCTTCGACAGGTCGTCGGCGGCGGCCCGGATCTCGCGGGCGCCGGAGGCGATCGCGCTGGCATTGTCGCCGACGGTTCGCATCGCCCCGCGCAGCTTTGCGGTGGCATCGTTGAAGTCGATCCGCACCGCTTCCATGCTTGGTACGAAGGGCGTGTCGAGGTTGCGCGTCAGATCGCCTTCGGCGAGCGCCCGCAGGCCCGCGCCGAGGCTGTTGATGGCGCTCATGCGCTCGCTGACATCGGTCGCGAACTTGACGACCTTGTAGACCTTGCCGCTGAAGTCGCGGATCGGGTTATAGGCCGCCTGGATCCAGATCTCCTTGCCACCCTTGCCGTAGCGCACGAACTCGTTGGAGAAGAACTCGCCGGCGGCGAGCCGCTTCCAGAAGTCGGCATATTCGGCGGTGCGGGCATAGTTGGGCTCGCAGAACATGCTGTGGTGCTTGCCCTGGATTTCCTGGAGGCTGTAGCCGAGCGCGGCGCAGAAGTTTTCGTTGGCGGTCAGGATCTCGCCCGATGGGGTGAATTCGATTACAGCCTGGGAGCGGGAGATCGCGTCGAGCTTGCCGGCATCTTCCGTGGCCCTTGCCTTGGCGGCAGTGATGTCGCTTGCGAACTTGACCACCTTGTAGGGCTTGCCGCCCCGAAGCACCGGGTTGTAGGTCGCCTGGATCCAGATTTCGCGGCCGCCCTTGGCGACACGCTTGTAGGCATTGGCGTCGAATTCGCCGCGGCCGAGCCGGGCCCAGAAGTCGCGGTATTCCTGCGTCTGGGCGTAGTCGGCGGGGCAGAACATGCGGTGGTGCTGCCCGACGATTTCGCTGAGGTTGTAACCGAGTGCCTGGCAGAAATTCTCATTGGCGGTCAGGATCTTGCCGGTCAGGTCGAACTGGATGATAGCCTGCGACTTCGAGAGCGCGGCGATGATCTGGTTCGCGTCTGCAATTTTTCCGAGAGCGAACATTGTAACCCTCTTCTCGTTTGTTGGCTCAAGCCGGGGGCTTCGTGCCTTCTTTGACAGGGTTTGCGGAGCCGAAGCGGCGCAAACTCCCGGACTAAGACAAATGCCGGCCTGCCGAAACATGTCTGGTCGTCCCGCGCCGGCCCACCGGGTCAGCGATTTAGTGCTTCGTGAGGGGAGTTCGAACTGGCGGGCTTCATGCCCAGGCGCCGTGTTTATGCAATCTAGGTTAGTGATAGGACTATTAAGCAGGTGTTAAAATAGCAACTATCAAATTTCAGTTGTAAGAACTCGTAGATCCCAATTTTAGTTGAATTAGTTTCTCCTGTTTTTCTAAAGTATTGCCCTCTGGCTGAGCAAATAACCAACAAAAAAGCCGCCCGACGAGACGTCGGACGGCCTTGAATATCGCTGAGCTGTTGCTTTAGGCGGCCAGTTCCTCGACCTCGCGTTCCTTGAACATGCGGGCAAGGTTCAGGAAGCAGATCATGCCGGTTTCGTTGGCGATGATGCCTTCGGCGAAGCTCTTGTCGAAGGAGGCCGTCACTTCCGGCACCGGCTGCACCTGGCTGCCCTGGACCGTGAGGATATCCGACACGCGGTCGACGACGAGGCCGATGACCATGTTGTGCACTTCGGCGACGACGATGGCGCTGCGCTCGTTGGCGGTGGTCGATTTCATGCCGAGCTTGTGGGCGAGGTCGATGATCGGGATCACCGTGCCGCGCAGGTTCATGACGCCGATCACTTCCGGCGGCGAATGCGGGATAGGCGTCGAGGGCGCCCAGCCGCGGATTTCACGGATCGTCGTCGTCTTGACGCAGAATTCCTGATCGTGGAGGCGGAACGCAATGATTTCCAGCGTCTCGCCGTCGAACCCGGCCGTCCTGAGTGTGCTTGTCATCGAAGGTCCTTCCAGCTTTCCGGTCGACGCCTCTGGGCGCGACACCGCCATACTCCAGATCTCTCCGCATGGCTGACGGCGCATCAGGCGCGGTCAATGATCCGTAAAGGAGAGATCCTTCCAGTCCGCCGATCACATCCGGCAGGGCGCAGCTGCATCATGCGCGGAGGAACCGCTTTGCGCTTTGGGAAAGGACTATAGGCCGGGATTCGTTAAGACTTGCTTTTGCAAGTGCTTACGAAGATCTCGCCCCGGGCGTGACCCCGGGGCGGAAGCGATTTGCGATCAAGCGGAGGCGAGAACCCTGGCAAACTGTTCGACCGCCCAATCCACCTGCTCGGCGGTGATGACGAGCGGCGGCGCGATGCGGATCGTGTCGCCGTGGGTGTCCTTGGCAAGGATGCCGAGCTGCTTCAGCGCTTCGCAATACTTGCGCGCGCCGCCGGCTTCCGGCACCAGTTCCACCGCCAGCATCAGGCCGCGACCGCGCACTTCCTTGATGATGTTGGAACGGATGTCGGTGAGGCCCTTCTGGAAGCGCTCGCCCATCTTTGCCGAGTTCTCGATCATGCCTTCCTCGGTCAGCGCCTTCAGCGCCGCGCGGGCAATGGCGCAGGCAAGCGGGTTGCCGCCGAAGGTCGAGCCGTGCTGGCCGGGCTTCAAGACGCCGAGCACTTCGGAATTCGAAAGCACCGCAGAGACCGGATAAAAGCCGCCGGACAGAGCCTTGCCGATCAGCGTCACGTCGGCTTCGATCGCCTCATGCTCTTCGGCAAGCAGCTTGCCGGTGCGGCCAAGCCCGGTCTGGATCTCGTCGAGGATCAGCGTGATGCCGTGCTTGGTGCAGAGCTCGCGCACCGTCGTGAAGTAGCCGACCGGCGGGACGATGACGCCGGCTTCGCCCTGGATCGGCTCGACCAGGAAGGCGACGGTGTTTTCGTTGATCGCCGCACGGAAGGCGTCGATGTCACCGAAGGGTACGACCTTGAAGCCCGGCGCAAACGGGCCAAAGCCGGTGCGGGCGTCCGGATCGGTCGAGAAACCGACGATACCCATGGTGCGGCCGTGGAAGTTGTTGGAGCAGACGATGATCTCGGCCTTGTTCTCGGCCACGCCCTTGACCTCGTAGCCCCACTTGCGCACGGCCTTGACGGCGGTCTCGACGGCTTCGGCGCCGGAGTTCATCGGCAGCACCTTGTGCGAGCCGGTCAGCGCAGCGATCTCTTCGTAGAAATGCGCCAGCTGATCGTTGCGGAAGGCGCGGGAGGTCAGCGTCAGCTTCTGCGCCTGCTCCATCATCGCCTTCAGGATCTTCGGGTGGCAATGGCCCTGGTTCACGGCAGAATAGGCCGAGAGACAGTCGAGGTAGCGGTTGCCTTCCATATCCCAGACATAGACACCTTCGCCGCGCGAAAGCACCACGTCGAGCGGCTTGTAGTTATGGGCGCCGAGCCGGTATTCGGTTTCGATCAGGGCAGCCGTCGTGTTCATATATCGTCCTCCGGTGTTTCTTTGTCTGAGCGGGAAGAGGAAAAGTGTGCGCGGTTTTCCGCCCGCATCCCGCTTAGACTTATGAGAGCCGTTCACGCTTATGATCTTGGATCCAGTCGACCCAAGATCTCCGTGATCTAGGCGCTGCGGGTCGGCCGGTCGAGAACACGGCGGCCGAAGAGGCTCGCCGTCAGTTCGACCAGGATGCGCGCGCTCTTGCCGCGATCGTCGAGGAAGGGGTTGAGCTCGACGACGTCGAGCGAGGAAACGAGCCCGCTTTCCCAGAGCACTTCCATGATCAGGTGCGCCTCGCGGAAGGTGGCGCCGCCCGGAACGGTGGTGCCGACGCCGGGCGCCAGTTCTGGATCCATGAAATCGACATCGAGGCTGACATGCAGCAGGCCATTGGCGGCGCGGACCTCTTCGAGGATCTGGCGCATGATGTGAGCCATGCCGAGTTCGTCGACGGCGCGCATGTCGAAGACGCGCACGCCATGTTCTGTGATCTCTTCGCGCTCGCGGTCGTCGACCGAGCGGATACCGACCTGGAAGACCTTCTTCGGATCGACGAGCGGACGGTCCGACGGCAGGATCGGGGCGAATTCGGCCTGGCCGCAGAAGAAGGCGACCGGCATGCCGTGCATGTTGCCGGAGGGCGAGGTCGACGGCGAGTTGAAGTCGGCATGGGCGTCGAGCCAGAGCACGAACAGCGGCCGGCCGACGTCTGCGGCATGGCGCGCCATGCCGGAGACGCTGCCCATCGAAAGCGCATGGTCGCCACCCAGAATGATCGGGAAATGGCCCTTGCGCACGGTGTCGTGCACGGAATCATGCAGGGCGCGGGCGAAGGCTGCGACGATCTGCAGGTTGTTGGCGCCGGGATGGTTGGCGAGATCGCGCGCCGGCAGCGGCTTGACGTCGCCTTCGTCGTGAACCGTATGGCCGAGATCGCGCAGCACCGTGTCGATGCCGGCGATGCGCAGGGCCGTCGGACCCATGGCCGCGCCGCGTCGTCCAGAACCTTCCTCGATGGGTGCGCCGATCAGCGTGATAGTCGTCATGTCCGCCCGATTCCTTCTCAAGATAATTCCGATGTGACCCAGTCCGGGATGTGTGGATTATGGCCAAAATGGGCGTCAGCAAAAAGATGGAAAACTGCCGATTAGTGAGCTAGATTCGATAGATTGCTAAGTCCGATTTTACAAAGTGGCAGGCTATGGATGATCTCGACCAGGCGCTGATAAGCGCTCTGCGCCAGAATGCGCGCATTCCCGTTTCGACGCTATCGGAAATGACGGGCGTGTCGCGGGCGACGGTGGCGGCCCGTATCGACAGGCTGGTGGCCAATGGTACGATCGCCGCCTTCACCATCCGCACCGGTGCCGAAATCCCGACCTCCGGGGTGCGCGCCGTGGTCATGATCGAGGTGCACGGCAAGATGGCCGATCGTGTCGCCGAGCAATTGCGCGGACTGCCGCAGGTGCGGGCGCTGCACAGCACCAATGGCCGCTGGGACTTCATCGCCGAGCTTCAGGACCGCGATCTCGTCTCTTTCGACGAAACGCTGCGGCGCATCCGCCTGATCGACGGCATCACCGTTACGGAGACGAATATCCTGTTGAAAACCAGTAAGATGACCGGGGCGTTCTGAGCATTTCTGGCCGCCCGAAGCGGTGAGGAAATTGCCTCTCAGAGTCGAATTGTTCTTGCTTTGTTCTAGTACTTCGCTATGATGGCCGCCTCACCCAAGATGGAGGATGTCATGGTTGCCAATGGCGGCAGGCTTGCCGATCGGCAGATCTGTGTGAAGCTGTTCGTCAGGCATGGCGACGAGGATCGCGCCATCGCCTTCTATCGCGAAGCACTCGGCGCCGAACTGCTGCAAAGGCATGAATGGCCGAGCGGCATTCT
The DNA here is from genome assembly GCF_000697965.2 of Ensifer adhaerens. Taxonomy (NCBI): domain Bacteria; kingdom Pseudomonadati; phylum Pseudomonadota; class Alphaproteobacteria; order Hyphomicrobiales; family Rhizobiaceae; genus Ensifer; species Ensifer adhaerens. The sequence goes on along the minus strand of NZ_CP015880.1, from coordinate 3,353,053 downwards.
GACGAGTGCGGATCTGAGGATCGGGGAATCGGTGTTCCGTATTGCCGGGGCCAATCCGCGCCGCGATGCGGAACCCAAGCTCGGCGGGCCGCGCTCGCCGCATGCGCTCGGCACCACGGCGGTGATCCTGGAGCTGCATGTGCGCGACGTCGATCGCGTCATCGGCCGAGCGATCGGCGCAGGCGCAAGCCTTCGCAATGCGGCCGAAACCTTGTCGACGGGCGATCGCGTCGGCGCCTTCATCGACCCCTTCGGCCACATCTGGGCGTTGTTCAACGCTATGGAAGATGCCGACGTCGTCGATCTGAGCATCGAGGCCCGCAACGCCGCCTGAGGCGTTGCGGGCCCTTTCGCTGCCCGGGCATGTGCTCTGGGTGGATTTTATGCCTGCTGCCTGACGATCAGAAGAACTCGTCGAGCAGGCAGTAGAAGTCACGTTTCTCCGAATCGTCCTTGTCGAGGCCATAGCGGGTCAGAAACGGCTGAACCCACTCCTCGCCGAGATTGTGGACGATGCTGCGGCAGGCAAGAGCGATGTCCTGGTAGGGGTCGGCGACGCCCAGCCGGCTGCAATCGATGAAGCCGGAAAACCGGCCGTTCTTCTCGATGATGTTCGGCAGGCAGGCGTCGCCATGGGTGACGACGAGTTCGCCGGGTTGGGGCACGCGCGCCTGCAGTTCGGCAAAGAGATCCGCCGCCGTTCGGCCGAGCCGCGTCTCGTCAAAGTCGCTTTCATCGATCACGCCTGCCTGGGTGCGCGCCTTCGCGATGGCGATGCGCTCTTCGATCCGGTGATCGAAGGGGCAGTTGGCGATATCCAGCGCATGCAGTTGCTTCAGCGCGTCCGCGAGGATGACGATCTGGTCCTTGGGCGAGAGCGTCGTGGAGGCGAGGTCCGTCCCTTGCACTGCTTGCAGCAGCAGCCAGTTCGTCTCCGCGCCGAAGGCACGAGCGATCACCCGCGGGCAGGGCAAGTCCTTTGATGCCAGCCAATCAAGCCGCGCCGCCTCGTCGACGAACTCGCTGAACGGGCCGGCTTCCTCGAGCTTCAGCACCAGCATGGGTCGATCGGGCGCCTTTAGAAGAAAGATGCTCGAGTCGGATTGCCCGAGCAGATCACGGTTCCACTGATAGCCAGCGACAAGAGGGCGGAATGGTTCGGGCAGTTCGGGACGCGGAAAAGAAGAGGGCAAGGCAATCACCTGAAAAAAGGAATGAAACAACGGGGCGCGCGGTCGCGCCTGGATGCCGATGTAGGTTTGGCAAAGTGGCATTTCCACGGAGCGGTCCCGCAAGTTTTGACGGCGCGTGCCGGTAAATCGCCTTTCACGGTGCGTCTTCGCCAAATCTCCATCAAAGCTTCGCAAAGCCCGCTCGGGTCGACCGCAAAGTCACCTTTTTAGAAGTGTTTCGAAGAGGTGCTCATGGGCGTGAACCACAATGAACTGCTGTCGGCGGCCGAATGCGCCGACCGTCTTGGCCTTACCATCCGCGCTCTCAAGGTCTATGAGGACCGCGGCCTGATCACGCCGCGGCGGACGGAGAAGAAGTGGCGGCTCTATGGTGCGGTCGAAATCGCGCGGCTGACCGAAATCATGGCTTTGAGGCGGCTTGGCCTTAGCCTCACCCGGATTACCGAAATGCTCGCCGGTACTGCGCCGGCCCTCGGACAAACGCTAGCCGTCCAGCAATCGGCGTTCTTGGACCTGCGCGACCGTGTCGAACACAGCCTGTCCTTGATCGATGCGGCGCTCCAGAAGATCGAGCGCGGCGATGCCCTGTCGATCGACGAACTCCTCATGCTCGCCCGAAAAACCGAGATGACCGGCCTGTCACCTGACGCCGTCGCATGGAACCGCTACGAGCTGACGCGCCCACGCCGCGAGGTCTCCTTCGTCCCCGAGAATGGCTGGGCCTGAAACAGGCGCAAGAAGGGCAGCGCGCTCCGCGCCGATGACATGCGACCGATCACGGCTTCAGACGCCGCCGGTGCCTCCAAAAGACCATAGTGAGTTTGCTGTCGAGCGGGCAACACAGGGGCTCTGGAGCCGGTGGATCGCGATCGACCCACCGGCTTCCTTGTCATGCGGGCGGGACAGGCGTGTTTACGCCCGCCGCCGCTCAATATTCCTTTTCGAAGAAGACGCCGCCCGAGGCCGAACCGTCGCCGGCGGCCGAGCCCTTGAGCTTCACGCCCTTGCCGACATCGAGATTGATGACCGCCTTGCTGGAGGCGGAATCGGAGCCCTGCTGCAGCTCGATATAGGTGCGGTCGTTGAGATACTTGCCGGCGCGCACGGAGGCGCCGCCATTCTCGTCGGTGGTGACGTCGAGATCGTCGACGCCGAGCTTGTTGCGCAGGCCGTCGAGCAGCGAGGTCGATCCGCCACCGGCAAGCTGGCTGACGGCCGAGGCGAGCTGGGCGATCTGGAAGGCCGAGAGGTTTGACAGCGACCGGTTGAAGATCAACTGCGCCAGGATTTCGTCCTGCGGCAGCGCCGGGGAGGAAGAGAAGGCGATCTGCGGATTGTTGGCGAGGCCCGCGACCGCGACGGTGATGGTGGTCGCGCCGACGCTGGAGGTCGCCTTGAGGTCGAGCGTCGGGATCAGGTCACCGCCAAAGCCGATATTGCCGTCGGTGAAGGTCAGGCGCTTGCCGAGGATTTCGAGCCGTCCGCGACGCATCTCAAAGCCGCCGGAAACAATTGGCTGCACGGCGGTGCCACGGATCGTCAGGTCGCCGCCAAGCTCCGCGTCGATGCCGCGGCCGCGCACGAAGATCTGGTGGGCGTTGACGCCGAGATCGAAGGCAATCACGCCGCTGGCATTGGCACCTGCGGCCGGCACTTCGTCCTTGCGCAGGTCCTTGACCATCTTCCGCACCTTGGGCGGCGCATTCTTGTGCTTGATGTCGATGGCCGAAAGCGACGTCGGCAACTTCTCCGGAATGGTGATCGATGCCTTGCGGATCGTCACCTTGCCGCCGAGCGTCGGGGTCGCGACCAGGGGACCGGTCAAGGTCATCTCGCCGGCAACGTTGGCGTTGAACAGGGTGCCATCGACGTAGGTCGCGTTGTTCAGCTTGATCGTCAGGTTGGCCGGGAAGCCGGAACCGGGTACGGTGCCGACGGTACCGCTGGCTTCGACCGAGCCGCCGGTCGCGAGATTGGCCGAGAGCCTGGAGATCGTCGCCTGCTTGCCATCGAGCGCGACATTGGCGGTCAGGTCGTTGAGCGCCAGGTTGCGACGCACGTCGACGAGGCGCCCGCCTGACGTGGTGATCGTGCCGGCGATCTGCGGCGCCTTCGCGGAACCGGAGATTGCCACATCGACATTTGCCTGGCCCGTCAGCGTGAAGCCTTTCTCCGCCATCAGGTTGGCGATGAGGGCGAAGGGGACGTTGCCACTGAACTTCATCGCGATCGGCATGTTGCCGCCGATGTCGACATTGCCGCCGCCCTTGAAGGAAAGTCCGCCGGCGCCCGAAAGCGTCGTATCGAGCGTCACTTTGTTGTTGGCAAAATTGCCGTCCGCCGTGACATCGAAGGCCGCAACGCCCGCGGTGCGGGCTGCCGCGAGCGAGGCGCCCGACCATTTGAGGTCGTAGGCGACGACCGGGGCAGACGCTGCGCCCTCGACATCGACGGTGCCGGCGATCGTGCCCTCGGCGCCAAGATCCGGCGCAAAGGCGTTGACCAGTGCTGCGGGCAGGGCGTTGAGCTTCGCAGTGATGTCGAGCTTTTCGCCAGCCGTGCCGTTGACGGCGATCGTACCTTTCGATGCCTGGATCGTCAGCGCGTTGAGACGGACGGTGCCGCTTTCGATGGCAATCACCGTCGGCTGCGCCAGTTTCAGGGCAATGCCCTTCGGCGTTGCGCCAAAGGATGCGAGGCGGATTTCCGTGCGGCCCTTGGCGCTCGCAAGGTCGCCCTTCACCGTCAGCGGTCCGCCGTCAAATTTGCCGTCGACGGCAAAACCGGTGCGGCCGGCTCGTTGCTCGAAATCGACGGCAAGTCCGGAAACACGGTTTTCGCCCTGCGCCACCGTTTCGGCGCGGATGCTGCCCTTGATCGCCAGGGCCGCGAGGTCGGCGATGGTGATGTCGGCGGTCGGCCTGGAGATGGTCAGCTGGTCGCGTTTGATGCCGCTGCCGCCGGCCTTGACGACGACGGAGGTGATGCCGTTTTGGGTCTTGATGGCCGCCGAGCCGTTGAGGTCGCCGGAGGCCTTCTGCCCGGCCATGGCGGCCAAGAGGCCGAGATCGGGCAGGTCGAAGCTGACCGTGCCGTCCGGCTTGAAATCGGGGGTGAAGCTGATTGCCCCGGTCAGCTTGTTCTCGCCGATCCTGGCCTCGAGCACCGGGATTGCGGTCTGGCCATCCTTCGAGACGACGTCGGCCTTGACGTCGATGGCCTGGCCGTCGAGTGCACCGGTCGCCGTCAGGCTTGCCTGCGGGCTCGAAGGGTTGGCCTTGGCGTCGGCCTTGACGTTGAGGTCGCTGAGCGTGCGTCCGGCCAGTGTCGCGCCGCTCGACGTCAACTCGGCCTTGATGCCGAGTTCCGAAAGCGGGCCGGTCACGGCGGCGGTAAAGTCGGCCTTGCCCTTGGCATCGGCAAGCAGCTTGCCGAGATCAGGCAGGGTACCCCTAAGGTCGGCCGTCAGGTTGCTCTGCGCGAGCGCAACGGTGCCGGCGGCCTCGATCGTGCCCGACTTGAGCTCGAGGCCCTCCACGGTGACGCCGCCGTCGGTTGCCGTCTTCACTTCGCCCGAGAGTGCGATCGTGCCATCGAATTTCGCGGCGGCCGCCGGCGGCAACGCGTCCGGAATGGCGAAGAGCTTGAAGGCCGCGAAAACCGTGTTCTCGTCGCGATAAAAGGCGCCGGTGAGCGAACCGCCGATACCGGGGCTTTCGATCGTCACCGGGTTGAAGGCGATGTTTTCCTTCGTCACGGAGAGGATTGCGTCCACCTTCAGCGGCACCTGGACCAGGCGGGCGAGGTTGGGGTCGTTGAAGCCGGCTTCGCCCACCTCGATTGCCGCCTTCACCGGACCGGATTGCGCCTGGAGATTGAAGCCGTCGCTGCGTGCCGAAAGCTTGACTGCGCCAAGCGCCACGTCGGGCACCGCCAGGGAGGTGACGTCTGCGGTGAGATCGAGGATCGCGGCTTGCGCGTCGCCGATCAGCGAGAAATCGACGGCATTGATCTTGGCCTGCGCTTCACCCTTCTGCAGCGGCCAGCGGAAGTCGACAGGGCCGTTGGTGCCGGCAAGCCTGGCCTTGAGGTTGTTCTCGCCCTTGCTGTCGTAAGTACCGAAAGCGGCAAAGGAGAGCGCGCCCGTTGTCACATGAGCCTTGTCGACCTGAACCAGCCCCTGGTCGTTGAACGCGGCGGCGATGTCGAGACTGGTGTCACCCTCGAACATCGGGCGCAGCGCCGGCGGCATCAGCGAGCCGAAACCGCCGCCGCCGTTAACGGTCAGCCGGTGCATTCCGTCGGGCGTCTGGACGTGGCGACCGTCGAGCTTGAGAATTTCGCTGCCGTCGAGTGCGGCCGTGGCGCTGCCGACCCAGTCGGAAAGCGGGCCTTCGCCGGTCAGCTTGATGTTGACTGCGGGCTCGTTGGGCAGGCGAAGCAGCTTTGCCAGCACGCCGTTGTTGGGCTCGTCCACGGTCGCCTCGAGCTTCAGCTCGTTGCCTGCCGGATTGAAGACGATATCGGCAACCGCGCGCGCTTCCGGCCGGTCGCGCTGGGCGGCCGCAAGCTGAAGGGCGATGCTTTCGTTGGTCGCGTTCACCTTGCCGCTGGCGGTCAGGAACTGGTCCTCGCCGGCGATCGCCTTGCCGATGATGATCTCCTTGAGATCGATCGCGTCGATCTTGACGTCGACGGGAAGCGCAAAGGTCGAGCGGACTTCCTTGGTCTCGGTGGAGGGGATCGGCAGGCGCTCGACGCGCACCGAGCCGGCCGAGAGCGCCGCGGCTTCGAAGCGGAAGGAGAGAAGGGCGGCGGGCGACCAGGTGAGATCGAGGTCGCGCACTTCGGCATAGACGCCCTCGCCATCGAACAGCGTGATGCTTCCGGCCGTGAACTTGCCGGTCAACAGCGCGCTCGGATCGGCGATCCGCACGATCTGGTCAGGGGTTGCCGCATACTTCTCGATTGCCCAGGCGACGAGCCTTGCGCCGGGTGTGGTGAAGCCCACGAAGGCGACGAGAAGAAGGGCAACGACCGCAATCACGCCAAGCACACGAAGGCCATAGCGCAGCGTCGCGCGAAGGAAGCGGACGACCTGATTCATGATCTACCCATAACGCAAGTTGCTCCCAAGCGGAATCTCCGCCGGCAGAAACTATCCGGCAATGGCGGCGATTTGCCGGTTCTGATGGAAGAAACGGCCCGGATCAGAAGGATTGGCCGATACCGGCATAGATGCCGTACTTGGTGCCGCCGGGATATTTGTTAAGCGGAACGGCAAAGTCGAGGCGGATCGGGCCGAAGGGCGTGGCGTAACGCAGGCCGATGCCGGCGCCGGCGCGGATGTCGGAGAAATCCGGCGTCGTCTTCGCAGACACCGTACCGGCGTCGATGAAGGGAACAACCCCGATCGTGTCGGTGATGGCGATGCGGGCTTCGAGCGAGGCGTTGACATAGGAACGTCCGCCGGTCTCCTCGTTGTCGGAATTGCGCGGGCCGATCTCCTGGTAGGAATAGCCGCGTACCGAGCCGCCACCGCCGAGGTAGAAGCGGCGGTTGGCAGGAATGTCTTCGAGCCCGCTGCCGCCGACGAGTATGCCGGCGCCGATCTTGCCGGCAAGCACGAAGCGCTTCTCGTCGCCGAGCGCATGGTAACCGGATGCCGAGGCTTCGAAGGACGAGAAGAAGGTCTGCCCCTTGATTTCGTAGCTCGGCTTGGCGTTGATCATCGCCCGGTAGCCTTCGGTCGCGTTCAGCTTGTCGTTGCGGGTATCGCGCACATATTCGAGCGGGATCGCGGCCGTCAGATAGGAGTTCGAGCCGAAGGCGTCGTCGATGTTGGCCCAGCTGAGCTCGCCGCCGCCTGAGACGGTGTCGGTGTCCGAGAGCTCGAAGGTGGCGCCGGCCGCTGCCGTCAGGATCTTGGCGCGGTAGGCGTCTGGGTCCTGGATGTTGGCCTTGACGCTCGCGGTAAAGGTGGAAGCCGGGCCGAAGGCACCGGGTTTGGCAAACAGGATGCCAACCGAATAGTCGAGCTTGTCCAGTTCCTTGGTCTCGCCGATGCGGTCGACCGATCCTTCGATGCGCAGCGATTCGGCGCGGCCGAAAAGGTTGCGGTGTCCCCAGTAGCCCGAAAGCCCGAGGCCGTCGGTGGTCGAGACCTGGGCGCCGAAGCCGAAATACTTGTGCTTGCCTTCGGACACCTCGATCTTCATCGGGAGAGATCCATCGGGCGAAAGCGCATTGGCTTCCTTGATGGTGACGCTCGAGAAGACGCCGAGCTGGCGCAGGCGCTCGGAGGCTTTGCGGATGTCCGCGGGCGAATAGGGACGGCCTTCGTTGAGGCGTGAGTAGTCGCGCACGAAACCCGGGTCGACGGTCTTCGTTCCGTCGACGCTGACTTCGCCGACTGGGGCAACCGGGCCGCCGCTGGCGCCGATGACGATGTCGACGGTCGAGTTGGCGTGGTTGGCGACAGCGCTGCGTTCGGTGAGCTTGGCCAGGGGGCGACCCTGCTCGCGCAGATCGTTCACGACCTTTTCGCCGGCCTTGATGATCAAGGTGGAATCGGCACGCGCGCCGCCGGGCAGGCCGTAATCAGCGGGACTGAAACCGGCCGCATCGCCTTCGAACTTGACGGAACCGACGTTGAAGACCGGACCCGGCGTCACGGTGACGGTGACCGGAATCGGCTTGCCATCCGGGAAAGACGGATCCGGCGGCAGACTGTCGATATCCTGGCCGTTGATGCGGATCGCGATGGTGCCGCCGTAGCGGGCCTTTTCGTAGAGTGCGGCAAGCAGCCGGTCGCGGTCGTCACGCGCCCGAATTGCCAGGCCAAGATCGCCGGAGACAGGCTTTTCCTGGCCCTGCACGAGCTGCGAGCTGTTTTCCAGCGCTTCCTTCAGTTCCTTGTCTTCGGTGCCGGCGTCGAAGGTGAGGGTATAGTTGACCGGGTCGATGACCGGCGCCTCTTCCTCGTCGCTCTCGAAAAACTTCATGCCGAAGAGCTTGAAGGCATAGGCCTTCTCGGCGGAAAGCGGGCCGAGCGCGCACGAAAAGGCAACAGCAAGCGAAGTCGCTGCCTTCCAGTACGCAATACTCGACCGTGGTGGGGACATTCGCTTCCGCATCCCGTCTTCAGGCGACCCAATACAAACTGCCTGCTTATGCGGCTGGGTCACTATCGCATGCCTAAGGTTTTCCATCTGTTAACGATGACGATCCGCTGCATCCACCCCTGATGCCGAATTTCGGTGCCGATTCCGTCGAAAAAGCGCGGAAATGTTGTCGGCGCAGCACAACCACCGCCGACAACCAGCAGGGCGCTGCGCCTTTTGGGAGGCTTAAATGCCGCCTTGTCCGCTGTATCGAGCCGCTACGCGGCCTCGGGCAGCGCCCGCAATTGCGGTACGCCGGAAGCGATGATGACGAGGAACTGGATGAGGAAACCGACCGCTGCGACGGCAAGGCACGCCTCGACGCCGAAGCGTGTGGCGACGACGGCGCCGAGCGCTGCACCGATCGGCCGGGCGCCGAAGGTGGCGGTGGTGATGAAGGCCGATACGCGCCCGAGCATCGCATTGGGGGTGACGGCCTGCCGCAAAGTGAGCGTGGCGATCGACCAGAGCACCGGGCCGGCGCCGAACAGGAAGAAGCTCAGACCGGCAAGGGCGCCTGAGGGAATCCAGATGGTCGAGAGCATCACGGCCGCAGCCGTCAACCCGCCGAGCGGGCCGAGGGCGATCATCAGGCCGAAGGGGATCCGGCGCGCAATGGCGGGGGCTGCGAAGGCGCCGATCATCATGCCGGCGCCATAGATGCCAAGCGTGATGCCGACGCCGGTCGCCGTCAGCCCGAGGGTCTGAATGGCATAGGCGACATAGACCGCCTGCAGCACGAACCAGGCCGTGTTGAAGACGATGGCGGTCACCAGAATGGGCCTGAGCAGCGGGTGGCCGCCCAGGAACCGGGCGCCTTCGGCGAGATCCTGAAGGAGGTTGCGCCTGGGAGCGGTCGGTTGCTGCTGGTCGCCAAGGCCGGCGAGCAGGACGACAGAGAGAAGGGACAGGGATGTGGCGGCGACATAGGCGAGCGATGCGCCGGTCCATGCGACGATCGCGCCGCCGATCGCCGGTCCGCCGGAATAGGCGAGACTGCGGGCGAGCTCCAGCCAGCGATTGGCGTCGGCGAGTTGGTGACGGGGCACGATCGCCGGCACCAGGGCTGGGGCGGCGACATTGTAGCAGACCGTGCCAATGGCGCCGACGAAGCCCATGACGGCGAGCAGCGGCAGCGACAGCAGGCCGCCGAGCATCAGCAACAGCGTGGCAACCAGCGACAGCGCGCGCAGCATTTCCGAGGAGACCATCAGCCTGCGCCGCGATGCGCGGTCGGCAACGAGACCGGCGGGAATGGAGAGCAGAAGGAATGGCAGCGTCTGCGCCATCTGCAGCCATCCGGTTTCCGCAGGGCCTGCGGCGAGCAGAAGCACGGCGGCGAGCGGAGCGGCGGCCAGCGCCATCTGCTCGGAAAACTGTGCGAACAGGTTGGACCAGCCGATGCGCTTGAAGGCCGGTGGCAGGGTGTCGCGTGGTGGGTTTGGCATGGAAGAACCTCGATCATGAAACGTCGAGGTCAGCAGACGAGATTGCTTCGGCGGTTGCCACCCGATTTCGGCGCCTTCGTTGGCCGCTGCGCGTTGTGTGCGGCAGAGGATGCGGTTGCCGCAACGAAAAACCCCCTCAGGGCGGTCAGCCGTGAGGGGGAAACATCAAACCAGACCGTCGGGCGGCTCAAGCTGCAGCCGACGGCAGGCTGCCTGTCGCCTTAGCGCGGGCAGGAGTCGATGTAGCGGCGGCCGTAGCGGTCGCGATAGTAGCACTGGCCGGGCTGCTCGGTGACGTTGCCGATGACTGCGCCGGAAACACCGCCGATTGCCGCGCCGACTGCAGCGCCACGGACGTCGCCGGTAACAGCGCCGCCGATGATCGCGCCGGAAACGGCACCGATGCCGGCGCCCTTTTCCGTCTGGGTGCAGCTTGCGACCGCCAGGGCGACCAGCACAAGTGCGATGGCTTTCTTCATGTTGTTCTCTCCGATGTCTACGGATCTCAAGCCTATCGCTCAGTCCGTCCCGTGGATGATGGCGAAGCCGGGAACATCCCGCTCCACCGGAACTTGCGGTTCGGAAAATACGCGGTCCCCATCGAAAGTCTACGGGAGCGCTGCGGTTTCTTCCTGCCGGCAAGATAATGATATCGTTCCTGAACGGGACATGAAGGCAGTTCCCTTCGGCACAACCGGCGTGGAAAAATTTTGTCGTTCGGCGGGCAGGGGCGGTTGCGGCATTCCAAAAAAAGACAAATGATACAAACAAGCCTGCGAAAATCCGGAGGAGCGGATCCGTGGGCGACGGGCATCGATATCAGTTGGCGCGTACCCTAGTCGCGTGAACCATCTCACCCGACTTTCCGGCCGCGCTCGTGTTGGCATTGACCGACCCCGGAGGAGCGAAATGGCGAAAGTAACAATGACGGTCAACGGCCGTCAGGTGAGCGGTCATTGCGACGACCGCACATTGCTGGTGCAATTCATACGCGAAAATCTCGGACTGACCGGCACCCATGTCGGCTGCGATACCTCGCAGTGCGGCGCCTGCGTCATCCATATGGACGGAAAGTCGGTCAAGAGCTGTTCCATCCTCGCCGCGCAAGCCGCAGGCTCTACGATCACCACCATCGAAGGGCTGGCGGCCGATGGCGAACTGCATCCGGTGCAGGCGGCCTTCAAGGCCAATCACGGCCTGCAATGCGGCTTCTGCACGCCCGGCATGGTGATGACGGCCGTCGACATGATCCGCAGGCATCAGGGTCAATTGGACGAGGCGACGGTGCGCGCCGAGCTCGAAGGCAACATCTGTCGTTGCACCGGTTACCACAACATCGTGAAAGCGATCCTTGCCGCCGCCGCCGAGATGAGCGGCGCCCGTGTGGCCGCAGAATAGCGGCAGAACGGGGGCGGGATCTCGCCCCTGACGCATGTCACTCAGGACCGATGCATGGCCGTCGGGACTGTCGCTGGATATCTCGGGAGGAGATAGGCAATGGGCGTTGAAGGCATTGGCGCGCGCGTGGCGCGCAAGGAGGACAAGCGGTTCCTGACCGGCAAGGGCCGCTATACGGACGACATGTCCGTGCCGGGGATGAAATATGCGGTGTTCGTGCGCAGCCCGCATGCGCATGCGAAGATCCTCAAAGTCGACGGGTCGGCGGCGATCGGCATGCCAGGCGTGATCGGCGTGCTCGACGGCAAGCAGTTGCTCGCCGATGGTATCGGCAACCTGATCTGCGGCTGGATGATCCATTCCAAGGACGGATCGCCGATGAAGATGGGCGCCTGGCGGCCGCTCGCGCACGAGACCGTGCGATACGTCGGCGATGCTGTGGCGATCGTCGTTGCCGACAGCGTCGCCGAGGCGCGTGATGCTGCCGAAGCCGTCGTCGTCGAATACCAGGAGCTTCCCGTCGTGATCGACGCCTCAAAGGCGCTTGAGGCGGGACAGCCGCAGCTTCACCCGGAAGCGCCTGGTAACCTGATCTTCGACTGGCAGATCGGCGACGAAGCGGCGACCGACAAGGCGATCGGCGCTGCGGCGCATGTCACCGAAATCACCATCCACAACAACCGGCTTTCGCCCAACCCGATGGAGCCGCGTGCGGCGCTCGGCATCTACGACGCCGGAGACGACCACTATACCTGCTACACGACCAGCCAGAACCCGCATGTGGCGCGGCTGGTGATGAGCGCCTTCTATAATGTCGCGCCGGAAAACAAGCTGCGGGTGATCGCGCCCGATGTCGGCGGCGGCTTCGGCTCGAAGATCTACATCTATCCGGAGGAGATCGTCTGTCTCTGGGCGTCGAAGCGCACCGGCGTGCCGGTCAAATGGACGTCGGACCGCACCGAAGCGTTCCTCACCGATGCGCATGGTCGCGACCATGTGTCGAAGGTGAAGATGGCCTTTGACGCCAACAATCGCATCATCGGGCTCAAGGTCGATACGATCGCCAATCTCGGCGCTTACATGTCGCTGTTCTCCTCGGCGGTGCCGACTTATCTCTATGCGACGCTGCTCTCCGGGCAGTACGACATCCCGGCGATCCATGCGAATGTGCGCACCGTCTATACCAACACCGCGCCCGTCGACGCCTATCGCGGTGCCGGGCGGCCGGAGGCGACCTATCTCTTGGAACGCACGATGGAGACGGCGGCCCGCGAACTCGGCGTCTCGCCTGCCGAATTGCGTCGGGTCAATTTCATCCGCTCCTTCCCGCACCAGACGCCTGTCATCATGAACTATGACGCCGGCGACTACGACGCTTCGCTCGAAGCGGCGATGAAGGCGGCCGACTGGAACGGCTTTGCCGGTCGCAAGGCGGAAGCCGCCGGTCGCGGCATGAAGCGCGGCATCGGCATGAGCTGTTACATCGAGGCCTGCGGCATCGCACCGTCGGCAGCGGTGGGTTCGCTCGGTGCTGGCGTCGGTCTTTGGGAATCGGCCGAAGTGCGGGTCAACGCCGTCGGTACGATCGAGGTCCTGACCGGCTCGCACAGCCATGGCCAGGGCCACGAGACGACCTTTGCCCAGCTTGTCGCCGACCGCTTCGGTGTGCCGATCGACAGCGTCAACATCGTGCATGGCGATACCGACAAGGTGCAGATGGGCATGGGCACCTATGGTTCTCGTTCCGGTGCCGTCGGCATGTCGGCCGTCGTCAAGGCGCTCGACAAGGTCGAAGCCAAGGCGAAGAAGATCGCCGCACATCTGATGGAAGCGGACGAAAGCGACATCGTCATCGAAAACGGCGAACTGAAGGTCGCCGGCACCGATAAGGCCGTGCCGTGGTTCCAGATGGCGCTTGCCGCCTATACCGCCCACAATCTGCCGGCCGGCATGGAGCCGGGGTTGAAGGAAGGGGCCTTCTACGACCCTGCCAACTTCACCTTCCCGGCCGGCTGCTACATCTGCGAGGTGGAGGTCGATCCGGAAACGGGCCGAACCAAGATCATCCAGTTTGTCGCGGCCGACGACTTCGGCAACATCATCAACCCGATGATCGTCGAGGGACAGGTGCATGGCGGCATTGCCCAGGGCATCGGCCAGGCGCTGCTCGAGGGCGTGCACTACGACCCATCCGGCCAGCTGCTGACGGCGAGCTACATGGATTACGCCATGCCGCGCGCCGACGATCTGCCGTCATTCCAGGTCTCGACCTCGAACACGCCCTGCCCGAACAATCCGCTGGGCATCAAGGGCTGCGGCGAGGCCGGCGCCATCGGCTCGCCACCGGCGCTGATCAACGCCATCACAGATGCCATTGGCAACAACGCACTTACCATGCCGGCGACACCGCAGAAGGTGTGGGCGGCGGCGCACGCGGCCAAGTGAACGGGAGGACACCTCATGTACGAGACCCAATATCACCGGGCGTCCTCGGTTCAGGACGCCGTCAGCCGAATGGATGCGGCCGGCGAAGGCAAGTACGTCTCCGGCGGCATGACCCTCATTCCGACGATGAAACAGCGGCTGGCGTCGCCGAGCGATCTGATCGACCTTCGGCACATCGCCGAGATGCAGGGCATCTCAGTCAACGGCCGATCCGTGCGGATCGGCGCGGCCACGACCCATTATGACGTCGCCTCGTCGGCGGCGCTCAAAGCCGTCTGTCCGGCGATCTGCAGCCTTGCCAGCCATATCGGCGATCCGCATGTGCGACACATGGGCACGATCGGCGGCTCCATCGCCAACAACGATCCGGCGGCGGATTATCCGGCAGCGATGCTCGGGCTCGGCGCGACGATCGTGACCAACCGGCGGGAGATCGCGGCCGACGATTTCTTCACCGGTCTGTTCGAAACGGCGCTGGAAGACAGCGAGATCGTCGTCGCGGTCAGCTTCGACGCCCCGGCAAAGGCCGCCTACCAGAAGTTCGCCAACCCGGCCTCGCGCTACGCGATGACCGGTGTCTTCGTCGCCAAGCGCGACAATGGCGAGGTCCGGGTCGCGGTCACGGGTGCGGGCGCAAATGGCGTTTTCCGTCAGGCGGAGATGGAGGCAGCCCTTGCTGCCAACTGGACGCCGGATGCGCTTGGCAATATTAGCGTCGATGCCTCGGAGCTGCTCTCCGACATTCACGCGGATGCGGCCTATCGCGCCAATCTGGTGAAGGTCATGGCCAAACGCGCCGTTGCGGCGGCATGACCAGCCTTCGCCGTCACACCAACATCGAAAAAGGGCGGCTTCGGCCGTCCTTTTTTCATCCTTGCTTGACTTCGATCAAGCTTGACGTGATGAACATGCACTAAGGCTTTCTTTGGAATGTTTCAAAACTAGGGCTGTTCCCGTTGAAACGGTTTCAGTGAAAGCAGCGAAGATGCTCAGGCTCAAAAATGCTAGATCATCTCGGATGCACTCGCTGGGAAGGCAGCGCGTCAAGGGCCTTTTGCCGCAGTTGGCAGATGCCGGGCATTCCGAGGTTGACCCCAGGTCGCTTTGATTGAAGAAAGCGGCCGGGCACTGGAGAAAATGATGGATTTCGAGAATTTCTTTAAGAACGAGCTGGACGGGCTGCATCAGGAAGGCCGCTACCGGGTTTTCGCAGACCTCGCCCGTCATCGCGGCCAATTCCCGAAGGCCGCGCGCCATACGGCTGAAGGCGTTCAGGAAGTCACCGTCTGGTGTTCGAACGACTATCTCGGCATGGGCCAGCATTCTGTCGTCACCGAGGCGATGAAGCGCGCCATCGACGAATGCGGCGCCGGCGCCGGCGGCACCCGCAACATTTCCGGTACCAACCATTACCACGTCCTGCTTGAGCGCGAGCTCGCGGACCTGCATGGCAAGGAATCGGCGCTGCTCTTTACTTCGGGCTACGTGTCCAACTGGGCCGCGCTCGGAACGCTCTGTTCCAAGATTCCCGGTGTTATCGTCTTCTCGGACGCCGGGAATCACGCTTCGATGATCGAGGGGATCCGTCACTCCAAGTGCGAACGCGTCATCTTCAAGCATAATTCGGTCGCTGACCTCGAGGCCAAGCTCGCTGCCGCCGATCCGCGTGCGCCGAAGCTCATCGCTTTCGAGTCCGTCTATTCGATGGATGGCGACATCGCGCCGATCAAGGAATTCTGCGACCTCGCCGACAAGTACGGCGCCATGACCTATCTCGACGAAGTGCATGCGGTCGGCATGTACGGTCCGCGCGGCGGCGGCATTGCCGAGCGCGAAGGCCTGATGCACCGCCTGACGGTGATCGAAGGCACGCTCGGCAAGGCTTTCGGCGTGATGGGCGGCTACATCACCGGCTCAGCCGCACTCTGCGACTTCATCCGCTC
The DNA here is from genome assembly GCF_000697965.2 of Ensifer adhaerens. Classification (NCBI taxonomy): domain Bacteria; kingdom Pseudomonadati; phylum Pseudomonadota; class Alphaproteobacteria; order Hyphomicrobiales; family Rhizobiaceae; genus Ensifer; species Ensifer adhaerens. The sequence continues at coordinate 3,337,463 of NZ_CP015880.1, read as the reverse complement.
GTTTGCCTCCGGCTTCATCTTCACGACGGCGCTGCCGCCGACGCTTGCCGCCGGTGCGCTCGCCTCGATCCGCCACCTGAAGGAAAGCCAGGTCGAACGTTTCGCGCACCAGGAGCGTGTGCGTCGTCTGCGCTCGCTGCTCGACCAGCGCGGCATTCCGCACATGCCGAACCCGAGCCATATCGTGCCGGTCATGGTTGGCGACGCTGCCAAGTGCAAGTGGATCTCGGATCTCCTGCTCGACAATTTCGGCGTCTACGTGCAGCCGATCAACTATCCGACGGTGCCGAAGAAGACCGAGCGCCTGCGCATCACCCCGACGCCGCTCCATTCGGATGCCGACATCGACCATCTCGTCGGCGCGCTGCATTCGCTGTGGTCGCGCTGTGCGCTGGCCCGCGCTGTCGCGTAAGGCCAATCTTGCCGGCGCCATGCGCGCCGGTCAGAAAGCTCTGAATTACCGAAGCAGCCCGGCCGCCAAGTGCCGGGCTTTTTCGTCGGCGGCAAAGACGTCGTCCATCGTTGCGGCCGCCGGCAGGTCGGCAAGCTTGTCCATGACCTTTTCGACGATCTCTGCCATGGCGAGAAAGCCGGTGCGGCCGGCGATGAACGCGTCGAGCGCGGTTTCCTTGGCGCCGTTGAGGACCGCACCCTGCACGCCGCCTTCGACCATGGCGCGCCGCGCCAGGCGGATGGCAGGGAAGCGCACTTCGTCCGGCGCCTCGAAATCGAGGCGCGACAGCTTGGCGAAATCGAGCCGCTCGATCGGCAGGCTGCAGCGGCTCGGATAGGAGAGCGCATAGCCGATGGCGGTGCGCATGTCCGGGCAGCCGAGCTGGGCGAGCACCGATCCGTCGGTATAGCCGACCATCGAGTGGATCACCGACTGCGGGTGCACGATCACCTCGACCTGCGCGGGTTCGAGCGCGAAGAGGTGCTTTGCCTCGATCATCTCCAACGCCTTGTTGAACATAGAGGCGCTGTCGATCGAGATTTTCAGCCCCATCGACCAGTTCGGATGGGCGCGCGCCACGTCCGCCGTCACGTGACGCATTTCTTCCAGCGACTTGGTGCGGAACGGGCCGCCGGAAGCGGTCAGGATGATACGCTCGACCGCATGGCGCTGGTGTTCTTCCAGAACCTGGAAGATGGCATTGTGTTCGCTGTCGACCGGAAGCAGCCGACCGCCGCCTTTCTTCACCGCGTCGATGAACAGACTGCCGGCGGAAACCAGGCACTCCTTGTTGGCAAGCGCGATGTCGGCGCCGCGGCGGGCCGCGGCAAGCGTCGGCGCCAAGCCGGCATTGCCGACAATCGCCGCCATCACCCAGTCCGCGTTGCGCTCGGCCGCCTCGATCAGGCCGCTCTTGCCGGCGGCAACCTGAATGCCGGTGCCGGCGAGCGCGGCCTTCAGGTTTTCGTACTGGCTATCGTTGGCGGTGACGGCGAGTTCGGCGCGAACTTTCACGGCCTGCTCGGCGAGCAGGGGAATGTTGCCGTTGCCGGTGACGGCGACGACGTCGAAGCGCTCACGGCCGCCAAGGCGCTCGATAACGTCGAGCGTGTTGGTGCCGATCGAACCGGTCGAGCCGAGGATCGTCAGTCGGCGCTTCGCACTGTCGTGGGATGCCATGCCAATACCCATGTTCTTCTTTTCGGACGGAATGCCCGGCTGAGCCTTCGCCGCGGGCGCATGATCTTCACGAGATCGATCCGAGTCTTTTATGTTGTTTGCTAGGCTCTACAGGCGAAATCCGCCGGCAACAAGGGTGCGGTCTTCATTCCGTCTCGTCCGCAGGCTAAGAATTGGGTGCCTTGAGTCGGGGTCCGGAGGAGTTCGCGATGCTGAAAATCATAACCGCCGTTTCCTGCGCCTGTGTCGCGATCGAAATGGCATCGATGCAGCCGGTTGCGGCGGAAAACGTGCCGCCGCAGCTCGTCGCCACCTGGCTTGCCGAAGATATCGGTGGGGGTGGGGTCATCGACAATCTCCAGTCGACCCTGGAGATCCGCGAGGACGGGACCTATGGCGGCATGGCCGGCTGCAACCATTTCACCGGTACTTTCAGTCTCTCCGGCTCGAAGATCACCTTCGGCCCGGCGGCATCGACACGCAAGATGTGCGTGCCCGCGGTGATGAACCAGGAGCAGAAGTTCCTCAAGGCGCTCAGCAACGAGCTTTCCTGGTCGGTGGAAGGATCGAAGCTCGTGCTTGGCAAGGCCGGCGGCGGCATCGCCCTGAAACTGGCGTCTATGACGGCAGCGTCTGGAGGCGCCGACGTGACGATCCGCGTTCCCGGCGCCGATGCGGTGGACCGGCAATCGGTCCGCTACGACTGCGGCGGCAAGGCGATCGAGGCGGAATACATCAATGCCGGCCCGGTTTCGCTGGTGACCTTCACCATCGACGGCACATTCGTCGTCGCCTCAAACGTGATAGCTGCGTCCGGAGCCAAATATGCCGGCGGGCAATATGTCTGGTGGACGAAGGGCGAGGAAGCAACGCTGTATGATGCCACCAAAGGCGACGAGGATCGGGGAACCGCCTGCAAGCCGGCATCCTGAGCCGGCTTCTCGCCTGAGCGGAAACACCAGGCTCGGCCTGCGCCTGGGTGAACGAGTGGCATAAGTTGTCGCCTCGATTGGAACTTTTTCCTTCGCGTCCTAGTTACAATCCCGACGCCATCGCGGCGCTGTTGTGTGAAAATGGGAGTGTTCCATGGGGCTGCTTATCGGAATTCTGATTACCTTCCTCGTCATCGTGCTGGTGCTCTATCTCGTCCAGCGTCTGCCGCTCGACGCGCGCGCCAAGCAGATCGTCCAGATCATCGTCATCATCATCGGCATCATCTCTCTGTTGAAATATCTCGCCGTCTTCTGATGTGTCGCCTTCCAGCCAAAGGCCGCCGGATCGCAAGGCCCGGCGGCCTTTGGCTGTCCGGTTGATGCTGACAGGATCTGACAGCGGCAGTGCCTAGGGTCCGGGCATCGAAAAGGAGACCCGACGATGCTGTCACCGAACCTCATCCTGCTCTATGTCGAAGACCCAACCGGAAGCGCTGCCTTCTATACCGGCCTGCTTGGACGCGAACCTGTTGCATCCTTCCCGACCTATGTCGCCTTCCAACTCGAAAACGGGCTGACGTTCAGTCTCTGGTCCACCGGTGCACGGGATTTCGTTTCGTCGGGAAGCGGTCACCGCTCTGAAGTCGCCTTCATGGTGAAGGACGATGTCGAGGTCGAGCGCCTTTATGCGGAATGGCGCAGCAAAGGGATCACGATCGAGCAGGAGCTGAAGACGGCGGTCTTCGGCCGCACCTTCGTCGCGCTTGACCCGGATGGCCATCGGCTGCGCGTGTGCAGGCCCGATGATTGAAATCATCAGGTTTTGGTGGACCGAACGCGGATAGCAACGCTTATTGCGCGGCCGTCGGCGCTCTGCGGTCAAGGATGGCCTGGAACAGGGCGGCCTGACGCTCGGTCGCAGCGCGGATCGCGCTGAGCTGCCGCAGCATCGAGCCGAAAGCCGCGAGAAGTATGCCGCTCAGGATCGCGCTCAAGGCCCAAGGGAGCATGACGAGCGCCCGAAGCTGCGCCGTTGCCGGATCGGCAACGAGCAGCGCGATCGCGGCGGCCAGAGCGGCCAGGATGATGACGATGCCGATGATTTGCAGAAGCTTACCCATGGTGTCCTCCCGTCATGCGCGCACCGTCAGGCAGACTGCATCTCCTGTCAAGCCAGCCGCCCAGCGCGGCAACCTTGCGATCGTGATCGAAGGAACGGGACCGGCCCAACAAAAAAGGCCGGGGCAAACCCGACCTTCCTCATCACCTTCCGTCGATGCCAGTTCATCCGTGGTCATCAGGAAGATGTGAGTGTTGTTTAGCTGTCGTTCGTGACAGGCGCATGACGTCAGCGCGTTTCTTTTCCCCTGCGCTGCTCTGCGCCAGCAACGGGCGCTCCCACTCTACCATTTGCCCAGATGCGCGCCGCCGTCCACGTTCAGCACCTCCCCGGTTATGCGCGGCGCCCTGGTCAGGAACAGGACGGCATCCGCGATCTCGGCCACGCTGGAAATGCTGTGCATCGGCGAGAGCGTGTTCAGGAAATCCCGCGGGTTGTCCTTGTGGAGCGGCGTGTCGACGACACCGGGGGCCACGACGTTGACGCGGATTCCGTCCCTTGCGTATTCCATGGCGATGTTCTTCGAGATCGCGTTGATGCCGCCCTTGGTCAGCATGGCGACCGAAGCGTTCATGCCTGCAATCGGTCTGTCGGCAAGGGGTGTCGTGATGCTGACGATGCTGCCGCCTCTTTTCTGCGAAAGCATCTGCTTGATCACAAGCTGGGTCGTGTGGAGGAATCCCTCGATGTTGGTGGCGCTCAGCTGCCGGTAGTCTTCGGCGGTGTAGTCGACGAAGGGCTTGGTGAAGAAGATGCCGGCATTGTTGACGAGCGCGTCGATCGAGCCGAACCGGGCGATCGCGGTTTCGACCACGCGTTTCGCCGTCTCCGGATCGCCGATATCGCCGTCGACCCGGGCCAGCCGGTCCGATTCGGTGATTTCGCGCGATTGGCTGACATTGCGCGAGGTTGCGACGACGCTGTAGCCCTCTGCCAGAAAAGCGTTTGTGAGGCCCGCGCCGATGCCCTGGGATGCACCGGTGATGATGGCGACTTTGTTTGTCATCTGATCTCTCCGTGGATGGACGGTTTCGGTGAGATCAATATGGCTGCTGCCAGATTGTGCGATTAGGCGGAAATATCTGGAATTACTTTTCCAACGATGCAAAAATCTTCCCATGGTCGATCTGAACGATATCGCGGTCTTTGCGGCCGTTGCCCAATTCGAGAGTTTCAGCCGGGCGGCACGTTCGCTCGGCATGCCGGTCTCCACCGTCAGCCGCAAGGTCACGGCGCTCGAGGAGCAACTGGGCGTCACGCTCATCCAGCGCACGACGCGCAAGCTCAGTCTCACGGCGCAGGGGCGCGCCTATTATGCGGAATGCGGCGAACCGCTGAAGCAGCTTCGCGACGCGGAGCGGGTGCTGAGCGAGGCGCAGAGAAGACCGGAGGGGTTGCTGCGGGTCACCGTTCCCATGACCCTCGGGCAGCCGCCCTTCTTTGATTTCCTGTCCGCATTTCTGAAGACGTATCCCGAGATCGAGGTCGATCTGCTCGTCACCAATATGTTCATGGACCTCGTTGCCGAAAACATCGACGTCGCAGTGCGGTTCGGAGACTTGCGCGATTCGTCGCTTGTCGCGCAGCGTTTGGGTCGAAGCACCCATTTCCTGGTGGCCGCACCCGGCTATCTCGACAAACATGGCACCCCATCGCGACCCGAAGACCTGAGTGGCCACCGCTGTGTCCTGGTCAATGCCCGGGGCAACGAGGCCGAATGGCATCTGGTAAAGGGTGGCGAAGCGGCCAGCCTGCGTGTGACCGGGGCGGTGTCGGTCCACGATATCCAGTCGGCGAGTGCCATGACCGAGCGCGGCCACGGCATCGGCCGGCTCCCGCCGATCTTCTGCGACAGCCTGCTTGCGAGCGGCAAGCTTCTGCGCGTGCTTCCGGGATGGTCCGCGCCGGATGTCTTTGTGCATGCGGTCTATCCGACGCGGCGCTTCCTGCCATCGCGGCTGCAGGTGTTTCTGCAGGAACTCAAAGCCTGGCGCGGCCCGGCGTGGCAGCCGCTTCGGTGAGCGTGCGTTAGGGCATGATCTCCTCGAGCTTCTGCGCAAAGGCGCTGAAGCCGGCGCGGCGATAGGTAGCCTGCGCCTTCGGGTGATCCCATTCGTCCGTATGTAGCCAGATCCGGTTTGCACCTCGGTCCCAGACGGCGCGCAGCGCGCTATCGAGCAGAAATGGCCCCAGCCTTTGGCCGTAAACATCCGGGATCAGGCCGAAATGGGTGAGCTCGACATCCTCGGTATCGGCGCGGTCGAATTCACAGAGCCCGACTGCGCGGCCATCCAGCCGGAGGATGTAGAGGATCGTGGAGGCGCTTCTGAGAAAGTTGTCGAGATCGGCCGTCGGCATGCGCAGCCGCTGATCCCAGCGCAACGGTTCGCCGACGGCGCGATAGAGCGAAAGAAACGCAGCGGCATCCGGACGTTCGGACGCGACCACCGCTTGCGCGATCGGTGCCGGAAACGCATCGTCCGCCGGACGTTCGAGCATTTCCATATAGGTCACGAGCAGATGAACCGTGTTTTCTCCGGAGGGGGTTGCTTTGCTGTCATCCACGGCGTCAGCACGGCGTGCGCCGCGTCCAATTCGATTAAGGGGGGTCTTGGAGAATGGTGATCCCGCCGCGATTCGAACGCGGGACCCCCAGATTAGGAATCTGGTGCTCTATCCTGCTGAGCTACGGGACCACTTGAATAGCACCCATACAAAAGCAAGGGCTCTTCGCCAAGTGTTTTCGCGTGCGTGCCCGAGGAAATGCAGGCGGCGGCGAGCTTGGGTGGTCTCGTCCGGGTGGTGTCCCGACGCGGACCGGCAGGCTTGAAAACGACGATGAAACGGGGGCTGGTCTTCCATGTCCTCCGAATGCTAAGCAAAGCAAGCGCCGGCCCGAGGAAGCTGGCGCTCCCCATTGAGTCCTTCATCAGAGACCTGATCCACATATGTTCATCGGAATAGATTGGGGCGGCACGAAAATGGAAGTCATCGCGCTTGGCCGCGATGGCGAAACACGCGCCCGTCATCGCGTCTCGACCCCGACCAGCGGCTATGACGATTGCATCCGCGCCGTTCTCGATCTCGTTGCTGCCGCCGAGCAGACGGCGGGCGAACAGGGCTCGATCGGCATCGGCATTCCCGGCAGTCCCAATCCGCGCACCGGAATCGTGCGCAATTCCAATGCGGTGCTGATCAATGGCAAGCCCCTTGGGCGTGACCTCGAAACGGCGCTTGGCCGCCCGGTCCGGCTTGCCAACGACGCCAATTGCCTGGCGGTCTCGGAGGCGGTCGATGGCGCCGGCAAGAATGAGCATGTGGTCTTCGGCGTTATCGTCGGCACTGGCCATGGCGGCGGCCTTGCGATCGACAAGAAGGTGCACGCCGGCTACCAGGGCGTTGCCGCCGAGATCGGCCATTATCCGCTGCCCTGGATGACGCAGGACGAATATCCTGGCCACAAATGCTGGTGCGGCAAGCACGGTTGCCTCGACATGTATGCCTGCGGCACGGGTGTCGAGCTCGACTATCGCCTGACGACCGGCGTCGAGAAGCGCGGGCGCGATATCATCGAGGCGAAGCGGGCGGGCGATCTGGTTGCAACGGGCGTCTATGAGCGCTTCGTCGACCGGCTGGCGCGCAGCCTGGCACTGCTCACCAACATCGTCGACCCGGATGTCTACGTGCTTGGCGGCGGCATGTCGAATGTCGACGAGATCTACCAGGACGTGCCGCCACGGGTGGTCAACTACCTCTTCGGCGACACGTTCGAAACCCCCATCCGCAAGGCCCTGCACGGTGACAGCTCCGGCGTGCGCGGTGCGGCCTGGCTCTGGAAGGACTGACCCCCATGAATATCGACAAGGACCTCGCCCGCATCGCGCGGCAGGAACAGGAATTGCAGTTCGAGCGCTTCGATCTCGATGCGGCGTGGGAGCTTGGCTCACTGCTGCGCAAGATGGCGGCCGAGCGCAAGCTTGGCGTCGTCATCGACATCACGCTCTTCTCGATGCAGGTGTTCTATGCCGCGCTCGACGGGGCGACGCCGGATAATCCGAACTGGGTGCGCCGCAAGCGCAACACCGTGTTCCGCCTGTTCAAGAGCAGCTATGCCACCGGCCGCGAGCTGGCCAAGGCGCAGACCAATCTGCAGGCCAAGCTCGGCCTTGCCGATGCGGATTATGCGGCGCACGGTGGCAGCTTCCCGATCGTCGTCAAAGGTACCGGCTGTATCGGTGCCGTCACCGTATCCGGCCTGCCGCAACGCGAGGACCACAACATGGTGGTCGAAGCGCTCTCGGCCCTGCTCGGCAAGGATCATGGCGCCTTGAAGCTCGAGGACTGAGAATTGGCATTGGATATAATTTCGCGATCACGCGTGCTGTCGGATTGGCTGGCAGACAAGGCCCTGCCGCTCTGGCGCGACAAGGGTGTCGATCATTCAGGCGGCTTCGTCGAGACGATCGATATGGCAGGCGAGCCGACCCGCGCCAACCGGCGTGCACGCGTTCAGCCGCGGCAGGTCTACTGTTTCGCCGAGGCCGGGCGGCGCGGCTGGTCCGGTGATTGGCGCGGTGCCGCCGAAGGCGGGCTTGCCTATTTCGATCGCATTTTCAAGCAGCCGAGCGGCTTTTACGGCGCGCTCGCCGATGCCGACGGCATTCTGCTCGATCCGTCCTTTGACCTCTACAACCAGGCCTTCGCGCTGCTTGCCTTCGCCTATCTGGGCGAGGTCGTGCCGGCCCGCAAGGCCGAGATGATCGAGCGCAGCAATGACCTTCGCTCGCGGATCGAGGCGCATGTCAAGCATCCGGTCGCCGGCTTCGAGGAAGACAATCCCTCGCGCCTGCCGCTCTGCTCCAATCCGCATATGCATCTTTTTGAGGCGTGCCTGGCGAGCGAGACGGTCGAGGGCTTCGATCGGGTTGGCTGGGCGAACCTCGCCGACGAAATTGCGCATCTGGCGATGGATTATTTCATCGATGCCGAGAGCGGTGTGCTGCGCGAATTCTTCGATCACGACTGGGCGCCGATGGCAGGCGAAAAGGGCCGGATCGTCGAGCCTGGACATCTGTTCGAATGGGCGTGGCTGCTTTTGCGCTGGGCGGAGCGCCGCGGCAGCGCCGAGGCGATCGTCAAGGCCCGGCGGCTGTTCGATATCGGTGAGGCCCACGGCATCTGCGCGAACCGCAACGTCGCGATCATGACGCTTCTCGACGATCTGTCGGTGGCCGATCCGATCGCGCGGCTTTGGCCGCAGACCGAGTGGCTGAAGGCGGCCGTCCGCTTTGCCGCACTCACCAATGGTGCCGAGCGCGAGCGTTATCTTGCTTCGGCCGCGCGAGCAGCGGCGGCCCTTCAGACGTTTCTGGCGACGCCGGTTGGGGGCCTTTGGCGCGACAAGCAGAAGGCCGACGGCACCTTCGTCGAGGAGCCGGCGCCGGCGAGCAGCTTCTACCATATCCTCTGCGCCATTTATGAAACCGAGGACTGCCTAGCCCGGATCTGATTTGCCGATCCAGAGTATCGCTTTCGTTAAGGCCCGTCGCGATTGCGGCGGGCCATTTTCTTTGCTCCGAGGGGTAAATGTGATTGCTGCATATGTTGACATAAAGATATCTTTATGTGATTGACTTGCCCTAGTGTTTGTCGTTTTCAGAACGGGAGATTTCCCATGTCCGCCATCGACGCCCTTTTCGGCGATGTTTCCTCCAAGCCGGATGGCTCCGAGATCAAGCGGGCGCTGGCCCAGGCTGCGCGCGAACGCATCCTGATCATGGATGGCGCGATGGGCACGGAGATCCAGCAGCTCGGCTTTGTCGAGCAGCATTTCCGCGGCGACCGATTCGGCGGCTGCGCCTGTCATCAACAGGGCAACAACGACCTTCTGACGCTGACCCAGCCGAAGGCGATCGAGGACATCCATTACGCCTATGCGATCGCCGGCGCGGATATCCTTGAAACCAACACGTTCTCTTCGACCCGCATCGCCCAGGCCGATTACGGCATGGACGACATGGTCTATGATCTCAACCGCGATGGTGCCCGAGTGGCTCGGCGCGCGGCCAAGCGGGCCGAAGCCGCAGACGGTCGCCGCCGTTTCGTCGCCGGCGCGCTCGGGCCGACGAACCGCACGGCGTCGATTTCGCCCGACGTCAACAATCCCGGTTATCGCGCCGTCACCTTCGACGATTTGCGCGTCGCCTATGCCGAACAGATCCGCGGTCTGATCGACGGCGGCGCCGACATCATTCTGATCGAGACTATCTTCGACACCCTGAACGCCAAGGCGGCGATCTTCGCGACCAAGGAAGTCTTTGCGGAGAAGGGTATCGACCTGCCGGTCATGATCTCCGGCACGATCACCGACCTCTCGGGCCGCACCCTGTCCGGCCAGACGCCGACCGCCTTCTGGCACTCGGTGCGCCATGCCGAGCCTTTCACCATCGGGCTCAACTGCGCGCTCGGCGCCAATGCGATGCGCGCCCACATCGACGAACTTTCAAGCGTTGCCGATACCTTCGTCTGCGCCTATCCCAATGCCGGCCTGCCGAACGAGTTCGGCCAGTACGACGAAACGCCGGAGCAGATGGCCGCCCAGGTGGAAGCCTTTGCGCGCGACGGGCTGCTCAACATTGTCGGCGGCTGCTGCGGCTCGACGCCGGCCCATATCAGCGCGATCGCCAAGGCCGTTGCCAAGCATCCGCCGCGCGAGATCCCCAAGGTCGAGCCGCTGATGCGGCTCTCCGGGCTGGAGCCCTTCACGCTCACCTCCGACATTCCCTTCGTCAACGTCGGCGAGCGCACCAACGTCACTGGCTCGGCGAAGTTCCGCAAGCTGATCACTGCCGGCGATTATTCGGCCGCTCTCGACGTCGCGCGCGACCAGGTGGCGAACGGCGCCCAGATCATCGACATCAACATGGACGAGGGCCTGATCGATTCGAAGCAGGCGATGATCGAGTTCTTGAACCTCGTCGCCTCCGAACCCGATATCGCCCGCGTTCCCGTGATGATCGATTCGTCGAAGTGGGAAGTGATCGAGGCGGGCCTGAAATGCGTTCAGGGCAAGCCGCTGGTCAATTCCATCTCGATGAAGGAAGGCGAAGAGGCGTTCCTGCATCACGCCAGGCTTTGCCGCGCCTACGGTGCCGCCGTCGTCATCATGGCCTTCGACGAGGTCGGCCAGGCCGACACCCAGGCGCGCAAGATCGAGATCTGCACACGCGCCTACAAGCTCCTGACGGAACAGGCGGGCTTCCCGCCCGAAGACATAATCTTCGATCCGAACATCTTCGCCGTGGCGACGGGCATCGAGGAACACAACAACTACGGTGTCGACTTCATCGAGGCGACGCGCGAGATCATCAAGACGCTGCCGCACGTCCATGTGTCGGGCGGCGTCTCCAACCTCTCCTTCTCGTTCCGCGGCAACGAGCCGGTGCGCGAGGCAATGCACGCGGTGTTCCTCTACCACGCCATCCAGGCGGGCATGGACATGGGCATCGTCAACGCCGGCCAGCTCGCCGTCTATGACGCCATCGATGCCGATCTGCGCGAGGCCTGCGAGGACGTGGTGCTCAACCGCCGCGCCGATTCGACCGAGCGCATGCTGGAGATCGCTGAGCGCTATCGCGGACAGGGCGGCTCGCAGGGCCGCGAGAAGGATCTTTCCTGGCGCGAATGGTCGGTGGCAAAGCGCCTCGAACATGCGCTGGTCAATGGCATCACCGAGTACATCGAGGCTGATACCGAGGAGGCTCGGCTTGAGGCAGCGCGGCCGCTGCATGTCATCGAAGGCCCGCTGATGGCCGGCATGAACGTCGTCGGCGACCTCTTCGGTTCGGGCAAGATGTTCCTGCCGCAGGTGGTCAAATCCGCACGCGTTATGAAGCAGGCGGTCGCCGTGCTCTTGCCGCACATGGAGGCGGAAAAGCTCGCCAATGGCGGCGAGGCGCGCGAAAGTGCCGGCAAGATCCTGATGGCGACGGTCAAGGGCGACGTGCACGACATCGGCAAGAACATCGTCGGCGTCGTGTTGGCCTGCAACAATTACGAGATCATCGATCTCGGCGTCATGGTGCCCTCGGCGAAGATCCTCGAAGTGGCGCGCGAGCAGAAGGTCGACATCATCGGCCTCTCCGGCCTGATCACGCCCTCACTGGATGAAATGGTGCATGTCGCCTCAGAGCTTGAGCGCGAAGGCTTCGATGTACCGCTGCTGATCGGCGGCGCGACCACCAGCCGCGTGCACACTGCCGTCAAGATCAATCCGCGCTACGACCGCGGCCAGACGGTCTATGTCACCGATGCCAGCCGCGCGGTCGGCGTCGTATCGAGCTTGCTCTCGCCCGAAGCGCGCGACAATTACATGGAGACGGTTCGGGCGGAATATCGCAAGGTCGCCGACGCGCATGCGCGCAACGAGGCGGAAAAGCGCCGCCTTCCCCTGTCGCAGGCACGCGCCAATCAGCATCGGATTGACTGGTCGAGCTACCAGGCAAAAGCCCCGTCCTTCCTCGGCAGCCGCGTGTTCGAGAGCTGGGACCTGGCCGAACTCGCCCGATATATCGACTGGACGCCGTTCTTCCAGACCTGGGAGCTGAAGGGCGTCTATCCGAAGATCCTCGACGACGAGGCGCAAGGTGCGGCTGCCCGCCAGTTGTTCGACGATGCACAGGCGATGCTGAAAAAGATCATCGAGGAGAAGTGGTTCGCGCCGAAGGCGGTCGTCGGCTTCTGGCCGGCGGGCACGGTCGGCGACGATATCCGGCTCTTTACCGGAGAGGATCGGGCCGCTGAACTTGCGACCTTCTTCACGCTGCGCCAGCAACTCAGCAAGCGCGATGGCCGTGCGAACGTGGCCCTTTCCGACTTCGTCGCGCCTGTTGATAGCTGCTCCAACGACTATGTCGGCGGTTTCGTTGTCACAGCCGGCATCGAGGAAGTGGCGATCGCCGAGCGGTTCGAGCGCGCCAACGACGATTACTCCTCGATCATGGTGAAGGCGCTGGCCGATCGTTTCGCCGAGGCCTTTGCCGAGCGCATGCATGAATATGTGCGCACCGAACTCTGGGGTTATGCGGCGGACGAGACGTTTACGCCCGTGGAGCTGATTGGGGAGCCCTATGCCGGCATCCGCCCGGCGCCGGGTTATCCGGCCCAGCCCGATCACACTGAAAAGGCAACGCTCTTCCGGCTGCTTGACGCAGAAGCAACGATCGGCGTCAGCCTCACCGAGAGCTATGCGATGTGGCCGGGTTCGTCGGTTTCCGGCCTCTACATCGGCCATCCCGAAGCCTATTATTTCGGTGTCGCCAAGGTCGAGCGCGACCAGGTCGAGGACTATGCGACACGTAAACGCATGCCGGTGCGCGAGGTCGAGCGCTGGCTGTCGCCGATCCTCAACTACGTGCCGATGCCGGAGACCGAAGCGGCCGAGTAGCGTCGCTGGAGGGCGTGATGACGAGCCGACAAGGGCTCGTCACTGCCGTCATTGCGCGTCGCCTTTGGGCTCGTCTTCGAGTGCGACAAGGAAAGCCGTGAGCGCGGCATTGAAGCGGTCGGGCCGCTGCAGCGGGGCGAAGTGGCTGACGCCGTCGAGAAGGATGAACGCGGCGCCGGGAATGCTGCGGGCGAGATGGTCAGCATGCTCGTGTTTGATGAACTCGTCGTTTTCGCTTTGGACGATCACGACCGGCACGCGGATCTTGCCGAGATCTTCTGCCGTGTAGTTCGGCTCGGTTCTCTGCATTTCGCTGACGGCGTCGACGAAGGCGCTGAAATCGTCCGGCGTCGCCGACAGCGCGCGGTAGTCTTCGGCATGACGGCTAAAGCAGCGGTCGAGCACCGGGCTCGGCTCGATGTCCTTCGTTCCGCTCGGGTCCATGTTGCAGGCGAAGAAGAAGACGCCGCTGACGCGTTCCGGCGTCTGTGAGGCGAGGGTAAGTGCGATGCAGGCGCCATCGCTCCAGCCGGCAAAGGCGGCCTTCTGAATATCCAGCCTGTCCATCACGGCAAGCACGTCCGCCGCCATCAGTTCGTAGGTGTAGGGCTTTCGGTCGCGGGTGCTGCGGCCATGGCCGCGGCTGTCGATCAGGATGACGCGGTGGCCAGTGTCAAGCAGGGCCGGGACTTGAAAGCCCCAGTTGCCGCTGTGGCCAAGGCCGCCGTGCAAGAGGATAACCGGTTCGCCCGATCCATAGGTCGCATACCAGATTCGTGCGCCGTCACGCTCGACACGGCCTTCAACCGTTGCCGCGGGCAGGGGCGTTGCGCCATGCTCGGCGAAGGCCGCAAGGTTGTCATCGCTGTGTTCCATGCATGCGGCCTCCGCTGCCAAATTCGCGGCACGCCTAGTTTACCGGCTGCGGCTCGGGAAAGTGCCAGGTTCCGTCGAGGATTTCCTTGCGCGGCCGGTAGAGCCGCACCGTATAGTTCCAGCCGTCGACCACGGGCAGGCAGTTGGCGATCTTGCCGTCGCAGCCGCCGAACTGGATCGAGACGCTGCCATCGTCGCCCTTCTTGGCGGTGATGTTGTTGATCGCGTAGGCATTGTAGGCGTTTTTTTCGTAGAAGCCTTGCGCGTCGTAGACGCTGACCGACCAGAAGGCATCGACCGGTACGTCCTTGACGTCGAGCTTGTAGATGGTCTTGCCGTCGTTCTTGGCGGGCGTGACGTTGAGATAGGTCGCATCCTTGTCGGGGTTGCCGCCCCAACCGGTCGCGGTGCCGATCAGATGGCGGATCGGGTCGACGTCGGCCTTGGTGCCGAAGGCCTTCTTGAAGTCCGGCATAGTGGCGCCGAGCGCAAGCAGGGCTTCGCGCACCTTCTTCTGGCTGGCCGGGTCCCAGGCCGGGATTTCGAACGTGCCTTCCTTCTGCTGGGTCACCTTGATCGCATCCTGCAGGGCGTGGACTTCGGCGATATCCTTCTGGTCGGTCGGATCGACCAGGGTGCGGACGCCGACGACGGCGTAGCGTGTGCCGACCTTTTCCTTGGTCAACGTCACCTCTCCGGCGCCGTAGACGACCTCCGGCACATAGTGGTCCTCATTGACCACCTGCAGCGACATGAAGCGTTCTCCCGCGTCCGGCATGGTGACCGTAACCGGGCCCGCGTCGAGATCGAACACGGCCGATGAATAGAGCGTATCGCGGTTGAGGCGAATGACGGTCTGATTGTCGATCGAAGCCGGTTCGCGCCGATGCACGAATTTGCCGAAGGCGCCGTCCTTGACCATGGAGGCGAGGTACATGTCGCTCTCGGCACGAACGAAGTTGTCGACACCGACGGTTACGGGGTCGGCGGCGCTTGCCTGGGTTGCGGCAGCCATCGCCAGTGCACTGGCAATGAGGAACGAACGATAGTGTTTCATATTCAAATCCTCGTTGATCAGTTGGCGCGCCGCATCGGCGGCGCTTTCCATTTTCCGTCCAATGCGTCCGGCTTTGGCCAGTAGAGCCGCATGGCGGTGAAGAACGGGCCGCTCGGCGCCGGCAGCCAGTTTGCTTCCTTGTCAGGCCCAGGGCTCTCGTGCTGGACGTAGAGCGTCACGCCGCCATCGGCGTCCTTTTGCAGGTTCGGTAGCATCGGCGAGTTGATGAGATAGCGGTTAAGCGGATTGGCGTAGAGCAGGCTCGACGGCAGTTCGTAGAGGGTGAGCGACCAGAAGGCGTTGACCGGCGGCAGTTGCCCGGGTTCGAAGCGCAAGGTGTAGTGGCCCGACCCGATCAGCGGCTTCTTCTGGTCATCGACGAAATAGGCGGGATAGAGAGCTTCGTCCTTCGAGTTGCCGTAGATACCGAGAACCGCGCCGGACATGCGCTGCATATAGTCGTTCTTCAGGAACTCCCGCGTGCCGAACGCGTCGGCACTCGAAGCCTTGCCGGTGTCGATTTCGGTTTCCTTGTGTTCCTTGAACGCCGCCCAGGCGTCCGCCATGCCGTCAGTGATCGCCTTCTGGATCTCCGGCGAGAAAGCCGTGATGTCGAACGTCTTGCCCGCACCGATGTTCAGATCGGCGAAACGCTGCATCAGCGCCGTTTCGGACGGGTGCGTCGGGCAGTACTGCAGGATAAAATTCAGGACCCTGTAGAAGTCAGGCGAGGTCTTTTCGTCAGCCGCGCTCAACGGGGTGATAAAATCGACGGCCGCGGCCGGTGCCGGAGCCGGCTGACCAAGGAAGCTCGACAGCGGCTCGACCCTGTAGCCCGCCTGGATCTTCTTGACGTTCTCGATGTCGGCGGGATCAAACATCTGCGTGCGGTAAAGCACGAAAGCGAATTCCGTTTCCGACCGGATCACCGCGTTGATCCCGGGCGGGGTTTCACCCTTCCAGCCCGGTCCCGCCAGCAGGAAGGTGCCAGCCTCGCTGCCGGTGGCGCGACTTCCGACATAGGCGAAATTGAACGTGTACATGTCGACGAACTGGAGCGAGTAGTAGCGCTCCTTCTCGACCGCCGGCACGGTCAGGACCAGCGGCTCGGCGCGCAGGTCCGCGCCCAGGAAGGAGTAGGGCGTATCGGAATTTGGCGTCTGGATAGCCTTGTCGTCAGGCGTATAGACCCGCGCGGTATTGTTGAGCGTATTCCAGCCGCTCTTGAACTCGGGATTGCCGTGATCGACGAAATAGGAATGCTGCACCCTGTAGCTGTCGACCAGCGGGAAACCGTAGATATAGGCGTCTTTGGCAATGGCGCGCGCCTCGTCCGCCGTGAGTGCGGAATCGGCGGCGCCTGCCCGCGTTACCTTGAATGCCGGCAGTGCCGTTGCAAGGGCGCCGAACATCAGCAGTGACCGTCTTTTCAGCATGGCACATTCCCTCAGATGATCGCCTGTAATCGTGGCACTTCAGCGAGGTCCTGCAAGTACGTAACGGTTACGGCCTGGTCGACGCGTCTCATCCATGCGTGCCGATGGCGCCGCCCGCCAAGCTGCGGTACCATTGCCGCTGGAGTACATCGCACGTTGAGAGCCCGTCGATGGAGCGCCGTCTCGCAGCCGTCCTGATCGCGGATGTCGTCGGTTACAGCCGCTTGAGCCGGCTGGACGAGGAAGGGACGCGCTTGCGATTCCAGTCGGATCTCGGCCATATTCTCGAGCCGCTTTTCCGCGAGCATCACGGGCGTCTGGTGAAGACGATGGGCGATGGCCTGCTCGTCGAATTCCGCAGCGTTGTCGACGCGACCCAATGCGCAGTCGAGATCCAGCGGCGCAAGGCGGAGGCGGAAGCCGACAAGGCGCCAAATGGCGAGAGGCTGGACTTCCGCATCGGCATCAATCTTGGCGACATCATCGTCGAGGGTGACGACATCCATGGCGACGGCGTCAACATCGCCGATCGGGTCCAGGGACTTGCCGAGCCGGGTGGTATTGCGATCTCCGGCACGGCTTACGACCAGGTCAGCTCCAAGCTGAAAGTCGGATTTGCGTCCCTGGGTCAACAGACGGTCAAGGGGCTTGCCGAGCCGATCCGGGTTTACCGGGTCCTCCTCGATCCGGGGGCCGCCGGCAGGACGGTTGTCGAGAAGCCTCGACGCAATGCGGCCTGGGTGAAGGGATCGGTCGTTGGTCTCGTCGCGATTGCGCTGTCGACTGCGGTCGCCTGGTGGCAGCCGTGGACGTGGATCGGGCAGGAGGGGATGGCGCAGCGTTTCGCCTATCCGCTGCCGGACCAGCCTTCGGTTGCCGTGCTGCCCTTCATCAATGTCAGCGGCGACAGCGATCACGACCATTTGGCCGAGGGGCTGACGGACGATCTCATCACAGAACTCTCGAAAGTGTCCGGCCTCTTTGTCATCGCGCGCCATTCGGTGTTCGCGCTGAAGGGCAGTACCGACAAGATCCAGGACGTGGCCGCCGAGCTTGGCGTACACTATGTGCTGGAGGGCACGCTGCAGCGGGCGGACCAGCGGTTGCGCATCAACGTCAAGCTGATCGATGCGATGAGCGGTCTTTCGCTCTGGGCCGAGCGCTACGATCGGCAATACGCCGACCTCTTTGCGGTTCAGGACGACGTGATCGGCAAGATCATCGCAGCGCTCGAGGTCAAGCTCAGCGAGGGCGAACGCGACCAGCTGGCGCGCATTCCGACGGACAATCTCGAGGCCTACGACAACTACATGCGCGCCGAGCAGCAGGGCTTGATCTGGCGCGACGTCGACACCTATCGCCAGACGCTTTCCTATTATCAGCGGGCGATCGATCTCGATCCGAAATTCGCCGATGCGCATGCCGGTATCGCCCGGGTCGCCGTCGACGTCTGGCGCAACGACTACAACTATCTCTGGTCCGCGGCCGTGGCGCGCAAGATCGCCTATGATGCGGCGGGACAGGCCCTGAAGCTCGACGCCAACAACGCCCGCGCCCATACCGTGCTGGCGCTGCTGCAGCTGGTGGACGGCCGTCCCCTTGAGGCAAAGGAATCAGCGCTTCGAGCCGTCTCGGCGCAGCCGGGGGATGCCGAGGCGCTCGCCAATCTGGCGCTGATACTGGCCCAGACCGGTGAACACGAGCAGGCGCTCGACGATATCGAGCGGGCGCTGAGGCTTGATCCGTCGCCATCTTCGAGCCTGCAACTGCTTTCGGGCATCGTCTATTACACGACGCGTCACCTTGAGAAGGCGATCCCGCTGATCGAAGCGGCCGGCGCATCCTTGCCAAAGGCGGAGGCGGTGCGGGAGTATCTGGCGTCGGCCTATGCCCAGCGCGGCGACCAGCAGAGTGCGGCCGCCGAAGCGGCCGAGCTGTTGAAGCTCTTCCCGGACACGAACCTGAGCTACTACGGCTATCTCTACGACTACTGGCGCGAAGAGGATCTCTATCGCCACCTCTTCGGCCTTCGCGTCGCCGGTATTCCGGAATGGCCCTTCGGCTTCGTCGGCGCCGCCAGCGACCGGCTCGGCCCGGCCGAGCTGAAACAACTGACCACCGACAAGACCTGGGTCGGCGTGCACAAGAACGGCACGGGCTTTGCGCAGTTTTTCGACATGGACGGCAACACCGCCTATCGCACCAGCAACACCAACATCACCGGTCGGATTGAAGTGAAGGGCAACCAGCTCTGCGAAAAATATGACGGCTATTTTCTCGACCGCATGGTCTGCGGCTATGTCTACCGCAATACGGCAAAGGGCGAGCGCACGGCGGACTACATCAATGTCACGCCGCAGTCGCTGAAGTTCTTCTCGATCGAGAAGTGACGGTTGTCATCGCCGAGCCGCCGGCCTTCAGGGCCGGGGCTGCGTCCAGTTGATGTTCGCCTTCTCGGTGAGCAGCGTCTGCTCGACCTCGGACCAGTGCTTGCGCGAATCGACCACCTTGTTCGGGTTCTTCACCAGTCCGTCGGCTGCGCCCGGATCGTAGCTGAGATAGAGCTTGTCCTTGATGATGCGCCAGGCCTTGGGATCGATGTTGGTCGTGACCGTGCCGAAGGAGACGCCATCGGCGCAGTAGCCGCCATATTGCGGCGCATAGCGGGTGGGCTCCTTGATGAACTGGTCACGGTGTTCGGCGCTGGCAAACTGCCAGGTGGCGCCGAGCCAGCGATAGCTGAATTCGGGTGATCCTTCGACAGCCTTGTTCTCGGTGAAATAGGCGACCGGGTCGTAACCCTTGATCGCCACGTCACCGAAGTAGCCGGTGTTGACGGGCTCTTCTGCCAGTGACGGGACGGCCGGCGCAAGGAACGCCGCTGTCGCCGCGATTATAAATCGTATGGAGTGTCGAGACATGCCGTTTCCTCCGTTTCCGGATCTATTGACGTTTCGTGCATTCGCCGTAGAGCCATTCGCCGACAAGCTCGGCCTTCTGGCAGGTGGCGCCGGCCTTCAACAGAAGTTCGGCGGCCGGCCAGTAGGACCGCCAGCCGGCCTGGGTGAGCGGCGTATAGCCATTGCGCTCCTTGGCTTCGATGTCTGCCTTGTTGGCAAGCAGGAAGGCGACCACTTCGGCGTGGCCCTCTTCGGCCGCCGCATGCAGCGGCGACATCTTGTAGAAGTTGGCGACGTCGTTGACCGCCGCGCCCTTGGCGACGAGTAGTTTGACGGTTTCGAGATTGCCGCCATAGGCCGCGGCGTGAAGCGCGGTGAGACCGCCCTTGTTGCGGATCTCGATGTCGTTGCCGCGGTCGATGAGAAGGGCGACGACCTCGGCGCGACCCTTGAGAGCGGCAATCAACAGCGCCGGTTCACCGGCCGCATCCGGCTCGGTTATATCGGTTCCCTGATCGAGCAACTGTTTGACGCGTTCCGTGTCGCCGTCCCGTGCCGCGTCATGCAAAGGACCCGCGTTCGCCGCCGCGGCGAAGAACGCCACCGCGACCAGCGAAGCAAAGAGAGATTTCATCGCGTAACCTCCGCCCCAGCTTCGGTCTCGCCAATTAGGAAGGGCGAAAATACCACAGGGCGGCCGGCGGAAACAGGCATTAGCGCCGCCCGATCCATACTCCTTTTGGGTGTCTGCGATGAGGAATGCCTGTCAGGCGGCGACCTGCATCAGGTCGAGCATGCGGCCGATTGCGCTCGGGATGGGGGCGATAATCGGCGTCGAAAACATCGGCTGGAGCTCGTCGGCCGCCTGGCCGAGCGGGCCGCCGCCGATGATGACGGCCTCGGCGCCGTCGAGCTCGATGCATTGGCGGACCGCCTCGCCGAGAGCCGAAAGCAGCCGATCCGGGTGGGCGGAAAGCGCCAGCGGATCACCCGAAGTGCAACGGATGCCGGTATATTGTTCCCAGACGCCGAGATCGCGGGCGCGGTCGTCGATCGCCTGGATCAGTTCCGGCGTCGTGGTGGCGACGCCGAATTTGCGGCCGCCCTGTGAGGCCTCGATCATCGAGGCCTCACAGATTCCGATGACGGGGATATCGAGCCGGTGCTTGAGCGCGGCAAGGCCGGGATCGCCGAAGGCGCTGACGACGATGCCGAGGCATCCGACCTCATGCTTTTCGCCGATCTCGACGACCTCGGCAGCGGATGCGTCCAGCTGCTCCGGTGTGACGATCATCGGCGGGTTCCGCATGGCCGTGGCGACTGCCACGGCCATGCGTCCTGATGCTGCCCGGCGTGCGATGGCGACCATCATGTCGCTGGTGGCACGCGAACTGTTCGGGTTGATCAGAAGGATATGTGCGCTCACGTTCTCAGTTCCACGCCGACTTTGATTTCAGAAGTGTCAGCCTTTGCCAGGTCGGCATCGGCAGGCTGGGTGAGGTCTTCCATCGACATGCCGTAGGTTTCGGGGCCGAGCTGGATGCAGAAGGCAAAGACCGCATACATGCCGGCGGCAAGCCCGAAGACACCGACCATGCCGTAGACGTCGAAGAGGGCGCCGGCGATGGTGGGGACGAAGGAACCCGCGGCCGAACCGGTTGCCAGGATCAGCGCCACGCCGAAGGCGCGGATGCGGGTCGGAAAGAGTTCGGGCGCATAGATCCAGATCGAGGTGTTGAGCAGCAGCACGAAGAACTGGAAGATCGCGCCGAACATCAGCACCAGATAGATGTTGGTGCCGAGATAGGCGATCGAAACCGCCGCAAGGCAGGCGAACACGGCGCCGAGCGTCAGCACCTTCTTGCGCGGGAAGTAGTAGCCGAACATCGAGGCGGCGATGGCACCAAGCACGCTGCCGCTCTGGATGATCATGCTGTAGAGCAGGCTGCCCTGCAGCGTATAGCCCATGGAGACGAAGATGATCGGCATCAGCGTCAGCACCGAAAGCTGGGCGCCGTAGCTCATCAGGATGGCGATGGCGACGGGGATCGTGCGGCCGATGAAGGGCGCGCGGAAGAGTTCCTTCCAGTCGCTCTTGGCCGGCTCTTCGTCTTTCAGGTGATCCTTGGTCAGATACTCCTGGACCTTGAGATTGCGCGGGCGTAACGAGCCGGAGGCAAGGATGGAGAGCACCTTGTTGGCTTCGTCGATCTTGCCCTGTGAAGCCAGGAAGCGCGGGGTCTCCGGCACGAAGCGGCGATAGAAGACGACGAGCAGAGCCGGGAGCGCGAGGGCGGCGAAGAGCCAGCGCCAGCTGTTTTCACCCGGGAAGAGGGTGAAGATCATCAGGCCGAAGGCGGGCGCCAGGAAGTTGCCGAAGCCGCCGGCGCCGACATTGACGAGGCCGGCCGCCGTGCCGCGGAATTTCGGCGAGCAGAATTCCGACAGCATGGTAACGGCCGTCGAGATTTCGCCGCCGACGCCGAAGCCGACGATGGCACGGGCAAAGCAGAGCGTGGCGAAGTTCGGCGCCATGGCGCAGGCGGCCGAGCCAATGGTGAAGAGCAGGAGGTTGATGGTCAGCATCACGCGTCGGCCGTAGCGGTCGCCGAGGATGCCTGAAAGCAGGCGGCCGATCGCCGCGCTGCCGAAGGTGATGGTGTTGAGGAAACCGATGTCGGTGCCGGTAAGGCCCCAATGTTCTTTCAGGATCGGGCCGGCAACGCCGATGGTGTTCTGTTCGAAGCTGTCGAACAGGCAGCCGATGAGCACGAGGGCGAGAATTTGCTTGTGGGCGCCGGTGACGCCGATCTTGGTGAAGGCTGATTCCAACTGTCTGATGACCGGCGATGACCTGCCGGACGGTACCATATTTTCCGCTGCCATGGTTCGTTCCCCTTTATGGCTTAACAACGTGAAAATGTGAAAATTCAGTTTCATGAAATCTACAGCATGAAATCTGAGTTTCATAGGAGATTCTATGACGCGCTGCGAAAGGAAATGGCCGCTCGCAACCCAGGCTATGGAATGCAGATTTCGTGCCACTCGGTGGGAAACGAAAGTTTCTCGTTTGCCGTCAAAAGCTTGGCGACAAATTGCACTCTAACGGGCGGTTGAAACCCAGATTTCTTGTGCTCGAAAAATGTTCTGCCGTTTCAGGCAAATGCCCAATCGGCGCTCACAATTCGTCGAGCGCGTCGTTGATCGCCTCGATGCCGCGCAGGCGGTTTCGGCCGGCGGGACCGGCGATTTCGATGCAACGCGTGGTGAGCAGATGGCAGAGCGCCATCACAGAGACGTGGTTGAACAGGGGCCCCGGCGCTAGCGTCTGGCAGCGGAAATGCCATTCTGCCTGGTTGAGGAAGGGAACGCCTTCGTCGGTGATATAGAGCAGCCTTGCGCCCGATTTTTCGAGCTGCGCGAGGATCGGTTCCATCAATGTGACGCGCCGGCGCAGGCCGAAAAGGATGACGACGTCGTCGTTGTTGATGCTGACCAGATGTTCGCCGAGCGTCTGGCCGCCGCCGGGAATGGCCGAGATGTGCTCGACCACCTGTGTCATCTGCCATTGCAGATAGGTGGCGAAGGAATGGCTGGCGCGAAAGCCGATGACCCAGACTTTGCGGGCGCCAAGGATGGCGGTTGCCGCCGCCGTCACCTGGGTTTCGGAAATGGCGAGAAAGGTCGCTTCGATATTGGCCACGCCCTGCGCCACATGGGACGTGAGCGACTGCTCGCCGCCGCTGTCGGTGGCGGTTGCAAGGAACAGGCGCGAACCGGTCTGCTTGTCGGCGCGGGCATGCCGACGCGCTTCTTCGTAATTGTCGTAGCCGAGCCGCTGGATGAAGCGAGAGACCGTCGCCTTCGACACATGTGCGAGCGCCGCCAGTTCCTGGGCTGAGTAGCTGGCGACCTCGCCTGGAAAATCGCAGAGGAAGTCGCCCAGCCGCCGCTCGGCCGGATGCAGTTCCGGCAGCACTTGGCGAACACGGGTGAGGAAGGAACGTTCTTTCGGGCTCATGCGATGTCCATGAAACTGGCGTTTCACGGCAATCTCTGATTTTCGCGGGGATATTGCAAGCGAGGCGGGCGGATGCCGCCTTGCTTTCAACGGCTGCAGACGCGGGCAGTTGCCCGCGTGCGTCAGTATTTCGACGGCACGTAGAGTTCCGGCGGCAGAACCTTGCGCTCGTAATCCGGGTTGAAGACGCGTTCCGGTAGGGAGATTTCCTCGTGCGGCACGTCCTCGTAGCGGATCTGCCTCAACAGGTGGTCGATGCAGTTCAGACGGGCGCGCTTCTTGTCGTTGCCTTCGACGATATGCCAGGGCGCTTCCGGGATGTTGGTTCGGGCGAAGGTCTCCTCCTTGGCCTTGGTGTAACCTTCCCAGCGCACCCGCGACTGCAGATCCATCGGCGACAGCTTCCACTGCTTCAACGGGTCGTGAATGCGCACCAGGAAGCGCATCTGCTGCTCCTCGTCGGTGATCGAGAACCAGTACTTCACCAGCCGGATGCCGGAGCGAACCAGCATGCGCTCGAATTCCGGCACGTCGTCGAAGAACTGCTCGACCTGGTCCTCGGTGGCGAAGCCCATGACGCGCTCGACGCCGGAGCGGTTGTACCAGGAGCGGTCGAAGAGCACGATCTCGCCGCCGGCCGGCAGGTGCGGCACGTAGCGCTGGAAATACCATTGCGTCTTTTCGCGGTCGGACGGTGCCGGCAGCGCGACGACACGCACGACGCGGGGATTGAGCCTCTGGGTGATGCGCTTGATGACGCCGCCTTTGCCAGCGGAATCGCGGCCCTCGAAGATCACCACCACCTTTTCCTTGTGATGGACCACCCAGTCCTGAAGTTTGATCAGCTCCGACTGCAACTTCAGCAGCGAGCGGAAGTAATCGATGCGCGGGATCGATGGCGGGTGGTTCTTGCGGTAGATCTTGCGGATCTCTTCCGACAGCGCCGGTTCGGAAAGCTCGAGTTCGTAGTCCTCGTCGAGCGTGTCGGCCAGTTCTGCTTCCAGCCAGTCCTGCGTTTCGATCTCGTCGTTCGACCTGTTCATCTGACCCTCCGGATTGCGTGTGTTCGACGACAACTTTGCGTGATGCCATCGTTAGTCGGCTTATTTCACAGCCGCATGAAGGGAATTTGACGCTGACCTCCACGCCCCGATCGGCGCTATCCCTTGATGTACCAGCCCCAGGGCTCGTCGGCGTCGAAACTGGTGATCTGCTTGGTCTCCAGATAATTGGAGAGGCCCCAGCGGCCGAGCTCACGGCCGATGCCCGATTGCTTGTAGCCACCCCAGGGTGCTTCGGCGAAGGTCGGCTGCGAGCAGTTGATCCAGACGATGCCAGCGCGAAAAGCGCGGGCGACGCGCTCGCAGCGGTCCCTGTCGGCCGACATGACGGCGGCTGCAAGACCGAAGCGGCTGTCGTTGGCCATGCGGATCGCGTCGGCCTCTTCGCCAAACGGCTTGACGCAGACGACCGGACCAAAGATCTCCTCGCGCCAGACGTAACTGTCTTCGCGCATATCGGTCAGCACCGTCGGTTCGATGAAGTAGCCGCTGTTGAGGCCGGCCGGGCGGCCGCCGCCGGCAGCCACCGTGGCGCCGTCCTGGCGGGCGCGGTCGATCGCGCCCATGATCTTGTCGTACTGCCCCTTCGAGACGATCGGCCCGAGCAGGGTGCCGTCTTCCAGACCATTGCCGATGGTGATCTTCGCCGCTTCTTCGCAGAGGCGCTTGACGACGGTCTCGTAGATTGACTCCTCGACGAGCACGCGCGAGGTCGCCGAGCAGACCTGGCCCTGGTTCCAGAAGATGCCGAACATGATCCATTCGACGGCCTTGTCGATGTCGCTGTCGGCAAAGACGACGAAGGGTGACTTGCCGCCGAGTTCGAGGCTGACATTCTTGATGTCCTGGGCACCGGCCATCATCACCTTGCGGCCGGTGACGACGGAGCCGGTGAAGGCAAGCTTGTCGACCAGCGGATGCTCGGTCAGCGGCTGGCCGGCGTCCTGGCCGGTGCCGGTGAGGATGTTGAGCACGCCGGCCGGCAGCCCGACTTCCTCGGCGATGACGCCGAGCTCAAGTGCTGTCAGCGGTGTCAGCTCCGACGGTTTGAGCACGATGGTGCAGCCGGCGGCCAGCGCCGGCGCCACCTTCCACGACACCATCAGCAACGGATAGTTCCACGGGGTGATCGCGCCGACGACGCCGAGCGGTTCGCGCACGGCGCGTGACGTGAAGCGGCTGTCGCCGACGGCGATCGCCTCCTCAGGGCTGGTGTCCAGTTCCTCGGCGAGACCGGCATAATAGCGGAAGCAGCCTGCGGCATCGTCGATGTCCCACAATGCTTCCGGCAGCGGCTTGCCGTTGTCGGCGACTTCGAGCCGGGCCAGCGAGTGGCGCTTTTCCTCGATCTTGGCGGCGATTGCACGCAGATAGGCGGCGCGCTCGTTGCCCGAAAGTTTTGGCCAGGGGCCGCTGTCGAAGGCGATGCGGGCCGCTTTTGCGGCCCTGTCCACGTCTTCGTAGGTTGCCGCAGGCGCACGATGGATGATCTCCTCCGTCGCCGGATCGATCACGTCGAGCGTGCCGCCGCGCCGCGGTTTTTCCCATTTGCCATCGATGAACAACCGGTCCTGCATGCAATACCCCTTTATAGCCCGGTGCGAGTATGGCCAGTCAAAGCGAAACACGCCAGCCGTAAGTTACGGCTGGCGTTGATCTTTTTGCCGCGAGACACTGCTCTGACGGTCGGTCGCCGACCCGCGCCACGCGAGGAACGGCAGAACCGGAAGCACGACGCAGGCGCTGGCAAAGAGCCAGAACTGCCCGAGGGTCACGAGATTGCTGGTATAGAAGGCTCCCGAGACGATGCCGGCGATCAAGCAGGCATCCATGAGTGGCAAGCTCACGGCGTAAAACACTGCCTGGCGCTCCAGGGACAGGCAGCGTTGCAGGAGGGTAAAGTAGGTAGCGAAAGCGATCATCTCCGGTATGCCGCCGACGATCAGCAGTCCGCTGGCCACCAGGGAGTTGGGGGCAAAAATCAGCGCGAAGGACGAAAGGCCTTCGAGCAGGCTGGAGAGAAGATAGGCGCGAAGCAGCGCCTGCGTACTGGTCAAAGCTCCCGCCAATCGGTGCGAGACGACAGCACCAATCAGGGCGCCGGCGCCCTGTGCCGCCAGAAGCAAGGTCCACATCTCCGGGCCGAGATGAAACTGGTCACGACTGAGCCAGAACAGGAACGGCTGCAGTGTCCCGAGCGAGACCATGTAGCCGAAGGCCGGGAGCAGCAAAGCCCAGAGCAAGGGGTTTTCGCGAAACATCGCAAGGGTTTCCCGTCCGAAGCCCGATGCGTGCGAGGGTGCCGCGTTCTCTTGCCCCGGCTTGTCGCGTGGTTGAAGCACCAGCAGAAGGGCTGCCCCGATCTGGGCAAGGGACAGCGCAAGAAGGGTTGTCACGATCGAGGTGGAGGCAGCTGCCAGACCCGCCGCCGGCGGACCGAAAATCTTGGCGAAGCGGTCGATCGCCTGGAAGGCGGTGTTGGCCTCCATGTTGCGGCCGGCTGGAACGACGGCGGCGCGCAGCATCAACAGACCCGGCGTGACCACCGCGTCCGCAGCGCCGATGACCAGGACGATCACGTGCAATGTCATTGCGTCCGGCGCGAACGCAAGGCCGGGAATGGCGATGGCGGTCACCGACAGGCAGCACAGCACCGGAAGCTGCGGGCCGCTGCGCCGTAGGAGCGAGGCGACGATCGGCGCAAGCAGGAGGCTCGGCAGCAGACGCAAGGCAAGACTGCCGACCAGTTCCGCACCGGCGCCGAAGCGGCGTGCAACGACGAGCGGCAGCGCGGCGACGAGCATCCAGGAGCAGAAGGAATCGACGGTGAGGACGAGGCTGATGCGCCGGAAGGCGGCAACGCCCCAAAGATTGGATTTGTCCATAGGAGAGCCCGATGAGACGCAATCGATCTCGGGTCTGCTGTATTGGGCAGGTTTGATGAGATCGAACGCGAACAGGATAAGCCCGCGCAAGAGGCGGACGGTTCTGGGCTCACAGATGCAAACCCCGCCTTGCGGGGCAAATCAGGCCATCAAATCGGGTTCGCTCGACATGGTCAGCCATTTACCATGGGTGCTTCTCAGGTGACAAGCGGCAGCCTTGATCGTCATGGCTGCCGCTGCCGAGATGCGGCTCTGTGCTATCGCGGCGCGTTGGCCAAGGCCGGCGTGACATTGGCGATCTGGGTGATCACCATGCCGCCGACGATGAAGAACAGGCCGGTCAGCCGCGCCGCATTGACCGGCTTTTGCGGGAAACCCATCAGGCCGTAGTGATCGATCAACATGGAAATGGCCATCTGGCCGGCGATGACGGCGACAATGAAGCTTGCCGCGCCGAGCTTCGGCGCAAGGAGGAGAGCCGCGGTGATGTAGATCACGCCGGCGAGGCCGCCGATCCAGATCCACCACGGACCCTTGAATGCCACAGCCAGGCTGGGCAACGGCGCCCGGAAGGCAATCAGCATCGGCAGGATGAGCGCGAGACTGACGCCGAGCGAGACGACCGTCGCCCAGAGCGGATGGCCGAGGAGGCGGCCAAGGTTGGCATTGGCGCCGGCCTGGAGGGGGACGACGGCGCCGGCGAAGATCGCCACGGCAAGCAACAGGAGGGAGGAGAGATTGGGCATTGTTTTTCCTTTTTGTTGCGGCGATCCTCCATCATCTATCTTGGGAATGGAAATTCCAATTTTTCACGTGCTATATTCGTATGATGAATAATCTCGGCGCAA
Organism: Ensifer adhaerens; assembly: GCF_000697965.2. NCBI lineage: Bacteria > Pseudomonadati > Pseudomonadota > Alphaproteobacteria > Hyphomicrobiales > Rhizobiaceae > Ensifer > Ensifer adhaerens. The sequence goes on along the minus strand of NZ_CP015880.1, from coordinate 3,309,249 downwards.
TCGACCTGAACCTGCTCGTGGTGCTCGACGCGCTCCTGGCGGAGCGCCACGTCTCGCGCGCGGCTCTGCGGTTGAACAAGAGCCAGCCTGCCGTCAGCCATGCGCTGGCGCGGTTGCGCGCTCTGTTCGACGATCCCTTGCTGGTTCGCCATGGCGGCCAGCTCGAGCCGACGGTGCGGGCGCTGGAGATCGCGCCGCAGCTTGCCGAAGCGCTCGCGCATATGCGTCTGCTCATGGGGTCTCATCCGTTCGATCCGGCGCGCGAGCCCCACGTCTTCCGGCTGGCGATGTCCGACTACGCTGCGCTTGTGCTGCTGCCGCAACTGATGACCGTGCTGCGCCGGCAGGCGCCGAACGTCGATCTCCTCGTCAGCCAGGCAAGCCGCGAAGTGATGATGGCACAGGCCGTCGACGGCGAAATCGATCTGGCGCTCGGGGTTTTCCCGACGCTTGCCGAGGATCTGAGGACATCATTGCTGTTCGAGGAGCACTTCGCCTGCCTGGCCGATCGCGCGAGCCTCGGCGGCGAAAAGACGATGGAACTTTCGGCCTATCTGCAGCGGCCGCATATTCTCGTCTCCCTGCGTGGCGATACCGGCAACGAGATCGACCTTGCGCTTTCGGCTATTGGACACAAGCGCCGCATTGCGCTGGCCCTGCCTCATTGGAGTGCGGCGCCGGGTCTCGTTCCCGGAACCGATCTCGTGCTTACGGTTGCGCGCCGGATCCTGCCCCGCGACGGGGAGATCGGGCCGCTCGCCATCTTCGCGCCACCCTTCGCGATCCCGCCCTTCGCCTTCCGGCAGATCTGGCACCGGCGGCGCGACGGCGACCCCGCCCATCGCTGGCTGCGAGATCTGATCACCGGCATCCTCGCGCCGCCGACTGGGGCCCCCGCGGCCGTGTGATTGGACAAGCCTGAAAACGGAAAGGCCCGGTGCGGAGATGCCGACCGGGCCTTTTTTATAGGCTTTGCTGCGCGTCAGTCGTGGCTGACGCCCTGGATCGCCGAAACCTGCCATTCGGAACCCGGCTTGCGCACGAAAGTCCAGAGCTCGACGGCTTCCGTGAGATTGTCCGGATCGCCGCTGATCACCTTGCCGGTGGTGCGGTCGCGCATGACGTCGATGCTCTCGTAGCGCATGGCGACGGTCGCAAATTCGGTTCCGTTTTCCGACCAGGCTTCGGCGACGTCGCCCTGAACGAGGTGCACGTCGCGCACATCGTTCTTGACGCCGCTCGTGGCGTTGTCGCTGAGCTCTTCGGCTAGGTACGACATGGCTTCCGGCGTCGTCAGGCGACGCAGCGTGCCGTAGTCTTCCGCGGCGTAAGCCGCCTGCACGTCTTTCAGCATCTTTTCGAACTGCTCGAGGTCAGACCCCTGGACGCCGATTTCATCGGCCGGGCCGTCGGTGACGGGCGCCGCCTGAGGGGCTGCCTGGGGTCGAGCCTGCGCCTGACCGCTTGCCTGGCCGCCGCCGATGCTCGGGATCTTGAACGACGGCATGCCGTTCGATGGCTGCTGGCCCGACGAGCGCTCGGACGGGCCGGCATAGGCTGTCTGCTGGCGGTTGCGGTTAAAGAAGCGCATGGCGAGCATGATCAGGCCACCGATCAGGAGCATCTGCACGATCAGGCCGAGGAAGCCGGCAGCACCGCCGAAACCGCCGCCCATCAGCATGCCGATGAGGCCGCCAACCATCAGGCCACCGAGCAGCGAACCGCCGAAGCCGCTGAGGAAGCCCGGACGGGCGTTCGGCTGGGTGGCGTTCGGGCGCGTCTGGCCGGCTGCCGGATTGGTTGCGGCCGGGCCTGCGTCCTGGCGCGGCGTCATCGAACGGTCGATCGGTGCCGCGTTGGTCGGCGCGGTACGGGTGACCGGCGGCTGCGAGAAGGTGCGGGTGCCGCGGCTACCGAAGCCGCCGCCCGAACGCCGCGCTTCGGCGACGTCCACAACGGTCAGCGCAACGACCATGCCGATCGCCATCATTGCCAGAGTTCGTCCAAAACGCCCAAATCGCTGCATTGCCATCACAACCCCTAAATCTTGCTTGGGCTCAAACCGAGCCATCAGGACCTGATATAGGGGCTCAACGCCTGAGATTTAAGCTTTTCGCGTCGCTTTTCGGCCAGTTTACCGTTATCCGACACCGCTAGCTGGCCGAATCCGGCGTGGAATCAGCATCTTCGGCGGACGCCCGAGTGCAGCCCGCCCTTGCCGCTGACACCTAGCGATTGACTGCCAGGATCATCGTCGCCGCCTTTTCGGCGATCATGATCGTCGGCGAATTGGTGTTGCCCGAGGTGATCGTCGGCATGACCGAGGCGTCGGCGATGCGCAATCCCTTCAGACCGCGCAGGCGCAGTTCCGGATCGACGACGCTCTCCGGATCGGCGCCCATGCGGCAGGTCCCAACCGGATGGAAGATCGTCGTGCCGATATCGCCGGCCGCGCGCTTCAGGTCCTCCTCGGTCTCGTAGGACGGGCCCGGCTTGAACTCGACCGGGTTGAAGCGGGCGAACGAGGGTTGCTTGACGATTTGCCGCGTCAACCGGATGGCGCTGACCGCGACATCGCGGTCGGCCTCCGCCGTCAGGTAGCGCGGCCTGATGTCCGGCGCGGCGGCAAAATCCGGACCCTTCAGATGTACCGATCCGCGGCTTTCCGGGCGCAGATTGCAGACGCTGGCGGTGATTGCCGGGAAGGAATGAACCGGCTCGCCGAACTTGTCGAGCGACACCGGCTGCACGTGATACTGCAGATCCGGCGTTTCCTTTTCCGGCCCGGAGCGGGTGAAGATGCCGAGCTGGCTCGGCGCCATTGCCATCGGCCCGGAACGCTTCAGCAGATATTCGAGCCCGATCGACGCCTTGCCGAACAGCGAGTTTGCCTTTTCGTTGAGCGTCGGCACGCCGGTGACCTTGTAGGCCATGCGGAGCTGCAGATGATCCTGCAGGTTTTCGCCGACGCCGGCGCGTTCGTGGCGAAGCTCGATGCCGTTTGCCTGCAGCACGTCACCACGGCCGATGCCGGAGAGTTCGAGGATATGGGGTGAGCCGATCGCGCCGGCGGAGAGCACAGTTTCGCGGGTTGCGCCGGCGCGCTTGACTGTGCCGTCATGCTGGAATTCAACGCCGGCGATGCGATCGCCCTCGATGATCAGCTTGCGCACATGCGCCTTGGTCAGAACTGTGAGGTTGCCGCGCTTGTGCGCCGGGCGCAGGAATGCCTTTGCGGTGTTCCAGCGGATGCCGGAACGCTGGTTGACATCGAAATAACCGGAGCCTTCGTTGCTGCCGCGGTTGAAATCCGGCGTCTCGGGAATGCCGGCTTCGCTTGCCGCCTTCTGAAAGGCGTCGAGCACGTCCCAACGCACGCGCGCCTTTTCCACCCGCCATTCGCCGCCGGCGCCGTGCATCTCGTTGGCACCGCGATAGTGGTCCTCGGATTTCCTGAAGAGCGGCAGCACGTCGTCCCAGCCCCAGCCGGTACAGCCGAGCTGGCGCCAGTGGTCGTAGTCCTCAGCCTGGCCGCGCATATAGATCATGCCGTTGATCGACGAGCAGCCGCCGAGCACCTTGCCGCGGGGATAGCCGAGCGAACGGCCGTTCAGGCCCTCTTCCGCTGCGGTCGTGAAACACCAGTCCGTGCGCGGATTGTTGATGCAATAGAGATAGCCGACCGGAATGTGGATCCAATGGTAGTTGTCGCGGCCGCCGGCTTCGAGCAGCAGCACGCGATGCCCCGGGTTTTCCGAAAGGCGGTTGGCAAGCACGCAGCCGGCGCTACCTGCCCCAACGACGATGAAGTCGTATATGTCCATGGTTCTCCCTCGATATGTACGGCGCGACCCTTCAGATCCCGGGTTCGGGCGACATCGCTCCTTCAGCCGCGCCCCGGCGCCGCATTCTTGAGCTTCGTCATCTTGTCTTCGTCCTGAACCGCCAGCCGCCGCGAACGAACGCAGGAATACTCCGGCGCCGGATGGTGGCCGCCGGGGGCGTTCGTTTCGGTCTGTTCATATTTGGCCAAACATGCTCCTCAGATGTCCGCTCTGACGCGTACAATCGGGAAAAAACCGCTTGGATGCAAGCGTCCGGAACCGTAAATTGCAAAACAGGATCTGTTCATTTTCGGACAGACGGGGAGTAAGCATGAATCCGAATTTCACCTGGGACGATCTGCAGTTCTTTCTGGCGGTGGCCCGCACCGGGCAACTGTCGACGGCGGCGCGGCGCTTGAGGACCA